>JAZRWA010000085.1:0-12175 GCA_045599485.1 Clostridia bacterium | reverse complement strand
TTTGTTGATCTCGGGTCTGTCCGTTCGATGGAGCAGGTAATCGATGCTGACCTGATAAAAATCGGCAAGGGTGAGAAGGGTTTCCACCGGCGGCACACGCTGACCGTTTTCAAACTTGGAAAGCAGCGCCTGATCGATGCCTGTGGCCATTTGCACGGCGATCTGGGACAGCTTTTTTTGCTTCCGCAGCGTGTGTAAACGGGTCTTCATGTCCTCACCTCAATGACATTATGTCATAAAATGGGGTTGACAAATATGACAGAATGTCATAAAATTACAATGAATTTAACGATCGTTGAAAAAAGAAAAGGTTATTGTATTGACTACTACGAAAAGAAAGGAGGATGCATGATGGCTGACATGGGCACTAAAAGAGCTCATGAGATTTGGGGATACTCTCAAGATACTATTCGAAAATGGTGTGTTGCTGGTATGATTTAGGGAGCTACGCAAGACAAGAAAGGTTCCCCATGGCATATTCCTGCCAATGCGCGGTGTCCGAAGCCTATTAAAGGTAACCCCCAATAATATCTACAGTATAGAATTCAAGAGAAACATGAATTATTGATTTGTGAATTGGTTAAGAGAAAGGGAAGAAAGAAAATGAAAAGAGATATTTTCAACGCGAAATTCATTTCTATGCTCATGGTTATCATGTTGTTGCTCGTCATGTGTAATGCGGCATTGGCTGCCGACTTCACCCCTGCTGGATCTGGTAATCTAAAGAAGTATGCTGTTCCATTCATTGACATTGGTTGGGATGCAACCTATACAGATATGAAAGCTTTTGGTTTTAATGCTATTAACAATGCTGATGGCACGCTTTCTTTTAAGTCGCCTGATATTGGTAAACCTGGTTTTCTCACTGACGTTGGAGGAGCTAATTGTACACTACTTTTTACGTTTAATCGTTACGATAAACTGACGAGTATACAAGGAATGCAGAGAGTTGGCAATGATAACAATATGGAACAATTTATCAAAATGGAAGAATATTTTGTAAAAGCTTATGGTTATAGTGGAACACCTAATCGAACGGCCGAATTTGTAGATAAGGCATCTCAGTTTAATTATGACTTAACAGTTTCCGATCTTACAAAAGCAGTAGCAAACGGTAAGGTTGTGGTTAAATCTGTGATAGAAACGGCAACAACTACTATCACTGTTATAACCGAAAATATTAACAGAGAATGCGTTGTTGAATTCGTTGTTACTCAAATTGCAACGAAATAAGAGTAGATGGTCACGATTGATGCAAAAAACAGTAAGGTGAAGCAGAAAAGCGGAAAAATCGATGCAACGCATGTTGTGCAGGGGGATATTTGAATCAGATGATGGATATTATCTGCGCAAGAGTACACCAAACAGAAAGATACTGCCGGAGGAGAAGAGTATGATGAGAAGAGGTATAGCGGTACTGATGGTTATGGTGATGACAATGATGATGGTGACAACGGCTTTCGCATCATCAAGTCTGAACCTTGGTTCCTTAAAGGGTAACGCGTTGTTGGAAGTTGACATCAACAATGATGGAAATGCATTCATAAATTCCGTTATTGGTATATCACAGTTTTAGCATCCGAAATCTCTGGTAGATTATCCGTCCTACCTTTACAGCGACATTATTGTTGTTGATTATTACTCGAAGAACCCGAGTGCATTTTGGAGGCTTTGGGTCAGTTACTCGGCTAAAAAGTATCTTGGCATCACATAGATGACGATCGAACTGGACGGCACGAGTTATAAGTTTACAGGAATTGGCGGCAAAGATCACATGAAGGATTACGGAACGAATGTACGTGAAGAGCCGTGCATTGTATTCGGCAGTGATAATCTTGGTTTTTGGCTTGCCTTACTAATGAAGTTCGAAGGATTGGAAGACAAAACGGATATGTTTGATATGTCCATGAAGGCAATCCTGCACGGTACAATGGAAGACGTTGCCATTGAAATCTCGGGTGATGCCATGCTGGATCTATGCATCATTGGTGAAGCATATCTGAAGATGGCGGGATTTGATACATTGATGGATGAAGATGGAACCTCAATGACGCTTGTATCCGCAAAATAAAGGCATATCAAATATAAACACTCCTGCGCTGATGATTGATTACCAACAACAATCAATGGAGCAGGAGTGTTTTTAAATTATGAATAATCACTGCCCTTTCTCGGAAAGGGTTCGGGGAAACCATGCTTTCCGGCATGGAAAGCGTGGTTTCCCCGAGAAAACCTATTAGTCCTCCAGACGCTGGGGGATGAACTCGAGGGTCTCGCCGCGGATGATGCCGCGGTCGGTAATGATGATGCCGGGGCGCACGGGCAAGGCGAGGATGGCGATGGCCAGCAGCATGGGGCTGCGGTAATCGGAAGCCTTCATGACGGCCTCGTCCATGGCGGCGATGACGGGGGCGATCTCATCCACGGGCAGGGGACTCATCAGACCGGCTACGGGCAGGGGCAGGGCGTTGACGACCTCGCCGTTTTCCACATACACCATGCCGCCGCCCATCTTTTCGAGCGCCTTGGCCGCCACATAGGCGTCCTTGGGGTCGGTGTAGGCAATGGTCATGTTGTGGGAGTCATGGCTGATGGTGGAGGCCACGCAACCGTGCATCAGGCAGAAATCGGAGCAAATGACGGTGGTCATGTCGCCGGAGCCGTGACGGTTGACGACGGAAATGAACTGGTTTTCCTTGATGTCGGGAATGACGACCTTGCCGTTTTCCACGGGGAAGGAGCGGTAGACCAGCTTCTGACCGGGCTGCATGTTGGCACGGGCAGCGGAGAAGACGAGCAGCTTTTCTTCGGCCTTGTCGGAGGAGATGCCGAAGACGTCGGGAGAGGTGATCTGCGGAATGTTGACGGTGTTGACGCCGGGCTCGACCGCCTTGACGGCCTTTTCGGTGGTCAGTACGCCATCCTTGGACACCATTTTGCCCGCCACAAAGACCATGTCGGGGCGGTTGGCAAAGGTCAGGTCGGATACGATCTGCAGGTCGGCCACATAGCCGGGGGCAACACAGCCGCCATCCTCCAGACGCAGCTCGCGGGCGGCGTTGTAGGTGGCAAAGCGGATGGCATCCATGGAGGAGATGCCGCCCTTGTCGCACTCGTTGTCCACGTGGCTGATGTGACCGGTGGAAAGCAGGTCGGCCGCGTGCACGTCATCGGTGCAGATGGATACGTTGTCGCGGATGGGCACGTTCTTGACGCCCTTGATGAACTCCTGCACGGTGTCGGACAGGGAGGAGGACTTGATGTTGGCGTGCATGCCCAGACGGAGCTTTTCGACCAGCTCGCCGGCGGCGCGCACTTCGTGGTCGCTGACGGGGCCGCCGCACAGGTAGGCGCACAGGTCATCGCCGGAAACGCAGGGAGCATGGCCCTGAATGAAGCCATCCACATCCAGACCGGCCTGAATGATATCGTGCATGCGGGGATCATCGTTGATGACGCCGATGTAATCCATCACTTCGGCCACGCCGATCATGCCGTCCTCGGCTAGCAGCTCGGACACTTCCTTGGCAAAGAACGCGGCGCCGGCGCCTTCCAGATGGGGCACAGAGGGCACACAGCTGGGAGCCAGGGTGTAGATGCGCAGGGGAGAGCGCTTGGCGGAATCGAGCATGTACTTGACACCGGCGACGCCCATGACGTTGGCGATCTCGTGGGGGTCGGTCACGGCGGTGGTGGTGCCCCAGACCACGGCGGCCTTGCCGAAGTTTTCGGGGACCATCATGGTGGATTCAACGTGCATGTGCACATCGATGAAGCCGGGGAGCAGGTACTTGCCCTGACCGTCAACGGCCTGGGCGGCAGCGGGGGTGCAGGGACGGCCGCCTTCGCGCACACGGACGACCACGCCATCCAGAATATCCACGCCAGCGGGGTAAATTTCGCCGGTGAGGACGTTGACCAGCTGCACGTTATCGATGGAAACATCGCAGGGGATGAGGCCCTTGGCGGCCTTGATCAGGCGGGAGCGGTTTTTGTTTTTGATGATCTGCATGATTCTTATTCCTTTCGTTTAAAAAAGGGCCGGGGAGAACCCGGCCCAGGGGGACAAGAATTACTTGATGAACTGCAGGCAGCAGAGGATGGTGATCACCAGGGTCAGCATGTTGGGGCACTTGGCCTTGCTGGGGGTGAACAGGTAGCGGGCATAGTGGGTGAGGCAGTAGGCCACCAGACCCAGAGCAATGCCGTTGGCGATGCCGCCGAAGATGGACACGATCAGCATGAGGCCGACGGGGAACCATTCAACGTTCTTGAAGTCCACATCCTTGAGGGTCTGCATCATGGAGATACCGATGATGATCAGAGCGGGAGCGGTGGCGGCGTTGGGCACCATGAGGAACAGAGGAGCAAACAGCATGCTCAGGAAGAAGCAGATGGCGGTGACCACGGCGGTCATGCCGGTGCGGCCGCCGGCTTCCACGCCGGAAGCGGACTCAACATAGGTGGTCACGGTGGTCAGACCGCAGGCGGCACCCACCACGGTGGCGCAGGAGTCGACCAGAAAGATCTTGCCGATGGCGGGCAGGTTGCCGTCCTTGTCCAGCATACCGGCCTTGCCGGCCACGCCCAGAGCGGTGCCCAGGGTGGAGAAGAAGTCACTCATGAAGAACATGAGGATGTAAACGAACATGGCGGGGATGAAGGCGCCGGCGAAGTCCAGCTTGAAGACCACATCGCCCAGGGAGGAGAAGGCATTCTGCGTGATGATGGAAGAAGGCACGCTGACCACGCCCATGGGGATGCCGATGATGGTGATCAGGATGATGGAGATCAGCAGAGAGCCGCGGATGTGGTAGGTCTTGCCGTTGATGTGAATGCGCAGGAAGTAGAGGATCAGGGTGATGGCCAGACCGATCCAGGCCAGCAGTACGGCGGGATCGGAGAACTCCAGATTCAGCGCGTAGGAGGTGCCGGCGACGGAGATCATGTTGCCGTTGACCAGGGACAGGCGGATCAGGAAGGCACCGACGGAAGCGCCGACGCCGACTTTGAGCACCTTGGGGATCCATTCGACAACCTTTTCACGGATCTTGAAGACGGAGAGGAGCAGGAAGATGCAGCCGGAGATGAACACCCAGGTCAGACCCTGCTGCCAGGTGCAGATGCCGCCGGCAACCAGCGTGAAGGCCAGGATGGCGTTGGTGCCCATGCCGGGAGCCAGCGCGAAGGGCATTTTGGCATACAGACCCATGATCAGGGTCGCCAGACCGGAGACCAGAGCGGTGGCCAGCATAACGCCGGTGCCGTTCATGCCGGCGGCGGTCATCCAGCTGGACTGGATCACCAGGATGTACGCCATGGTGGCGAAGGTGGTGACGCCGGCGATGATCTCGGTACGGGTATTGGTACCGTTCGCCCGCAGGTCGAAGAACTTCTTCATGAAGAGCCTCCAAATAAAAAAATAGGGAAATTGCGACGGAATGTATTATATAATGTACGGACTTTGTTGTCAATAACGATTATAAATATTTGTTAACGTTCGTGTTTACACTGCGTCAAACGCTAAAAAAGTGCCGCGAACGGCACTTGAAAAGGAAGGTTATGGAATTATTCCAAAGGGGCGGCCTCATCGGCGGGAGCGGGATCTTCATCGTTCGGTGCAGCCTCCGTGGCGGGGGCGGGCTTTTCGCCGGTGATGTCCTCAGGCAGGAGCGCCATGAGCATTTCACGGGTCAGGTCGCCCTCGGTCTCGCCCAGACGGTCCGCCTGACGGGCAATGGAAGCTTCAAACAGGTTGCGCACGCCGCGGGCGTTGCCGAAGCCTTTGACATCGGCAGTGCTTTCACGGGCAATGACGGAGCGGGCGGCGCAGCGGGCTTCGTCATCCATGGTGTAGCCGGCCTTGCTGCAGCGCATATCGAAGATGGCCATCATCTCGTCCAGGGTGTAATCCGGGAAGTCGATATAGCGGTTGAAACGGCTTTCCAGACCGGGGTTGGAATGGATGAACTCCTCCATGGGCTCGATGTAGCCCGCCACGATGACGATGAGGTCGTCACGGTGATCCTCCATGGCTTTGAGCAGGGTATCCACCGCCTCGGTGCCGTAATCGTTTTCACCGCGGTTGGTCAGGGCGTAGGCTTCGTCAATGAAGAGCACGCCGCCCATGGCTTTGTTGATGGCATCCTTTGTTTTGATGGCGGTCTGACCGACATAGCCCGCGACCAGGTCGCCGCGATCCACTTCGACCAGCTGCCCCTTGGACAGAATGCCCAGGGAATGGAAGATGCGGGAGAGGATGCGCGCGATGGTGGTCTTGCCGGTACCGGGGTTGCCACTGAACACCATGTGCAGGGAGAGGTCGTTTTGCGGCAGACCGACCTCACGGCGTTTTTTGTCGATCTGGACCCAGTGCACCAGCGTGTCGATCTCTTCCTTGACGGTATCAAGGCCGATGTAGCCGTTGAGCTCCTTGAGCAGATCCTCCAGCTTCTCGGGCGGATTTTCCTGTGCTTTGGCGTCTGTTTCGGCACGGCCGTTGCCATCGGAGGTGGCGGTCGCCTCGGGTGCTTTGGCGGAGGCAGTGCTCTTTTCCGGAGCAGCGGGGGCGGGCGCTTTGGGAGCACTGAAGAAATCATTATAGACAGAGCGCAGATTGCTCTTGGCCATGGACTGGATGATTTCGTTCTGCAGACGGATGATTTCGTCCTTGCGGCTTTCAGCCATGTGGAGATCCTTCTTTCAATTCAATGTGATGATTTATTCTTCGTCCAGCGGAACATCGGGGGCGTCGACGACGGTCTCGGCGGTGGGGAGCAGCTCCTCATCCGGTTCGGCAGTGTTTTCGGCAGCTGCGACGGGGGCAGGAACGGGCTTGCCGCCGATGCGCTGGATATCGGCCAGGGGATAATCGTTGGTCTCGCTGGAATCACCCTTCACGATGCGGACACGCACGGTCTCCTTGAGCACGTTGATATCCTGCACGCAGCCGATGCCGTCAGGGGTGATGACATCACGGCCGATGCGGGGCATGCGCTTGCGGGTGGCTTCGTAATGATCTTCTTCATATTTAAGGCAGCACATCAGACGGCCGCAGACGCCGCTGATCTTGGTGGGGTTGAGCGACAGGTTCTGCTCCTTGGCCATTTTGATGGAGACAGGCTGGAAATCGCTCATGAACTGGGAGCAGCACACGGGGCGTCCGCAGATGCCCAGACCGCCCAGCATTTTGACCTCGTCGCGGACGCCGATCTGCTTGAGCTCGATGCGGGTCTTGAACACGGAGGCCAGGTCCTTGACCAGCGCGCGGAAATCCACACGGCCGTTGGCGGTAAAATAAAAGATGATCTTGCTGCCGTCAAAGGTATATTCAACGCTGACAAGCTTCATTTCCAGCTTGTGCTCCTGAATCTTCTTGAGGCAGATATCGTGTGCTTCGGCACGCTTGACCTGATTTTCGGCGTTGCGGCGGGCATCCTCGGCGGTAGCCACGCGCAGGATGGGGGTCAGCGGGTGGGAAAGCTGGCCGTCCTCCACCTCCTGCACGCCGGTGACGACCTCGGCATATTCGATGCCGCGGGTGGTTTCGACAATGACAGCGTCGCCCGCGGTGGGCCAAAGCTTGCCGGGATCAAAATAATAAAGTTTGCCGGCGTTGCGGAAACGAACGCCTACGATGGTGGTCATACAATTTCCTCCGAAATCAAATACAACAGTCTTTCGGCAATGGCTTGCCAGGAGACGTTGGCTTCTTTATATTTGCGAGCGGCAATGATGCCGTCCAAAGCGTTTTCAAGGGCGCGGGGCGATGCGTTTTCCCATTTGTCCGCGGAGCGGGCTTTTGAAAGCCGGGGCGCAGCGCCGAGCCCATGGGCATGGAGCAGATACTCGTGGCACAATTGCTCCATCAGGTCGAGCAGGTCAGCAGCGCTGTCCTTGCTGTCTTTGAGGCGCGTTGAAAAGAGCGGTACATCCTGCGCGGAGGTGACCGAAAAAAAGGTGCTCTCAACGGTTTCCCGGAGGGCAGCGAAGGCAGGGGAGCTCATGTGCTCGATCGCGCTGCCCAGACTGCCCAGGGATATTTCAGCCAGTTCGTGCGCCTGCGCGGCGTCGCAGCCGCGGCGGAGCAGTTCCTGTTCGATCCGCGGGGTTTCCCACGGCGGAATGCGCGTGACACGGCAGCGGCTGCGTACGGTGGGCAGCAGCTGCGCTTCGGAGGAGGCGGTGAGCAGAAAGGTAGTGTCCTCATCCGGCTCTTCCAGGGATTTGAGCAGGGCATTCTGCGCCTGCAGATTCATGCGGTGGGCGTTTTCCAGCAATACCACACGACGGCCGCCCTCACCGGCATGCATCGACAGCGCGCGGATGATATCGCGCAGCTGGTCGACTTTGATGGTACGGTCGTTTTCGCCCGCATCGGGCATTAAAAGATCGCTGTGCGTGCGCGCGGCCACACGCTTGCAGGCGCGGCAGCGCATGCAGGGGCGTTCGCCTTCGCCGGTGCAAAGCAGCGCGGCGGCAAGATGACGGGCCAGCGCGCGCTTGCCCGTGCCGGGCATGCCCAGCAGCAGCACGGCGTGCGGCAGGGTGCCGGCACGCACGCTGTTCATCAGCTGCTGCTGCGGCCCGCCGAGAGCGGTAAAGCTCCCGGCGGGCAGAAGGATAAAATCAGAATTTGGCAAACTGAGCCACTTCCATTACAAACACGGTGGCGCCGCCCACGGTGACTTCAATGGGCATGGGCGCATACATGCCGGCCGCACTGCCGGCGGTGACGGGGGAAGCGGCCATCTGCTTGCGGCTTTTGCAAAGCTTTTCGATGATGGACATGCAATTGTCAAAGCGGTCATCGTCGACGCCCACCAGCAGCGTGGTGTTGCCGGCACGCAGGAAGCCGCCGGTGGTAGCCAGCTTGGTGACACGGTAATCGTCGTTCATCAAGGCGGAGATCAGGCGGGACGCGTCCTCATCCTGAACGATGGCGATAATCAGCTTCATAACAATACCTCCGGAGAATTATTCGTGATTGGCCCAATAGAGCACGGAATCCACGGCACGGCGCCAGCCGCGCAGCAGCTGGTCGCGCTCTGCCACTTCCATCTGCGGGTCAAAGCGGCGGGCGGTACGGCGGCTTTCAGCCGTGGCATCCAGGGAAGGATACACACCGACGGCCAGACCTGCCAGCATGGCGGCGCCCAGGGCGGTGGTTTCCAGCACGGCGGGGCGTTCGACCGCCACGCGGCTGATATCGGACTGGAACTGCATCAGGAAAGCATTGGCCGCGGCGCCGCCGTCCACACGCAGCACGGCGGGGGTGTGGCCGATATCGGCAGCCATGGCGGTAAACAGGTCGTGGCTCTGATAGACGATGCTTTCCAGACCGGCACGGACGATCTCGGCGTGACCGGTACCGCGGGTCATGCCAAACAGCGTGCCGCGGGCGTACATGCTCCAGTGGGGGGCGCCCAGACCGGTGAAGGCGGGCACCAGATAAACGTTGTTGTTGCCGGCGATGGAGGTGGCCAGCTTTTCGCTGTCCGCGGCGTTGGCGACAAACTTCATCTCGTCACGCAGCCACTGCACGGTGGCGCCGCCCATGAAGACGCTGCCCTCCAGCGCGTAGGTGGGCTTGCCGTTGAGACGCCAGGCCACGGTGGTCAGCAGACCGTGATCGGACAGGGAGAACTCTTCGCCTGCGTTCATCAGCATAAAGCAGCCGGTGCCGTAGGTGTTCTTGGCCATGCCCTTGTAGAAGCAGGCCTGACCGAACAGGCTGGCGTGCTGGTCGCCGGCGATGGCGGCCACGGGAATGGGCGTGCCGAGGATGTCTTTATCCAGCATACCGATGACCTGCGCGCTGTCCACCACTTCGGGCAGTACGGCGGCGGGAACGTGCAGCATGTTGAGCAGGTCGTCATCCCACTGCTGGGTGCGGATGTTGAACAGCATGGTGCGGCCGGCGTTGGTGGCATCAGTGACATGGGGATGACCCTCGACCAGATGCCAGGCCAGGAAGCTGTCGATGGTGCCGAAGCAAAGGTCGCCGTTTTCGGCGCGCTCGCGGCAGTTGAGGTGGTTGATGAGCCACTTGAGCTTGGTGCCGCTGAAGTAGGCATCGGCTACCAGACCGGTCTTTTCGCGGATGAGGTCGGTCATGCCCTGGGCTTTGAGGTCTTCGACGTAATCAGCCGTGCGGCGGCACTGCCACACGATGGCATTGTAGAGGCACTTGCCGGTTTTGCGGTCCCACAGCAGGGTGGTCTCGCGCTGGTTGGTGATACCGATGGCAGCGATTTCGGCGGGGTCGATCTTGGCTTTTTTGACGGCGGCGCGCAGAGAATTGATCTGGGTGCGCAGGATGTCCTCAGGGTCATGTTCCACCCAGCCGGGCTGAGGATAATGCTGGGGGAATTCCTCACCGCTGGACGCAACGATGGCGCCGTCGAAAGAAAAAATGACAGCGCGGGAGGAAGTGGTGCCTTGGTCGAGAGCTACGAGATACTTCTTTTCCATGGGAATCGCCTCCGGTTTTGTATTTTTGATGACGCAACGTTTTTGCGTCAGTAGATACGAATGCCGTACATGCAGGCGTTGTTCTTGGAACAGGTACCGATGACAAGAATATCGTTATAGACTGCGGGGCTGCCCTGGATCTCACCGCCCAGATCGAGCGTGGACAGGACGGCACCGGTACGGCCGTTCATCAGGCGGAGCACGCCGTCCTGACCGGCCTGAATGACCCACGCCTCGCCTTCGGCGTTATAGACGGCCACGGGGCTGGAGACAGCGTTGCAGTCCAGCACCTGCTCCCAGACGAGCTTGCCCGTCTGCTTGTTCAGGGCGATAACGCGGGACTTTTTGCCGCCGTCCGTCATGTTGACGGTGAAGATGACCAGATCATCGATGGCGTTGTCGCCCACCAGCGGGCTGGCCTTGAGGCCGGAAAGCTGATCGGCGTTGTAGGCGCAGGAGACGGTGTAGGTCCAGTTGCTCTCGCCCGTGAGCGCGTTCAGGGAGCGCAGGGTGACGGGCGTTTTGCTCTTGTTGCGGGCATAGGCCGTGTTGCCGGTGTAGAGGGAGACGGTGCCGTTTTCATCCATGTCCAGCGCAAGGGCGGCATCGGTGTTGTCGCCCACATCGGCGGCCCATACGGCAGTCATGGTGTCGGTATCGATGCACTGCAGGATGCCGTGGGTATCGGCGGTGTACAGGTACCGGCCGTACATGGCCAAACTGGTCTCAATACCGGTCTTGTTTTCGGTCTCGGTGCCGGACTTGGTCTTGAGCACCACAGAGCTGTTGTTGAGCTTGATGGTGGCTTTGTCGAGCAGATTGCCGGCGGAATCGCGGTAATTGAACAGGGGATCGAGCGATACGGTATAGATCAGGCCGTTTTCGCCGCCCATGATGAGGGTGGAAGTGCCGCGGTCGATGAGCGCGGAGGAGTCAAAGGCACCGTTGTTGACGTACTGGCTCTGGGAGCCGGAGGAACGGCCGTCGATGAAGAGCAGCTCCTTGCCGTCCAGCAGGCTGTAGACATGGTAGCCGATCTTGCCCGTTCCCTTGGGCAGGCGGGAAATGGCCTGGCCGACGGCCAGCAGCGGGTAGCCGTAGGGGTCGACACTGACCGAGGATTTGATGGGGTAGCCCAGCTTGATGGGATCGCGCGTGGGGGTGCCGTCGGTCAGGTCGAGGAAGTAGATGTTGCCGTCCTGCGCGCCGAAGATGACCTCCTTGAGGGCGGAAACGCCGCGCTTGGCCTCGTAGATGTTCATCCACTTTTCACGGAACGCCTGTGCCCACTGCACAATGGCGGGCTGACCGGTGCAGCCGACGCCGTACAGGGTGCCGTTGTCCGAGGTCTTGAGGCTGCCGAGCTCGAATTTCCATTCGATGGACAGCGTCTGCTGACGGACATCGACCGTGCCGGAGACGGCGTTCTGGCGGAAGTTGGTGCTGCGGAAGGCAAACACGCCTTTGCCGTAGGCATCATAATCGCGGGGGTCGAGCATGCTGATGGTGTTTTTGCGCAGGAAGGAAGTGACCTTTTTGCCGTCCTGATAGACGGTGCCGGTCATCTTGAGCGCTGAAGGATCGGTCTCCGCGGAAGCGGAGGCCTCAAACGTCGGCATGGGCGTGGGTGTGGGCACCGGCGTGGGGGTGGGTTCGGGCGTCGGGGTCGGCGTGGGCACGGGCGGTGGGGGCGGCGTGGGCA
>JAZRWA010000084.1:0-7947 GCA_045599485.1 Clostridia bacterium | reverse complement strand
GTTGATGGCGGTGGCGGCAATGGAGCGGGCGTCCAACAGGGCCACGCCGCACATCTGGCCCTCGCCGGGCTTGCTGCCCTCGCGGTTGGGGAAGTTGCGGGTGGTATGACGGATGGACAGCTCGTCGTTGGCGGGGGTATCGCCCGCGCCGAAGCAGGGGCCGCAGAAGCATTCGCGGATGATGGCACCGGCGGCGCCGATATCGGCCAGCGCGCCGTTCTTGAGCAGCTGCAGATAGGCAGGCATGCTGCCGGGATACACGCTCATGGTGAACTCGCCGTTGCCGGTGGAGTGGCCGCGCAGAATATCCGCCACAGCGCACACATTGTCAAACGTACCGCCGCTGCAGCCGGCCACCAGGCCCTGCTGCACCCACACGCCGCCGTCATGCACCTTGCTGACCAGGTCCAGCTTGGCGCCCACGATCTGGCGGTTGGCCTTCTCCTGGCACTCAAACAGGATGTCCTTGGGGTTCTCCAGCAGCTCACGGATGGTGATGGTGTTGCTGGGATGCATGGGCAGCGCGATGGTGCACTCCACGGTGGACAGGTCCACATACACGCAGCCGTCATAATAGGCCACATCGGCAGGCTCCATCTTCTTGTAGGCTTCGGGACGGCCGTGGATGGCCAGGTATTCCTCGGTGGCGCTGTCGGTCTCCCAGATGGAGGACCAGCAGGTCGTTTCGGTGGTCATTACGTCAATGCCGTTGCGGTATTCCATGGGCAGCTTGCTGACGCCGGGGCCCACAAACTCCATCACCTTGTTCTTGACATAGCCGTTGGCGTACACCGCGCCGCAGATCTGCAGCGCCACGTCCTGAGGACCAACGCCGGGACGGGGTTCGCCGTCCAGATAGACCAGGATCACGCCGGGGCGGGCCACGTCATAGGTGCGGCCCACCAGCTGCTTGGCCAGCTCGCCGCCGCCCTCGCCCACGCTGATGGTACCCAGCGCGCCGTAACGGGTGTGGCTGTCGCTGCCCAGGATCATGCGGCCGCAGCCGGCCATCATTTCACGGTTGAAGCTGTGAATGACCGCCATGTTGGTGGGCACATAGATACCGCCGTACTTGTGGGCGGCGGAGAGGGCAAACATGTGGTCGTCCTCGTTGATGGTGCCGCCGACAGCGCACAGGCTGTTGTGGCAGTTGGTCAGCACATAAGGCATCGGGAACTTCTTCATGCCGCTGGAACGGGCCGTCTGAATGATGCCGACATAGGTGATGTCATGGCTGGTCAGGCTGTCAAAGCGCATCTGCAGGTGATTCATGTCACCGCTCTTGTTATGGGCTTCGAGGATGCCGTAAGCAATGGTACCCTTTTCAGCGCCTTCAACGGGATGTCCCACCCGCTGAGCCGCTTCCTGCGCGTCGGTCACGATCTCGCGGCCATTGAGCAGGTAAACACCGCTTTCATACAGTTTCAGCATGGAAAACGCCTCCTTGTTTATTTCAAAGTGATTCTTGTTCGCACATATGGCGATCCGCCAGCAGGGTGGCCGCCAGCAGATCGGCACAGCCGCCCGGTGACAGCCGGTTCAGCATAAAAAACCGTTCCAGTTCGTCCAGTTCTTCCTTGTCCGGAACTGTTTTTTCCGCCCGTTTCAGCAGGGCTTTCGTCCTCTGCCGGGCCTCTTCAGCCAGCTGCACCCCGCCGCGCGCGATCATGTTGGTGTCCTGCACCGCCGCGATCAATGCAAGCAGCGTGTACACGCAGCTGTCGTTCAGGTTCATTCCCTGCTGCCGTGCCTTTTGCAGTGCCGGCAGACCCACTTTTGTCACCGAGGGCAGGCCTTCGGACAGCTCCCTGCGGATGCCGCCGACGCCGTACTCCCTGAGTATCCTGTCTCCGTGGGTCTCCTCCCCGTTTGATGAAACGCTGTACTGCGCCAGCTCGGCACAGGCCGTCAGCCACTGCGTCAGACCGGCGGGTTCTTCCCCCGGGTCCTCGGTCAGCGTCCGTCCCGCCGCGCCGCACATCAGCCCCAGCGTAAAGATGGCGCCCTTGTGCGTATTCACGCCGCCGGTCGCCCGCAGCATCGTCCTTTCCGCTTCCAGCCCCAGGTGCTGCAGCTTCAAAAAAACGTCGGCTGCCGGCTCTTTCCGCATTTCCGCTCCCGTCAGGAAGCAGCGCTGAAAATAGGGCCACAGGGCAGCGGCACTGGCATTGAAGGTATAGATGTCCATGTCCCTGTGGCTGCCGTTGTTGCAGCGGTCCACCAGCCCGGGCTTGGGGGTGGTGCACACCTCATCCAGCAGGGACTGCACCGCCTGCGAGGCCATCCGCTCGGATTGCGCCGCCACACGATGCTCCTGGATGATGCGTATCGTCTCGGCGCGGATCTCCGTCAGCGGATGCAGCCTGCGGGAGGCGCATCCCCGTCCCGGTTTTCCGCAAACCAGACAGGTTCTTTCTTCTGTTCGGGGAATTTTGAGTCCGTCCCTGTCGATGACATCCATATCAAACAGGCGTCCGAGTCGGCTGCCGTCCTCAATGGATACGCACAGGCTTTTCAGCCGGTCGCTTCTCGCGTCCACCGCCGCCATCCATTCAAAGCCGGCGGGCGAGCTTGTCTCTTCCTCCGCCCGGATGGGATAGCCAAAGCTGACAAGCGCCGCCTTCAGGGCCGTCCTGCCCTCTGTGAACGCGTATCGGGCCCAGGCGTCGTCCTTGACAGGTCCCGCGATGTTCAGCGTAAAGCTGATGAGCGGCAGATCATCAGCGCGAAGCATTTTCTGCTGCTGCTCCACCCGCCGCTCGCGGGCGGCCAGCACATCATTCAGCGTTGCCTCCGCCATGAACGTCCTCCTCAGTGATGGATCACGTGATCGCTGGCGCGGAGGGCGGTCACCGCCGCCTGTCCTTCCGCCCCCGTCAGGTAGTTCCAGGTCGTTTCCGGCAGCATGTGCCGTACTTCTTCCAGCCGGTCATCATGCACGGCCTGCCGGACGGCGCTGGCGCTGATGGCCGTGCCGTTTTGTTCTTTTCTCGGAATGATCCGGCAATCGATGCCGGCTGCGGGCAATTCTTCCGTCATCACCTGATTGTACAGGCCGGTCACATGGCTGAAGGGCTCCTCGCCCACAAAGCGGATGCCGATGTTCATCGCCTCCGCAATGCGGCAAAAGATCTTCAGATCCAAACTGGCATGCACCCGGGATACCTCGTCGCTGTCTTTGAGAAAATACCCGGGAAAGGTAGCCGCGGAAATGATATAGGGTCCGCTGTCGTGCAGTACGATGCGCTTCATGTCCGCCGTCCCCCGCTCCACCAGCCGTTTGCGGTCGGCGGCGGGGATGGGACCGAAGTTTTCGCTCAGCACAAACAGGTGTACCGTCCCGGCGGCTTCGCAAGCCTGCTCCAGCAGGTACCGATGGCCCAGGGTGAAGGGGTTGGCATTCATGACGACCGCGGCAGTCTTTTCCCTCGGCGTATCGCTGCGCCGAAGGCTTTTCAGCCAGTCCGCAAAGCCCGTACGCCGGTTTTCCATAAAGACCAGCTTGTCGGGCACACGGGCGATCTCATAAAAGCCCAGATCCTGAAAAAATCCCGCGCTCTTCGGCTTGGTATAGAGGAAAAGATGCATGTTGCCTCTTTCCGCCTGCACCTCGCACAGATGCGTCACGACCAGGTTCATCAGCCCTTCCCCCTGATGCCGGTGGTCCACTGCCATACACCGCAGGGTATTGGCAAAGCAGCTGCCGGTGGCACACAGGTTGAAGTCATCATCATATACACCGCAGGTATAGTCCAGATGGGCGTCCCTGCTGATGCCTTCCTGAATCAGGAGCTTTTCCACAGCCGCCATCGCGCGTTTATTGGACGCGGAAACAGGTGCGACCGAGTATGCCATGATGATGACTCCTTTCCTGAATGAATGATGATTACAGCTTTACGGGCTTGATCTTGCGTACAACGTCCAGAATGGTGCCGTCGCGGGCTTCCAGCACAGCAACGACCTTGTCTTCCCATTCCAGGTCATCCGGGGTACCGACCAGGCTGTAGGCCTTCTCCTGCAGGGACTCAATGGTCACATGCGGGATGCCGGCTTCGTCCAGGCACTGGATCAGGTCGGGGCGCAGCGGGTTGACGGCGATGCCGTAATCGGTCACCAGCACGTCCACGCAGTCGCCGGGGGTGGTCACGGTCACCACGTTCTTGCAGACGGTCGCCATGCGGCCGCGCACAAGGGGGGTCACGATGATGCAGCACTTGCTGCCCGCCGCCGTGTCGGGATGTCCGCCGGGGGCGCCGCGCAGCACGCCGTCCGAACCGGTCAGCACGTTCACGTTAAAGCCGGTATCGATCTCCAGCGCCGCCAGCACCACAAAGTCCAGCTTGTTGACAAAGGCGCCCTTGTTGGCGGGGTTGGCATACTGGCTCGCGCTCATCTCATAGTGGCCGGGCGTCTGGTTGATGCTGTTCACGGCGTCCAGGTCAAAGTCCTGCACGTCAATGACCTTGCCGACCAGGCCCTTCTTGAGCATTTCCACCATGGGGCCGCAGATGCCGCCGATGGCCCAGCCCATCTTGATGCCGCGCTTGTTCATCTCCTGCTCCAGGAAGAGGTTGGCCGCCAGGGAGGGGCCGCCCACGCCGGTCTGGAAGGAGAAACCATCCTTGAAATAGGGGGTGGAGGCGATCACCTTTGCCACGTTCTCGGCCATCATCAGGTCGCGGGGGTTCTGGCTGATGCGGGCAGCGGCGGAAGCGATCTTCTTGGGGTTGCCGATGGAATCGACCACCACCACGGCGTCCACGTCAATGGCCTCCACAGAGGCGGGCATGTTGGGGAAGTCCACCAGGCAGTCGGTCACCACGATCACGTGGTCGGCGTACTTGGCGTCCGTCATGGCATAGCCCAGGGAGCCGCAGTTGCACTTGCCGCCGATGCCGCGGCAGTTGCCCACCAGGTCGCTGGTGGGGGCGGCCACCACGGCGATATCAATGTGCACCTCACCGGCCTCAATGGCGCGGGGACGGCCGCCGTGGCTGCGGATGATGGCAGGGGTCTTCAGCTTGCCCGCGGAAACGACCTCACCGATCTTGCCGCGGATGCCGCTGGTCTGGATGGCAACGACCTTGCCGTCCTCAATGTAACGGGCAACGGGGTCATGCGCCTCGCCCAGAGAAGTGGCGGCGATGGTGATCTCGTCCAGACCCAGCTCTTCAATGGCGGCCTGCATGACCATGTTGACCACATAGTCACCGTTGCGCAGATGATGGTGGAAGGAGAAGGTCATGCCGCTCTTGGCGCCCACGGCCTTCAGCGCGTCCACGATGGAATCAACGATCTTGCTCTCCTGAGGCTTCTCATAGCGGCGGGTCTTCGGGGCAGCCTTCTGCATGTACTTGCCGTCCATGTAGTTTTTGCCCTGATACACCTCACGGCCATTGGTCAGCAGGCTTTCGGGAATATCGCGGCCTACAGCGTTTTTCATACCAGGTCCCCCTCATACATGCCGCAGGCCTTGGCCAGCTTGAGCGTACGCTCAGCGCCGGGAATAAAGGCCACGTCGACCATTTTGCCATTGACAGTAAACACGCCGATGCCCTTGGCCTGCGCCTCGCGGAAGGCGCTGACCCATGCTTCGGCCTGCGCCACTTCCTTCTCGGTGGGCGCAAAGATCTCGTGCACGGGACGGATCTGCTTGGGGTTGATCAGCGACTTGCCGTCAAAGCCCATTTCCTTGTTCTGGCGCACCTCGGCCAGGAAGCCCTCGGTGTCATCCAGATCGGTAAACACGGTGTCAAAGCACTGCACACCGGCGGCACGGGCGGCGATCAGCATCTGACCGCGGGCCACCAGCATATCCACACCGCTCACGGTGGGCTTGGTCTGCATGCACTTGCGGAAGTCACCGCCGGAGATGGCCACGCCAAACATACGGGGAGAGGCAGCGCAGATCTCATAGGCGTTAAGGATGCCCTTGGGGCTTTCCAGGGCGGCCATCAGCAGCGTGCGGCCCACCTCCACGCCAAATTCCTTTTCGGCTTCCTCCACGGCCTTTTCCACGGTCAGCACATCCTGCGCGCTTTCGCACTTGGCAATGCGGATGCCGTCGGCACCGCCGGCCACGCACACACGGATGTCCTCCTGCCAGTGGGGCGTATCCAGACCGTTGATACGGACGATCACTTCGGTCTCGCCGTAGTCAATGGTCTTCAGGGCATGATACAGGGAAAAACGGGCCGCGTCCTTCTGGTTTTCGGCAACGGCGTCCTCCAGGTCCAGCATGATGGAGTCCACACCGTAGATGTAGGCGTCCTTGATCAGGCCGGGCTTCTGCGCGTTCATAAACATCATGGAACGGCGCAGGCGGAAACGTTCAGGTCTGGGACGAGGAATCATTTCAGCACACCTCCCCAGGGAAGATTTTTATCGCTCTTGCCGCAGGAACGGAAGACCGCGCACTCCACGCGGGCCTTGATGGTGCAGTCCAAAGCACCTTTATCCACGATCGTCACCTTGGCATTGTTCACTTCCAGACGCTGCAGCGTCTCCATCACGGTCGCCTTGATCTGGCGTCCGTACTGATTCATGACGCTGGAGGTGATATCCAGCTCAATGCCGCTCTCGATCGGTTCGATTGCCACCTGCAGATCGCTGGATTCCAGCGTGCCGGCGACTGCATTGTTTTCGATCTTCAATTGAATGTCCTCCTGAGTAGCATTTTTATTCCCTGTTTTTGCGCGGAAAAGGAACAGAGAAATACCCCGCACGCCCGCACAATAGCAGGTTAGCGCGGGGTAAATTGTCATTTGCGATTAAGCCTGAGCCTTCTTGGCCTTCATTTTCTTGATCAGCTTCAGATAGATGGGGCTGAGCAGCATCAGGATGCAGGCAGTCATAACGACGGCTGCGATGGGGGTGCCAAACAGCGCCTGGAACACGTTCGCGCGGTTCATAACGTACGCGCGGCTGAAGTGCTCCTCGCACATGCGGCCCAGCACCAGACCCAGAACGATGGCAGCGCTGTTGAGGTGCATGTACTTAACGGCAATACCCAGGGCACCGGCCAGAACCATGATGAACACGCCGACCGCGGCGCCTTCGGAGTAGGAACCGATCACAGCCAGCATGATGATGATCGGTCCAAGGTAGTGGTAAGGAATCGCCAGGATCTGGGCGAAGACCTTTGCAATACCCATGGCAACGATAACCATCAGGATGTTGGTGATGATCATGGTGATGAAGGTAGCAGACAGATACTCAGGCTGATTGGTCAGCAGCAGGGGACCCATCTGAACGCCCTTCAGTGCCAGAGCGGAAGCCATAACGGCCGCGGCGTTACCGCCGGGAATACCCAGGCACAGCAGGGGAACCATGGCGCCGCCGGTCGCGGCGTTGTTGGAAGCTTCGGAGGCGGCAATACCGTCGATGATGCCGGTACCGAACTTTTCGGGATACTTGGAGAGCTTGTTCTCCATGGTGTAGCACATGAAGGAAGCGATGGTCGCGCCGGCGCCGGGCAGAATGCCGATGACAGTACCGACAACGGAGCAGCGCAGCAGCACCCACTTGACGCCCCAGATCTCCTTGAGAGTGGGCATCTTGGTGCTGACCTTGCCGTTGGTGCCGCCAACGCCGTCTTCAGCAGACAGACGCTTCTTGGTGTTGGTCTGCTTGAGGACCTCGGTCACGGCGAACAGACCGATCAGCACGGGGATCATGTCAACACCGGCCATCAGCTCGCGGACACCAAAGGTCAGACGGGTCACGCCGGCCTGGGGATCCTGACCGATACAGGCCAGCAGAAGACCCAGAAGACCGGAAATGATGGTCGTCAGGATGTGGTCCATGTCCAGAACCGTCAGGATGGACAGGCCCAGGAAGGTGATGGCAAACAGGTCGCCCTGGCCGAACGCCAAAGCCGCCTTGGACAGGGGGCTGGCCATCACGAACATGATGACAGCAGAGAACAGACCGCCGACAGCGGAAGCC
>JAZRWA010000083.1:0-7418 GCA_045599485.1 Clostridia bacterium | reverse complement strand
CCGCCCTTTCTCGGAGGGGGTCAAAGGGGGAACCATGCTTTCCGGCTTCGGAAAGTGTGGTTCCCCCTTAATATTCCTTTCATGCCCTTTCTCGGGTGGAGTTTGGGGGCGACCATGCTTTCAGGCTCTGAAAGCGTGGTCGCCCCAACATCTCCCCTCCTCCGTTTCTTGACCCAACGTTTGTTTCTGTGTTATAGTGAGGGCAGAAAGATCAACGGAGGCAACGCGGTGAAAAGGAAAAGAGTGGCGTTTTTGTGGGGCTTTGCCCTGTTTGCGGGTGCGTTGGTGCTCATTACACTGCTGGCCATCAGTGTGGCAGACGGCGACAAACTGGAGCGCGCGCAGGCGGTATCGCGTCAGGTGACCAACCTGTGCTTCTTTGCCGTGGGCGTGATGAACATCGGTTATTATTTTCTGTGCGGCAAAAAGGCGGGCTTCCATCAGTCGGGGCTCAAATTCTGGCTGGTGCTGGGCGGCGTCATGGTTTTGCGCAGCGTGATCGTCTATTTCGGCTTTAAGCAGTTTGGTCTCGCTCCTTACGTGCCGCAGGTGTATTTTATCCTGCACCTGTTTGGCCTGGTGCTGTCACTGGGCTTTGTCGCCATCGAGACGTGCGTGGCGGTGGCCGCGCTGGCCTCCTGCCCCGAGGATACCAAAACGCTGATCGTGCTGGGCGCTAAATCGGAAAGCCCCGTGCTGTTTGCCCGTGCCGATACCGCCGCCGAGTGGATGCAGACGCATCAGGCGGTGACGGCCGTTGCCAGCGGCGGTCAGGGCAAAAACGAAACGGTCAGCGAGGCGGAAAGCATTCTGAACCGCATGAAAAAGCAGGGCATTGACGCATCGCGCGTCAAGCTGGAATGCACCTCCCGCAACACCATCGAAAATTTGAAGAACAGCGCCGCCCTGCTGCCCGAACCGCGGGAAAAGATCGCCCTCGTGACCGATGATTATCACCTGTTCCGCGCGCGCCTCATTGCCTTCAGGGAACTGGGCGTCCGTGTGTCCGGTCTGGCTGTGCACAGCTCACGCGTGACGCTGCCGCATTACATGGTGCGTGAGTTTTTCTCTTCCATGCTGTGGGAGCTCAAACAGCTCAAAAAAGGCGTCAAAGCCTAAAAAACACCCCTGCACCGTCGACGGCTCGACCGTCCCAAGATGCAGGGGTTTTTATATACTTTTCATTGCCCTTTCTCGGAGGGGGTCAAAGGGGGAACTATGCCTTCCGGCTTCGGAAAGCGTGGTCCCCCCTTGAATGCTTCGTTTCCCCGTCCTCGTCAATAGTCCGTGTGCTTGCCGCCGAGGGTGATCTCATAGCCCTTGGGCATGCGCGCACGCTCTTCCTCAAAGGTCTCGATGTGGTCATCCAGCGGCGGGTAGAAGGAGTACTTCTCCTGCCGGTAGGGGTTCTGCGGGTTGGGACGGTCATCGATCTCGGTGCACTTGTCGGATGCCATGTACGCGTCCAGCTTGGCTTTCAACTCCGCCACACGCGGGTTGGCGGGGTCATACTTGTTTTTGTGGTCGGGGAAGCTGTCAAAATAGAAATACTCATTGCCGATGGCGGAATACACCAGCTTGTCCTTGCCTGAAGCCACCATGTACAGGCCGAGGGTGCCGTTGCTGTACTGGCTGTACACTTCCTCGTGCTGCTCGGCAAGCAGGTCGACGCCGTCGTATTCGGCCTTGTCATAGTCAATGCCCGCGGCGGAAAGCAGCGTGGGCGCAATGTCCACCAGCGAGGCGGGGTCGTGCCGCTCGCAGGGCGCTTCGCCGGGCATTTTGATCATAAAGGGAATGTTGCTGGCGGCGTCCACCATGGTGCGCTTGCCCATGGAGCGGTAATCGCCCAGCATGTCGCCGTGGTCAGAGGAGAAAACGATCACCGTGTCGTCATACATGCCCTTGTCCTTGAGCGCTTGCACGATGCGGCTGATCTGATAATCCACAAAGGAGATGCAGGCGTAATAATGCTGCACCAGCGTTTCCAGACGGCGGGGCGAAATGCCGAATGCGTCCAACGTGTAGCGGTTGCGCATCATGTTTTCGTAGTCGGCGGGGTTATCCGGCACAAAGGCGCGGCGGATGGGCTTGCGGTACATCTTGTTCCACGGCGCGGGCGGACAGAACGGCGGATGCGGATGGATAAAGGACGCCACCAGAAACATGGGCTCCTTGTCCGGCTCGCAGGAAGTGATAAAGTCCACCGCCCGGTCGCCGATCCACTGCGTGGGGTGCGCCTCCATGGGCAGCTGGCTCACCTGCGGCTCATAATACAGCTCGGTGCGCTGACCGTTGTAGTCAAACACGTTTTTGTAGGGCGAGCTTTTGAGCCAGCGGGTGTAATCATCCTTCTGCGGGTTGGCCATTTCCTCCTGCGTCAGGCGCTTGCGGAAGCCCATCTGCCCGTACAGATCCATGTTGTAGTGCATCTTGCCGATGCAGCAGCTGTTGTAGCCGGCCTTGGTGAACTCGGAATAAAAGCCCTCGCCCTCATAGACCGAGGCGCGGTTGTTGGTGTTGTTGCCGGTGCGGTTGCAGTACTGACCGGCATACATGCACATGCGCGCGGGCACGCAGACGGGGGAGGGCGTGTAGGCGCGGTCAAAGACCATCGATTCGCGGGAAAGCGCGTCCAGCGCGGGCGTTACAATGTCCTCATTGCCGAGGGCATGAATGGTGTCACGGCGCAGCTGATCGCAAAACAGCAGCAAAACATGCTTCTTACTCATATATCTTGTCCCCTTTCGGTAAGCACCATTATACAACACCGTGCGCCCGCGCGCAAGGCAGGGCAAGCAAAAAACCCCCGGCCGAAGCCGGGGGAGCCTGTGCGATAAAGATCAATACACGGTGGTGGGAACCACGGCGGTGCCGTAGGTCTCGGTGATCCAGGTGGCGATCTCATCGCTCTGCAGCACGTCGATCAGGATCTCCAGGGCGGGGTTGGTGTCACCCTCGCGGATGGCGACCACGTTGGGGTAGGAAACCTCAGTGCTTTCGCTGGCCAGAGCGGTGCCGACCACTTCCACGCCGGCTTCCAGCGCGTAGTTGGAGTTGATGACGGCAAAGTCGAAGTCAGCCAGCTGGCGGGGCAGCTGCTCGGCGGCGATCTCGATCAGATCCAGCTTCAGGGGGTTCAGGTCGCCGGTGATGTCCAGCACGGTCAGGGTGGTGTCATACACTTCGGGCAGCACGATCAGGTCCAGAGCCGCCAGCAGCTCGAGGGCGCGCACTTCGTTGGAGGGGTCGTTGGGAATGCCGATGACAGCGCCGGCCTTGATGGCGTCCAGGGAAGCGGTCTTGCCGCCGTAGATGCCCATGGGCTCATAGTGCACAGCGCCCAGAACAGCCAGCTTGGTGCCGTTGCTGCTGTTGAAGCTGGTCAGATAGGGCACATGCTGGAAGTAGTTGGCATCCAGGTCGCCGTCGTTCAGCTGACGGTTGGGCTGCACATAGTCATCAAACACAACGATCTCCAGTTCCACGCCCTTGGCGGCCAGCAGGGGCTTGGCCTGCTCGAGGATCTCGGCATGGGGAACGGCAGTGGCGCCGACGACCAGCGTTTCGGCGGAGGCCAGGGCTACGGCGGCGGTCAGAACGAGGACCAGAACGATGGCAATAAGCTTTTTCATGGTTGTATTCTCCTTTGTGTTATTGTATTTTGTATGGATGAAAGCCTTTTGGACTTTGCTCCCGGGGAAATATCATTCGCGGATGCGCTTGTCCAGCTTGCGGGAGAACCACATGCCCAGCAGCTGGAAGATCTGCATCAGGATGATCAGCAGAATGACGGTAACGATCAGGATATCGGTCTGATACCGCTGATAGCCGTACTGGATGGCGATCTGTCCCAGACCGCCGCCGCCCACGGCGCCGCTCATGGCGCTGTAGCCGAGGATGGTGCCGATGGAAATGGTGGCGCCCACCAGCAGCGAGGCCCTGGCCTCGGGGATGATCACCTTGTAGATGATCTGCCACGTGGAGGAGCCCATGGACTGCGCCGCCTCGATCACGCCCGGGTTGACCTCCAGGAGGGAGGACTCGATCATGCGGGCTACGTAGGGCGCCGCGGCGATGACCAGCGGCACCACCGTGGCCGTGGAGCCGTAGGCTTTGCCGGCAATGGCGCGGGTGATGGGGATGACCAGGATCATCAGAATGATGAAGGGCACGGAGCGGAAAATGTTGACCACGATGTCCAGAACGCGGTACAGGACGGCCATGGGCTTCAAGCCCTTGGGCGAGGTCAGCACCAGCAGAATGGCCAGCGGCAGACCGATCAGGTACGCGAACAGCGTGGAGGTCATGGTCATGTACATGGTATCCTTGATACCGTTCCACAGCAGGGGGATCATTTTGGCCATCGGCATCAGCGGTCACCTCCCTCGTCGTCCTCGGACGGCTCGGACAGGTCCTTGCCGCCCAGATCGCTGACATCGTCCACCTTCACGCCGTGGGTCTTGAGGTAGTAGATGGCTTTTTCCTGCTGCGCCGCCTCCTCAGGCAGCTGCAGCACCATTTCGCCAAACACCTGACCATTGATGGTGCGGGTGTTGGCTGCGGTGATGTTCACTGCCACGCCGCATTCCATGACCAGGTTGGCAATGATGGGTTCATCGGCGCCGGCACCGTCAAACACCACACGGATCGTGCGCTCGCCCAGGCGGGGAGCGGCGGCACCGCTCTTGCGGAAGATCAGCTTGCGGGCGGCCTCGCTTTGCGGATGGCTGAAAATGTCTTCCACCCGTCCCGATTCGGCGAGCGTGCCCTGATCGATGATGGCCACATGGGTGCAGGTCGTTTCGACCACGCTCATCTCGTGTGTGATGATGACGATGGTAATGCCCATGTCACGGTTGATCTGCCGCAGCAGATTCAAGATGGCGGTGGTGGTGGTGGGGTCCAGCGCGCTGGTGGCTTCATCGCACAGGATGATCTTGGGGTCGGAGGCCAGGGCACGGGCGATGGCCACGCGCTGCTGCTGCCCGCCCGACAGCTGACTGGGATAGTTGTGCTGCCTTTCGGTCAGTCCAACGACCTCCAGCAGCTCATCCGTTCTTTTTTTGATGTAGGCTTTGGATTTGCCGCTCAGCTCCATCGGGTAGGCGATGTTGCCGCGCACATCGCGCTGCTGCAGCAGGTTGAACTGCTGAAAGATCATCGATACCTCGCGGCGGAGCATTCGCAGCTCCCTGGGGCGGAGCTTGGCCAGGTCCTTGCCGTCGATGACGACCTGACCGGCGGTGGGTTTTTCCAGAAAATTGATGCAGCGGACCAGCGTGGATTTGCCCGCGCCGGACATGCCGATAATGCCGTAAATATCGCCTTGTTCAATGTCCAGGTTGATGTCCCGCAGTGCGTCCACTGTCTGGGTCTTTCCACGGAACGTTTTGCCCAGATTGCGAAGCTGTATGAGTGCCAAGTGGAGTCTCCTTTATTGCTTTCACCGGTATTTGTCACCGCTTCGGGATGACGATAGGAATGATAACACACTTGTGTGGAATAGACAACAACTTAAAATATATGCTGTGCTATAGGTAAAAGCTATATCACATCTTGCTTTGAGGGCCAAATTGTGGTACTGTATCGCTGCAAGGGGGACATCATGCCATGACATTGCAGCAGCTTCGCTATGTGATCGAGGTCGCCGATCAGCATTCCATCACCGACGCGGCCAAGAACCTGTTCATTTCACAACCCAGTCTTTCCGCCGCCATCCATGAATTGGAGGCGGAGATCGGCATCCAGCTGTTCATCCGCAAGACCCGCGGCGTGCTGCCCACCGCCGAGGGGGAGGAGTTTCTCGGCTATGCCCGTCAGGTGGTGCATCAGGCACAGCTGATCAACGACAAATACATTTCCCACACGATGGAAAAGAAACGCTTTTCGGTATCCACCCAGCACTATTCCTTTACCGCCGGCGCCTTTGTGGAGCTGGTCAAGGCGCAGGGCGATGAAAGCTATGAGTTAACGCTCCGCGAGGGCAAAACGTGGGATACCATCGAGGATGTGCGCACCCTGCGCAGCGAGATGGGGGTCATCTACCTGTCTTCCTATAATGAAACGGTCATCACCCGCCAGCTGCGGGAAGCCAATCTGGTGTTTTCGGAGCTGTTTTCCGCCCGTCCGCACATTTTTATCGGGCGCAACAACCCGCTGGCGGTGCGCTCCTCCGTCACCCTGTAGGACCTCAGGCCCCTGCCCTGTCTGACCTACGATCAGGGCGACCGTAACGCCTTCTATTATTCGGAAGAGATCCTGTCCAACCTCCGCCATGACCGCACCATCCGCGTGACGGATAAGGGCTCCATCATCGACCTGATGGTGGGCACCAACGCCTATACCATCTCCTCCGGTATCTGCCCCAGCTATCTGCGCGGCGAGGACATCGTATCCATTCCCTTGGAGGTGGATGAGGTGCTTCGCATCGGCGTCATCACCAACAAAAACTATCACCCCACACGCATGGGGCAGGCTTATCTCGATATCCTGCACGACCTTGTCGGCAACATGCAGGAGGAGGGATTCAACGCATAAAAAAAGCGGACGGAGATGCTTCTCCGTCCGCGATCTTTATTTATCAGGCTTTGCGTACTTTTTCCGCCGCGTGCATCATCAAAAGCGACAGCAGCGCCGCTGCCGCCCAGCTCAGGTACACCGCTGCCTGCCCGAACGCCTGCAGGAGCCCGCCCGACAGCACCGCCACCAGCGACATGCCCAGATAGATCATGCAGTCGCACAGACCCGCCACCAGCGATACGCGCCCTGTGTAGGAATACGCCATGGGCAGCATCACGTTTTGCAGGTTGGAGGAGGCGTACATCAGCGAGCACAGCATGCCCAGCAGGATGGCAAACACATACACGCTGCCGCCGTTGAACACCGCCAGTACCAGTGCCACCACGGCGGCGGCGGACATCAGCTTGTCCAGCGCGGGGCGGATGGCGCCGTTGGCTTTGTTCATCAGCCGGCGCGCCAGCAGCACGCCGAACAGGTTGAGCACGGGAATGATCAGGGAGGAAATGACGCTGCCCAGCGATGTGCCGGCACGGCTGTCGATGAGCGAGGGCGCCCACGTCATCACGCCGTCGCGGGCAATGCCCGTAAACACGCAGCCGATGAGTACCGCCCACAGGCCGGTCTTGAACAGCATATCGCGCAGCGGCATGCGCGCGGCGGCCTCGGCGGGGATGGTGCCCTTTTCATCGCGGGCTTCGCGGCGGTCCCGCAGCAGGGTATAGGCCAAAGCAGCGTTGACCGCCATCACGGCGGCAGGTACCCAGAAGGCAAAGCGCCAGCTGGCAATGCTCTTCATGCTGCCCGAGATGGCCCACGCCAGAAAATGACCGATGATGAAGGTAAAGCACATATAATAGGTCACGCGGTCCCGCTTTTCGCCCTCGTACCAGTCGGCC
>JAZRWA010000082.1:0-10680 GCA_045599485.1 Clostridia bacterium | reverse complement strand
CGCGCCGCGCTGACCAAAGCGGGCACATCCTGACAGCCATGGCCGACGGGGCGAAACTCAAAGGGCACCTCGCCCTCTTTCTTTTCATCCTCATTGAGACCGATGAGCGCGTAAGGCGTTTTTCCCTCTTCCTTGCGGCCTACATAATCCTTCAGATGGACGATATCGCAGCGGCCGGCGTACTTGCGGATATAGGCCGCGGGGTCTTCGCCGGCATAACGCACCCAGCAGGTATCCAGCTCGGTCATCAGCACCTCGGCGGGAATTGCCTCATACAGAAAATCGAGGCCATACATGCCGGACACCATGGCAAACTCAAAATCATGGTTATGATACAGCATCTGCAGGCCGTTTTCCTTCGCCTTGCGGGCAAAGGCCGCGATATCACGCACAGCGACGGCGAAACCGGGCTGACCGGGGCGGTCCTCCTGCTGCAGATACGGCACGGCAATGTAGCTTACGCCGATCGTCTTGTTATCGCGCAGCACCTTGTCAAAATCCGCTCGCATATCGGCAAAGGGCACATGGTGCGACACCGCCTCCAGCCCCACACGGTCCAGGATCGCCCTGACTCCCGCTGCCTCATGGCCGTAGAAGCCGGCAAACTCGATGCCGTCATAGCCGATCTCCTTCAGCGCCTTCAGCGTGCCTTCCAGATCACGCGCCGCCTCTTCCCGGGCGGAATACAATTGATATCCGATTTTCATATGCGTTTATCCTCCGTTGGTTTTTTTCATCATAGCACAGCGCAAAAGAAAACACAAGCAAAAAGAGGGGCCGAAGTCCCTCTGTTTGCGGATACGTTTACAGGCGGAATACCTTCACACCGGGCAAAACGGTTTCAAAATCAGCTTTATTCAACCCGCCGGTGCCGGGATTCATGGCGCTGGCAGCAGAAACAGCCACAGCATAACGCATGGCTTCTGCGGCACTCATGCCTTTTTCTGCGGCAACGGCAAAGGCAGCTGTCATGGAATCGCCGCAGCCCACGGTATTGAGTGTTTTGATGACAGGAGGCTCGCCGCGGACGACACCCTCGGCGCAAGCCATCATGGCGCCGCGCTTGCCCATCGATACCACCACGCGGTCGATGCCGCCGCGATGCAGGCGCAGGGCGGCTTCCGCCAACTGCTCATCATTGTTGATATCACAATCGGTCAGCTGTACGATCTCGTCCTCGTTGGGCTTGATGTAATAAGGATTGGACTTGATGCCCGCCATCAGAGCGGCGCCGCTGGCATCCAGCAATACAGGACGTCCGGCCTTGCGTGCCCGTTCGATCAGATCAGCATAGGTATTGACATCCAGTCCGCGGGGCAAACTGCCCGAGATGGTAATGACGCTGCTCTAAGCACAAAGCTCGTCAAAATCCCGCATAAAAAGATTTTTTTCATCCACGGAAACGGTCAGACCGGGTTCGAGATATTCGGTCTGTGTTCCAGTCAATGTATCGATGATGTTGATGCAGCAGCGGCTTTCGCCCGCCGCCATGGTGAAGTGATGGGCAATGCCCTCACGATCTAGCTCCGAGGTGACATAGCGCCCCAGATTGCCGCCCGCAATGCCGCCCGCGATGACCTTTTCGCCCAGCGCATGGATGACACGGGCTACGTTAAGACCCTTGCCGCCGGCGGTCGCTGTGCATTCCTTGACGCGGTTGACGGCATTCATGCGGCTGTTTTCCACCACATAACGC
This sequence comes from Clostridia bacterium, assembly GCA_045599485.1. GTDB lineage: Bacteria > Bacillota > Clostridia > Christensenellales > Aristaeellaceae > SFMI01. Next base: position 8,984 of record JAZRWA010000082.1, on the reverse strand, counting down.
CTGTCGACCGAAACATTGAGCGTAAATGCCGCAATCATGGCAATGATCTCCTTCAGTCTTTGTTGACCAGCAGGATACGGCCCTTGACCTCGTCGGGGTTCTTGTAGCAGTCAAAGGCTTCCTTACACTCGGACATGTTGAACACCTTGTGTACCATGCGGCTGTCACACTTGAGTTTGCCGTTGGACAGGTATTCGGCGCACATGGTCCAGGCCTTGCCCGGGAAGGGAGAGGTGTAGCTCATCCAGCTGCCCGTCACGCGCAGTTCACGGCGGTTGATCAGCTCCCACTGCGCGGCGGTAAAGGTGACGCTGCCGGTGGGCGTGCCGATGAAGCATACATGCGATTTGTTGGCGGTCACTTCAAAGCAGGTCAGATAGCTTGCCGGAGCGCCGGAAACGCCGAAGACATAGTCAAAGCCAAAGCCGTCGGTGAGTTCCTTAGCAGCTTCTGCAGCGGGCTTTTTGAGCGTGTTGACGCCGTCAAAGCCGGTGATGGACTTGGCAAGTGCCAGACGATCGTCATCCACATCAAAGAAGATGACTTTGGAAGCTCCCATGAGGTCCGCCCACTGCGCGGTAAATAAACCGATCGTGCCGGCACCGACCACCGCTACGGTGCCGCCGCCCTTGTAATCGTTGCATTCGATGCCGTGCATGGCTACGCTGGCGGGCTCGATCAGTGCCGCCTCCTCAAAGGAGTATTTTTCGGAGAATTTGACCACGTTGACAGCGGGGACCACCACATAATCGGCAAAGCCGCCCTGAATGCGGGAACCGATAAAGGTGTAATGCTTGCACAGGGAGAAATTGCCGCGGGCACAGTCAGGGCACTTGAAGCAGGGAATCAAGGACGCACAGACAACGCGGTCGCCGACTTCAAAGCCTTCAACGCCCTCAGCGATCTCCGCTACCTCACCGGAAAATTCATGACCCAAAACGATGGGGAAGAAGTGAGCGGCATTGCCCAGCACACGCGGAATATCGGAGCCGCAGATGCCGCAGGCGCGGATGCGAATCTTGATGCAGCCGGGTTTCATTTCCGGCATGGGATAATCTTCATAACGGATATCATTGGACGCGTGAAGAACCGCGGCTTTCATCATTTTTTCGCTCATTTCGGTCATCCTTTCATCATGTCTTTTAATTGTGTGTACAGCTGCCGGTATTGGTGGTAGCCGGAATCGTAGATTGAACGGTTATCGGGATTGGGCGTATAGATTTTGCCGTTTTCGGGAAATGTCGCTTCTTGAAAACTGTGCAGTTCGCCGCAGCCGACTGCAGCCATGATGGCACAGCCTAAGCCCGTTGCTTCGGGGCAGACAGTCTCGCAGATGCTTTCTCCCGTGATATCGGCTTTAATCTGCATCCACAGGGCATTGCGGGATGCTCCGCCCACAGCGCGCAGAAGGCCGATGGAAGCCCCTGCTTCACGGGCAAAATCGATGTTATGGCGAAGGGCGTACGCTGCACCTTCCAGCGCGGCGCGCACCATATGCCCGCGTCCGGTGGCATAGGAAAGGCCGTAGTAAACGCCTTTGGCATCGGGGTTCCAAATGGGAGACCGTTCGCCTGCCAGATAGGGCAGAAACAATACGCCGTCGGAGCCCGGAGGCACTTGCATCGCCATAGTCGTCAGCTCTTCACTGCGGTGAGCGTTGTCACTGCCGGAAGACGACATCCAATCCGTCATCCAGCGCATCACACCGCCGCCGCCCACGGTACCGCCTTGCAGAAGGTAGCGACCGGGAACGATGTGGCGGCTGAGGATCAGTCCGCGCACAGGGCGGTAACGATCGTCACAGATGCTCATGCCACCGGCGCTGCCGCTTTGTTCATGGGTGGTGCCGGGGGCAATCACGCCCGCACCGACTGCACCGCAGGCGGCATCGAGACCGCCGGCCACCACGGGAATACCGGGAATCAGTCCGCACTCCTTCGCCGCCTGGGACGTTACCACGCCTGCTACAGCGGTACACTCACATAATTCGGGCAGCCAGGCAGGATCACAGCCGGCCTTTTCAGCCAGCGATGCGTCCCAAACCCCTTCTTTCATATCGAAACAGCCCCAGGCATAGGCCTGACACAGATCATGGGTCAGGGCGCCTGTCAGCCGGTAAACGATGTATCCGTTGCCCGTCAGCACATGACGCAGACGCTTTTTCAGATCGGGCACATGGCGCAGCAGCCAGTGCATCTTGGGCAGATTATAATACGGCTCAAGCGGATTGCCGGACAGGGAAAAAACCGTCTCTTCGCCGACGAGCTCCTTCAGTTCCTCGGTTTCGACCGTGGCACGGGTATCCATCCAGAGGAGTGCCGGACACAGCACGCTGCCGTTTTCATCAAGGCACACGGGCGTCCAGCTGATGCTATCCACACCGATGGCGCAAATATCCTCTGCACGTGCCTGCGCTTTTTGTAAAAGGCATGGCAAGGCGTCTCGAAGTGCAGCATACCAATCCTCCGGCTGCTGCTCCGCTGCCCCTTGAAATGGAGTCCGTGTGCGGTAGGTGCGGCTTTCGGTCACGATCCGTCCGCTGTTTTTATCCCACAGCAGAAGCTTCAGCCCCGAGGTACCGATGTCGACGGAGAGAATAAGGCGTTTCATGCGCGTCCCGAAGCGCCGCAGACGCTCATCCATTTTTCCACCAGCACCTGCACGGATTTGCGGCCCGCCTTGCCGTAGGCCTTGGGATCGATGGGGTTTTCCAGCAGTGCTTCCTTGACGCCGTTGGTATAGGCAATGCGCAGCTCGGTGGCAAAGTTGACCTTGCAGATGCCTTCCTTCACGCAGCTGATGACCTGCTCATCGGTCAGGCCGCTGGCGCCGTGCAGTACAAGGGGAATATCCACCACCTTGCGGATCGCCTTGAGGCGTTCCACATCCAGCACGGGCTTGACTTTGTACACGCCGTGCGCCGTGCCGATGGCGACCGCCAGGGACTGAATGCCCGTACGGGCGACAAACTCCGCCGCGGTATCGGGATCGGTATACGCCTGACCGCCGTCGGCCAGATCGTCTTCCTTGCCGCCGACCTTGCCCAGCTCGGCCTCAACTGGCACGCTGTTCAGGGCCGCCAGCGCCACCACGCGGCGGGAGACATCAACGTTTTCCTCAAAGGACAGGCGGCTGCCGTCGATCATGATGGAGGTGTAGCCGGCCATGAGACAGCGGGCGGCGAGGTCGTAGCTGTCGCCGTGATCCAGATGGATGCACACAGGCGCCTTTGATTTGGCGGCGATGGAGGCCACGATATCGTGATAGGTGGCGGGGGCGGCATATTTGAGCGTGCCGGGCGTGGTCTGGATCATGACAGGGGCGTTCTGCGCCTCGGCGGCAGCGATGACCGCCTGTGCCATTTCCATGTTTTCAATGTTAAAGGCGCCCACAGCGTAGTGGTTTTTCTGCGCGTCCAGCAGCATTTCGGTTGAAGTAACAAGAGCCATAATCATTACCTTCCTTTCGATGGACCATTATAACACAAATCGATGGAGCAAGAACGAATTTTTGTAATTATTCAGGGGAAGCCGCAACGGCATTCCCCTGAAAGATGATTATTTGATTCCGCTGTAGGCAAAGGCGCGCACGATGCGCTTATGGAACAACGCATACACGATCATGATGGGCAGTACCAGAATGGTGTTGCCGGCCATGATGATTTCCCAGTCGAAGGAACCTTCCACGTCACGCAGGGCAGCGATACCGATGGTCAGGGGATACACGTTCTGGGTGGTGCTCATGATGAGAGGCCAAAAGTAGTTATTCCAGGTTCCGATGAAGCTAAGCATCATAATGGAGACCAAGGTCGGCATGCCCATGGGCAGCATGACCTTCATCATGACCTGGAACTCATTGGCGTTATCCAGGCGGGCGGATTCCAGCAGTTCATCGGGGATCTGCTTAAAGCTTTGGCGCAGCAGGAAAATACCGAAAGCATTGGCACCCATGGGAATGATCTGAGGCCACAGGGTACGCAGCAGTCTCCATTTGGACATCATGCTGTAAATGGAAATGAAGGTAACCTGTGTGGGGATCATGAAGGCGACCATGACGATGCCAAACAGAATGCCCTGACCCTTGAAGTTATACTTGGCAAAAGCGTAGGATGCAGGTACCATGACGATCACCTGCAGCACCAGCACGGCGATGCTGACCACAATGGAGTTGATGGTATACAGACCGTAAGGACCGGACTGCCAGACCTTGACGTAGTTTTGCCACTGGATCTCGCGGGGCCACATCGTGGGCGGGAACTGAATGGTCTCCTGCAGGGTTTTCATACCGGAAATGATCATCCAGTAGAACGGGAACAGGAAAACGAACAACATTAAAATTTTGAGCAGGAAGTTCAGCACGGCGGGAACGGTAATTGTTTTTTTCATTGATGTCTCCTCCCCGCTTACTGATAATGGACCTTTTTACTCAGGGCCCAGAAGTAGATGATGGTCATGACACCCATGATGCCCATCAGCACCACACCGGCAGCGGCGGCGTAACCGACCTTGTTGAGGTAGAACGCCTGTTTGTAGATGTAGTACACCAGCACCTGCGTGGAGGTACCGGGGCCGCCCTTGGTCAGCACACGCACCGTTTCAAACACCTTGAAAGAGCCTGTGGTGGCGGTGATGAGCAGCATGAACATTTGGGGAGAGATCATGGGGAAGGTGATTTTGAAGAACTTTGAAATGCGGCTGGCGTTGTCCAGATCGGCCGCCTCGTAAAGCTCGGTAGGCACGTTCTGCATGGCGGCATAGATCAGCATGGTGTTATAGCCCACCGCCTTCCATGTGGCGACGATGATGACCGACATCAATGCCGTATCCGAGCTGTCAAACCATTGCAGCGGCGCGATGCCGAAGACACCCAGCACCATGTTGAGCAGACCATTATCCTTGTTCATGATCCACGCCCACACCATGGCTACGCTCAGCAGCGAAATAACATGGGGCATGAACATGACGGAGCGCAGTAGGTTGTTGAGCCGTGTGCTCTTGGAAAGCCAGACGGCAAAGAGCATCGAGATCGGCAGGCCAAGCCCCACCAGGCACAGGGCATAAATGCCGGTATGCCACAGGGAGTCGATAAATTCTTTACGTTTGAAGATGTATTCAAAGTTTTTGGTGTTGACCCAGGTCGGCGTACCGATCAGATCCCATTTCTGGAAGGAACGGACGATCAGGTCACCGATGGGATAGATAACAAACAGCGCCAGGAAGACCATGGCCGGCAAAATAAACACATACGGCCGGATGCGCGGCCAAAAGCCGTTATCATTTGCGGTTCTTTCCATAATCAAAGCCTCACAGTTTCTGCATCCAGCCGGCAAAATCCCGATGGTCGGCACGGATGCGAACGCCGGATGCGTCAAACAGCTGAATGTTTTCTTCATTCACGTTGACATACACCTCGGTATCGGATTCAAAGCTGTCATCCAGGCTCTTGACCATGACGGAGTTGTTGTCATAGCGGATCTGATAAATGGTCTCGGAGCCGAGCATTTCCTTGGTAACGATAGTGCCCTTGCGGCAATAGAAGCTCCGGGTGGCATCGGCAGTCAGCGATACCTTTTCCGGGCGGAAACCGTAGGACACATCGGAAGCGTCAAATTTGAGCACGTTCATCTGCGGAGAGCCGATGAACTGCGCGGTGAAGAGGTTGTTGGGATCCTGATAGATCACGCGGGGCGAAGCTTCCTGCTGGATGACGCCGCCGTTCATCAGGATGATCTTGGTGGCCATGGACATGGCCTCGGTCTGATCGTGTGTGACGTATACGAAAGTGGTCTTGAGCTTTTTGTGCAATTCGATCAGCTCGGTGCGCATGCTGACGCGCAGCTTGGCATCGAGGTTGGAAAGCGGTTCATCCATCAAAAAGACCTTGGGCTTTTTGACCATGGCACGAGCCAGGGCAATGCGCTGACGCTGACCGCCGGACAGGGTGGCGGGCTTGCGCTCCAGCAGTTCGTGGATGCCCACGATCTCACTGATCTCTTCCACAAGACGGGTACGCTCATCCTTGGGGACCTTATTGTTTTTGAGGCCGAATTCGATATTCTCGCGAACGGTCATGGTGGGATAGATGGCATAATTCTGGAACACCATGGCCACGTTGCGCTTGGCAGGAAGCATGCGTGAAATATCCACGCCGTCCAGATAGACCTTACCGGAGGTCTGGGGGCCGATGCCGGCGATGATGCGCAGCAACGTCGTCTTGCCGCAGCCGGAGGGACCGATCATGACGGTAAAGGAACCGTCTTCAATATTCAGGTTGATGTTATCAAGAACGGTCTTTTCACCGAACTTTTTGACGATGTTTTCAAATCTGATCTCAGCCACGGGGCTACCTCCTGCTGCTTACAAACAAAATCTTTTTTAAACGGGGAGAACCCGCTTGCGCGGGTTCTCCCCTTGAATACGTGTTTCGATTAATAAGTATCGGTCACGCCGTTGGGGAAGATGGACTCGAAGCTGCCGATCATCTGATCCAGAGCGTCCGCCACAGACAGTCCGTCATAGACGAAGGAGGTCAGGGTGTCAACGATCTCGATATCCACGTCGTTCATGTAAGCGGACACGTGAGTTTCGTTCAGGTAAGCCATCTGATCGTAGGCGACCTTCTTTTCGGGGGTCTCGGCCCACTTTTCGAGCACTTCGGGATCCTCTTCAACGCCCACATGGGTCAGGATGTAACCGGTCTTGAAGGAGTGATAGATGTTGGCTTCCTTGCTGGTGAAGAACTTGACCAGTTCCCAGCCGGCAGCGGTTTCTTCCGCGGTCTTGTTGTTGGCCAGCATCAGGTTGGAACCGCCGGTATAGCAGCGGCGATACACGGAACCATCTTCACGGACGATGCCGGGCAGCATGCAGACTTCCAGATCGAAGCCGGCGCTTGCAGCGGCGCTCATGGCCTTGGTCAGGTTACCGGAGGACTGGAAGGCAATGGGCAGGCTGCCGGCCTGGAAATCTTCCCAGTAACCGCCGGCGGTGATGCCGGGGGCCTCGAACCAGCCGTTATCGATGATCTCACGCCACTTGGTCAGGGCCTTTTCCCAACCGTTGTTCAGGTAAGCGCAGCCCGCGTTGCCGTCAGCGCTCATGTACTCACCGCCGCCGATGGTGACGATGTACCAGGACCAGTAACCGCCGGCGATGGGATGACCGTAACCGGGCTTGCCGGTCTTGGCGTACCAGGCTTCGCAGATGGCCCAGATATCCTGCCAGGTCTCGGGAACAGCGGCGTCTTCGCCCATGGCTTCACGGACCAGATCCATGTTGACGTACATCAGCTGGGTGGAACGGCCGTAAGGAACGGAGTAGACATGACCGTCAGCGGGATCGGTGGAGAAGCGCAGAGCGCTCTCGTAGAACTGACCGAAATCGTAGGCGGGATCGTTGGCCGCGGCATAGGCAGTCAGGTCGATCATGGTGTTCTTGTCCTTCTCACCGAGGCTCATGCAAGCGTCGATGATGGTGACAACGGGGTTTTCGTTGGAAGTGTAGCCGACGTTGAACTTGGCCAGAACGTCAGCATAACCGCCGGAAACATACTGGGGAGTGACATGGTACTTGCCGGCATACGCCTCGTTGAAGGCATTGCACAGATACTCCATAGCCTCGGCGTTGGCACCGGAGCCCCAGTTGTGGTAGATTTCGATCTCGACGACTTCTTCGGCGGATGCGAAGGCGCACAGGCCGAGCATCATCACCAGAGCGAGAAGCAGGGATACGAGTTTCTTCATGGTGGATTCCTCCTTGTTATTATATAAACACGCTCTTCGACGTGTTTATTATAAAAAATGAGATAAGATGCAACTGTTGATGGTTTCATTATACACATGGTGCAAAGCGTTTGCAAGGTTTGATGGTGATTTTGACGGAATTTCAGCCAAATTGTACTCAACTTTCATTTTCCGTCAGATTCTTTCATGAAACCGTCACGAATCTGCATGTTCATGATCGATATTCTATCAAAACCTGCCTTTTTGTATTGACAATCTCCCGCTGAACGCCTAAGATAATAAGTGAACAGAAAATTGTCTTTCACAATCTTCCATATTATGTCACATCAAAGGAGGGAACGCCTCATGTTGATGGCCGAAAGGCATAAAAAGATCCTGGAGCTTCTGCGTGAGAGCGAGTTTCTTTCCATTGCGGAGCTGTGCGGCAAAATGCATTTCAGCGAGTCCACCCTGCGCCGCGACCTGCAGAAGATGGAGCGCGCGGGACTGATCACCTGCACCCGCGGCGGCGCCATGGCAAACAGCGCCGTCAGCATGGAAACACCCGTTGAACTGCGCCGGGAGGTCAACCACGCGGTCAAGTGCCGCATCGCCCGTGAAGCCGCACAGCTGGTGGGGGATAACCAGATACTGATGATGGATGCCAGCACCACGGTCATGGAAATGATCCCTTTCCTGAAATCCAAGCGCAACCTGACCATCATCACCTGCTGTCTGACCCTGGCGCAGCGTGTGGCGGACGAGCTCAACTGTACGCTCATCTGCCCGGGAGGGAAATATCACCGCCCCACAGCCTCCTTTACGGGCATCAACGCCATTTCCTCTCTCAACAACTGGTTTGCGGACATGATGTTCTTTTCCTGCACAGCCATCGATCCCGTGAATGGCCTGACCGATAACGGCGACGACTTTGCCCAGCTCAAGACCGCCATGCTGCAGCAAAGCAAGCGCGCCATCCTGCTGGCGGATTCCGGAAAGTTCGGAAGCACGGCTTCCTACCGGCTGCACCTGAACAACATTTCCGACATCGTGGTGGATTACCAGCCCGTCCTGGACCAGGACGAGTGGAAAAGCTACCGTCAGAAAATGATTTTCGTATAATATAAATAAGAAAGGCGAACCGCTTATGAAAACAGTGACCGCCGTCACCCTGAACCCCTGCACCGACCGCACGCTGCAGATTCCGCAGCTCATTCCCGGGGAGCACCATGTGGTGCAGTCCATCATTGAAAACGCCGCCGGC
>JAZRWA010000081.1:0-24372 GCA_045599485.1 Clostridia bacterium | reverse complement strand
TGACATGAAAAAAAAGTTTCGTCTGACGCTGAACGCGCCGGTCATACTGATCTTCTGCGCGCTGTGTCTGCTCATTCAGATCATCAACACCATTTCAGGCGGTGCCTTCACGCATTCGCTTTTCACCGTATACCGCACAGGCTTTGGTGATCCCCTGCAATACATCCGCTGCTTCACCCACATCATGGGTCACAGCAGCTGGGATCATCTGTTCAACAACCTGTTGTACATCCTGCTGCTGGGTCCCATGCTGGAGGAAAAATACGGCGGCGTGCGCCTTGTGCTGCTGATGGCCTTTACCGCGCTGATCACCGGCTTGTTCAACATCCTGTTTATGCCCGGCACGGCGCTGCTGGGCGCCAGCGGCGTGGTGTTTATGATGATCCTGCTCTGCTCCTACGCCGCGGTCCGGGATGGCGGTCTGCCCATCACCGTGCTGCTGGTGGCGGCGGTGTATCTGGGACGGGAGATCTACAACGGCCTGTTCACGGCGGATAACATCTCCCAGCTGGCGCACCTGCTGGGCGGTCTGGTCGGCGCTCTGGCCGGCCCCATCCTGAACAAAAAGCGGAGGTGACCCCCATGGAGACCCGTCTTGTAGCCGATTCCCGCACCATCCAGCACTATCTGATCCTGCCCGGCGATGCCAACGCGCAGGGCAACCTGTTCGGCGGCCGCCTGCTCAGCTGGATCGATATGCTGGCCGGCATCGTGGCGCTTCGCCACACCAACTCGCAGGTGTTTACGGTCGCCATCGACAACATCACCTTTCAAAAAAGCGCCATCGTCAGCGATGTGGTCACCCTCGACGGCTATGTCACCCGCACAGGCCGCACCTCGCTGGAGGTACGCATCGACACCTACCATGAAAACAAAGGCGTGCCCAAGGAGCTGATCAACACTGCCTATGTGGTCATGGTCGCGGTGGAGGACGGTACCCACACCCCCAAGCCCGTGCCGCAGCTGGTCCCCCAGACCGATGCCGAACGTCTGGAATGGGAAAAGGCCGAAAAGCGGGACAATCTGCGCAGGCAGCGCCGCGCGGAAAGCTATTGAGGTGACTTCATGCAAACCGAAAAGCTGTTCAACCCCGCCGAGCCGTGGCGCAAGGAACAAAAAAAGAAGGCTCATGCCCTCAATCAGGATTATAACCGTCTCTATGAGGATGAGACCGAGCAAAGGGAAAGCATCCTTGCCTCCCTGCTCGGCTTCAAGGGCGAAGGCGTGTACTTGCAGGGCCCCATCACCTTCCATTACGGCAGCCATACGCGCATCGGAAAGGGCACCTTTATCAACTTCCACTTCACCTGTCAGGATGACGCCCCCGTCACTATCGGCGAGAACTGCAACTTCGGCCCCAATGTGACCATCGTGACGCCTTTGCACCCCATGCTCAAGGAGGAGCGCAGGGCGCTGCTGGCCCCCGATGGCAGCCATGCTCACCTGTGCTGGGCGGAGGAGGTGCACATCGGCAATGACTGCTGGCTGGGCGCGGGCGTGACCGTATGTCCCGGCGTCACCATCGGCGATGGCTGCGTCATCGGCGCGGGCAGCGTGGTCACCCGTTCCATTCCCGCAAACAGCTTTGCCGCAGGCGTGCCCGCCCGCGTCATCCGCCCCCTCACCGAGGCGGACAGCCTCAAAAACCGCCCCGACATCCTCGGCTCCTACCGTGTCATCGAATAACGGTTCAAAGCAGTACGGTTCATGACCGTGCTGTTTTTTTGCCTCTTTCAGCCACCGTCACGGCCCCCCAAGGCCGTCAAGTTGCATTCGATACCAAACTATGCTATACTGTACCCGTTTATAATGCAGGAGGTTTTGGCATGACGGCAACGGAAGCGGTGCTGCGCGCAAGGGCGTTATTACAGCATATCACCCCGCTCAAAAGCGATTGCGGCCGCGTCTGCGGGGCCGCCTGCTGCGCGCCCGATGAGGACGGTCAGGGCGGCATGCTGCTCTTTCCCGGTGAGGAAGCGCTGTACAGCGTTTTGCCGGAAGGCTTTGCGCTGAGCCGCGACGACAGCGTTCTGCCCGGCATGACACTGCTGACCTGCTCCGGCCGCTGTGACCGCAACGACCGTCCCCTGGCCTGCCGTCTTTTTCCCCTGACGCCTGTCATCAAGGAGGAAGGCCGCATCGCCCTGCGCATGGATCCAAGGGCTTTCTCCTGCTGTCCGCTGGCCGAAAACGGCCCCCGCGCGCTGGACCCCGCCTTTATCGACGCCGCCCGTGAGGCCGCCCGGGTACTGTGCCAATCGGACGAAAACAAAGCCTACCTGAATGCCCTGATACCCTATTTTGAATCGTTACGCCGTGAACTGGGGGATTGAAATTCCATGGCCTGGCACCGCACCGAATGTCAAAAAGAGCTGCACATGAGCGACGGCCCCGGCGGCATCCTGCTGATGGACAACGCCGCCGCTGTTTCGCTGACCCCGTGGAAGGGGCAGGCGCAGTGCGTATATATCGATCCCCCCTTCTTTACCGGGGAGGAGTTTCATTTCCGCATGCGCTGCGGCCGCGAGGGCTGGGAAAAAGGCAGCCCTGTGCTGACGCTGCCCGCCTTCGGCGATTTTCACGGCAGCAGCCGGGAGGAATTTTTAACGCTCCTGCGCGCCCTGCTGGAGCAGGCCAAGCTGCTTCTCAGCGATACCGGTGCCCTTTTCCTCCATCTGGACAGCCGCATGAACGCCTACGCGCGCCTGCTGTGCGACGAGATCTTCGGTGAAAAAAACTTTATCAATGAGATCATCTGGGCCTACCAGTCCGGCGGCCGCAGCAAAAAGCATTTCAGCCGCAAGCACGACGTCATCCTGTTCTACGCCAAATCCCGCAATCTGTTTTTTGATATCACCCGCGTGCCCATCCCCCGCGGCGAAAACCGTGAAAACCACATGAAGCGCTCGGTGGACGAAAACGGCCGCGCCTGCCGCACCATCCGCGTGGGCGGCAAGGTCTACACCTATTACGATGATGAGCCCGTCTATCCCGACGACGTGTGGATGGATGTCAGCCACCTGCAGCAGAAGGACCCCCAGCGCACCGGCTATGATACGCAAAAGCCCCGCGCGCTGCTGGACCGCATCATCCGCTGCTGCACCCGCCCCGGCGACCTCGTGGCCGACCTGTGCTGCGGCTCGGGCACCACGCTCATCGCCGCGCACGAAAACGGCTGCCGCTATCTGGGCATCGACTGCGGGGAAGCCGCCATCTCGGTCAGCCGCAAACGCCTGCTCGGCACAGGGCTGGCGCTGCGTGCGCCCCTTTCCGACCGCCCCGAAAAAATGGAGGCCTCGGTGCTGCCCGGCATCGGCTATTACAGCATCACCCTGACCGATTACCTGCCGGGAGCGGAGGACCGCGCGCTCATCGAAAAGCTGCTGCCCGGCGGCCTCCGGCACCCGCTCGACGCGGTGGACCAGTGGTCCGCCGGCTACCTCCGGGACGGCGTTTTTCAGGTCTACACCTCCGCCGCGCGCCTCAAGCAGACGCCATAGCTTCAAACCACCATCAGCCTGCCCATTCTGCGTGGGGATCCCGTCATCATGACGGTGGATGTTTTAGGCCGCCGCACCCTGTGGATGCAGGACGAAAGTGGAGTTTAACGCGTCAGTTTTTGCTTATTTTATATTTTTTGTGGGGATTATATCCCAATTTTGGCAGGAATTTGCCGCACTGTGTCGAATTACAGTGTCAGGATTCCGTTATTAAAGGAGATTTTTTGAGTCATGGCATCCGTTGAAGACATCGGCATCGATCTGGGTACTTCCTCGCTGATCATCTACGCCTGCGGCGACGGCATCAAGCTGCGCGAGGCGTCGGTCGTCATCAAAGAGCCCGATGCGCCCGCCTCCCGGTGCATCCGTTACTGGGGCCGCGACGCCTACCGCATGATCGGCCGTGTACCCTCCCACCTGGTGGCAGTGCGCCCGCTGCGCGAAGGCGTGGTCAGCGATATCCAGGCCGCCAAGGATCTGCTCAGCTATTTTGTGCAGCAAACGGTGGGCAAGCACTGGTTCAAGCGCCCGAACGCCGTTATTTCCATGCCCAGCGGCATCAATGAGGAAGAACGCCGCCACATCGCCGCCATCCTGTACGATTCGGGCTGCAAGCGCGTGCAGCCGCTCGATCGTCCCCTGGCCGCCGCCCTCGGCGCGGGCATTGATGTCCGCTCGGTCAGCGGCTCCATGGTGGTGGATATCGGCGCCGGCATGACCGACATTGCCGTGCTTTCCAACGATCATGTCACCGTCAGCGACAATCCCAAGCTGGGTGGCGATCAGTTTGACGAGGCCATCATCCGCTATCTGCGCCGCAAGCACAACTTCCTCATCGGCGAGCTTACCGCCGAAAAGCTCAAGATGGATATCGGCTCCGCCATTCCCCTGCGTGAATCGCTGTATGCCGATGTCGCCGGCCGCAGCCTCATCAGCGGTCTGCCAAAATCGCTGCGCGTCTCCTCGGATGAGGTTTTTGAGGCCATGGACGAGCCGCTTACCGACCTGATCGAAAAGATCCGCGGTGTGCTGGAGCGCACCCCGGCCGCGCTGGGCAACGACATTTTTGACAAAAGCGGCATCACCCTCACCGGCGGCGGTGCCATGCTGTACGGCCTGTCCGATGCCATTGCCGCCTCCCTCAAGGTCAAGTGCACCGTGGCCGCCAACCCGCATGACTGCGTGGCCATGGGCTGCGCCGCCACCATGGAAAACCCGCGCGAGTTTGGCCGTTATCTGGCCACCAACCGTTTCCGCCCCTGACCCGGTCTTTTTTCGGAGCAGCCCCGGCTGCTCTTTTTATTTGTTAACAAAATGTGAACAGTTTTACATCTCTGCAACAAAAGATCCTCCGCCCGCGTTATATGGGTGGAGGTGATCCCAATGCTTCAACCTTGCAGGATCAAAAAAAGCGCCGTCCGGCTCGACCCCGTCACACGGCGCGTATCCCTTTCGGGTCAGGAAGTGCAGCTGACCAACCAGGAATATCTGTTATTCGAAGAGCTGTTCCGCCACAGCGCGCGCAAGGACAGCCCCGCCCTCAGCCGCCGGGAGCTGCTTTTGACCGCCTGGGGCAGCTGTCAGGCTTACGAGACCCGCACCATTGATGTGCACGTGCGCCGTCTGCGCATGAAGCTCGGCAATGATATCATTCAGACGGTCTATCGCCGCGGCTACCGCATCAATCCCGCCCTGCTCAACTGATCATTTCTTTTCGATCCGTCTGCAGCGGATGAACAGCCCGTAAGCGCCCAGAAACCGCCGCATCATGCCCTCGTATTCCTCTTTGGTCGGCGCCTCCCCCACGCCCATGGCGTCAAAGGTCACGCCGCCCTCATACAGCTGCACCGGCAGGTCATGCAATCCCTGCCTTGCATAAAAGCCGTGCCGGCGGATGCGCTCTTCCATGTTTTCCGCGCCTTCCTCGGTCAGGCTTTCCAACGCCAGAAAGAATTTCTTTCCGGCGTATTTTTTTATCAGCTCGCGCACCGTAAAACCGCCGCAGCCCTGACCGCGGCAATCCTTGTGCATGGCCAAAAAGAACAGGTACACCGCCGTATCACTGCAGATGACCTCGGCAAAGCCCTTCAATTTTCCCGCGTCATACACGCCCCACAGCTCCGCCAGACCCGTACCCAGCCTGCGTGTCAGCACTTTGAAGGGGGGCCGCTCGATCTTCGGGAAGGCCTCCAGAAAGATGGCCCGGACCGTCTTCAGATCCGCGTCAGCCTTGCGCATCTGTTTCAGTTCCATTTTTTACGCCTCCATCAACTATCATACCAAAGTCATCCATGTTTGTCAAAGCATCCCCTCCCCGAACCCCACCCGAGAAAAGGCCATTCTGTTATACAATCATCACATCTTTTCATTCTTGAAAGGAATGCTCCAAATTGTTATCGCGAATAGATAAGTTTTCTGTTATAATGGGTCTGTAAACCATCATTTTTTCGGAGGAAATCACAAAAATGAGCAAGATCTTTCAAATATACGGCACCGATGCCCACACCATGACCATCCGGCTGCTGGAGGCCATCAACGCCATCGAGCTGGTGCCCGATGGCGGCTCCGTCGCCCTCAAGCCCAACCTGGTCATCGCGGGCCGTCCCGAGACGGGTGCCACCACGCACCCCGGCGTTTTGAGCGGCGCCATCGAATATTTTCAGGATCACGGTGTCAAGGATATCAGCGTCATTGAAGGCAGCTGGGTGGGCGATGAGACCATGAACGCCATGCGCACCGCGGGCTATGACCGCGTGTGCACCAAGTACCGCGTGCCCTTCTACGACCTCAAGCGCGACAAGACCACCAACGTCAACACCGCCATCGGTCCCATCGCCATCTGCGACCGCGCACTGAACGCGGGCCTGCTGGTCGACCTGCCCGTCTTGAAGGGACACGGTCAGACCATCATGACCTGCGCGCTCAAAAACCTCAAGGGCTGCCTGCCCGACCGTGAAAAGCGCCATTTCCACGCCCTCGGTCTGCAAAAGCCCATTGCCGCCCTCGGCGCCGCGCTGAAGCCGCGCCTCACCATTGTGGACAGCATTTGCGGCGACCTCGACTTTGAAGAAGGCGGCAACCCCGTCCAGACCAACCGCATGTACATCGGCACCGACCCGGTGCAGCTGGATGCCTACGGCGCGCAGCTGATGGGGCTTTCGCTCTCTGAGGTGCCCTACATCGGCCTGTGCGAGCAGTGGGGCGGCGGCAGCACCAGGGTGAAGGAGGATGACATCGTGTGCCTCAACGCGCCCTCTGACGCGGTGCAGACCGCGGCCCGCCCCACGGGCGCTGTGGCGCGCATCACCCGCAATGTGGAGCAGAATCAGGCCTGCTCCGCCTGCTTTGCCAACCTGACCCGCGCGCTCTATTCCAGCGGCATGGGCAAAAACCTGCACATCCGCATCGGTCAGGGCTTCAAAGGGCAAACGCTGGACGGCTTCGGCGTGGGCAACTGCTGCCTCGGCGCCGAGATGTACGCCAAGGGCTGCCCGCCGACCGCCGAAAAGATCATCGAGGCGCTCGAGGACTGGGCGTATACGCACTGACAACGGATGGAGGGTTCTTGGAAACCACGCTTTTTGTGCCAAAAAGCAGGATTTCCAAACCTTCCGGGAAAAAGCAATCATAAATATATAAAATGCAACACCCTTGCCTTGATGAAGGTCACCTTCCATCATTGCAAGGGTGTTCTTATGTCTGAAAAAATGCCTTTTCTCGGAGCAGGGGGTTAAGGGGGAGAGGGACGCTTTTCGGCATCGCAAAGCGTGCCTCTCTCCCTTTTAAAAAAAGTCTGCCCTTTTTCGGGTGGGGTTTGGGGCGACCATGCTTTCCGGCTTCGGAAAGAGTGGTCGCCCCAACATCCTCTCGTTATTCCCTCGTCAGCGCAATGAAGCCGCACTCCGTCGGGTGATCGAGGTAGAGCACCTCGCGTTTGTTTTCTCTGAAAAGCAGCATCCTGAGCATGATGGTCAGGTCGCCGCCCGCGCCGCCGATCATGATCAGCCCAAACGCCAGCACAAACACCTGCCCCGTAAACACCGCCGCCGCGCAGGGCACCAACCCCAGCAGCAGGCAGGGCATGAACGCGCCCAGCAGGTATGCCCCGCGCCCGAGCGGCTCGGTGCAGCTGCAATAGGGCGTTGCCATCTCCTTGATAAAGCCAAATTCAATGCTCTTGAAGTGCTCTTTTGCAAACAGCCCCCATGTCAGTCCATGCAGACCCTCGTGTACAAAAATCGCGGCGATCATCGCCGCAGGCAACAGCAGCAAGCTTACAATGTTTTCCGTTTCAATGTCGTACGTGTGCCCCATCAGCACAAACAGCGCGATAAAAAGCCCCGCAAAAGGAAGGAGCCACAGCAGCGCGTACACGTTGGCGCGCACCACGCCGATCGTCACATTCTGCGCCTTCCAGCCCGCGCGTTCCATATCCGCCTGTTTCGCCGCGACCTTCGCGGCTCTTTTCTTCTCTTTTTCCGTCAGCTCACGCATCAGGATACCTCCGGTTTTTTTATGCAGGGGAACCACGCTTTCCGAAGCCGGAAAGCATGGTTCCCCTGCACCCCTCCGAGAAAGGGCTGATTTTTTTACTTCATTAATCCTTTGCCTTAATCATTTTAATTCGTCGATTTCAGATATCACATCTAAAATTGACTCACACATGACACCCATTTCATTGATGTTATATCCTTCATCAAAGCCATATTTTTGAAGATACTACGAAACTGCATCCTAAATACAAATACAATCGTCATCGGTTAGTTTGTCATTATCTATCTATAACCCGATTTCATGCAAAAATTCAATTTGTTTCGCATCAAACATATCATTATCCATCACATTCAAACTTCTTGCGGATTTAACTTACCGTTTTTCATGATAATATCACAACATACGTTCCGGGATTCCTGATACTGACATCAAAGCAAAATTGTAAGTACTTTTTGATCTGCTTTTTCGCGGAGGGCTTGGGAACCGCCCTTTGGGACTTCAAAAAGGGGGATTCCCAAAAACCTCATCGTCTTCGTCTCCGTTACGCCTTGAAGCCCTCGCGGTACAGCCGCTCAAACAGCCGCTCGCGCAGCTCCCGCTCGACCCGCCAGTCATCCTACGGCTTGCTGTCGCACTCACAGCGGATGGTCACACAGCGCGCGTCGTTGGCAATGCAGCCCACCACCTTCGGCGCGTCCTTCAGGTGCAGCTGCTCGCCCACCAAAGCGCATTCCTCCCGCAGGACGGCCAGCGCCTTTTCCATATCCTGCCCATGTGCCAGCGTCACATTGACCTGTGACTTGACCATGTCCCGGGAGCGGCAGATGACCGTTCGGATATCCCCGTTGGGCACCACGCAGCAGCAGCCATCCGCGCTGCGGATGGTGGTGGTGCGCAGCGATACCCTGACCACCACGCCGCTGCAGCCGGCGGCGGTAATGACATCGCCCACCGCCACATTGCCCTCCAGCCACAGGAACATGCCGCTGATGATGTCTTTCACCAGCGCCTGCGCGCCAAAGCCGATGGCGACCGTGCCGATTCCGGCAACCGCCAGAATGGAGGACACATCCACGCCCATCACGTGCAGCACCGTCAGCGCGATGAGAAAATAAAACAGATAGCTGACCACGCTGCTGATGAGCGAACGGAAGGTTTCCGCCTCTCTGGAGTTGCGCTCCTGCACCTTGCGGCGATAGCTTTTGTTGATCAGCCGCCGCATCAGCTTCAACAGCAGCAGCCCCAGCACAATGATCACGCCCGACAGGGCCAGATGATACAAAATATTAGGCAGGCTCTGATAAAAATGATTGAGCGTCGCCGCCGCCAGCCGCACATCCTCGGCAATGGAAACGGGCACCGTGGTTTCAGCAGGCATGCAAGCCCTCCTTTCCGACGTACAAAAAAGCGGCGCGGGACAACACCGTCCTTACGCCGCCTTCAAAATTTTCAAAATTCAAACAGACCGCAGTTGTCCATGGCGGTGCGCTGATCCTCCATCAGCTGCAGCGCGCGGGCGCGGTACGCAGCGGCGGCGGAACGCAGGTCCTCCAGCTCGTGCTTCAGATCGTCCCTTTCCGCCATCAGCGCGCTGTTATCCCCGGAGACGGCCGTCACCGAAGCCGCGCTGCGGCGGATGTTTTCCGCCTCCTCACGCGCTTCCTGCAGCAGCTCATCACAGGCCTTCTGCGTTTTTTCCATCATGCGGCGCGCGCTTTCGGAATACTCGGAATAAGAGGGCGCGGTGACCACCACGGGCGGCTGCTGCACGGCGGCCGCGCGAGCCTTGCTCGCTTCGGCCCGCGCCTCGGCCAGCGCCTGCTCCAGCTGCGCCTTTTCGGCCTCCCAGGTACTGCTGCCGCCGCTGAGCTCGTTCACCTGCTGCTGCAGGTTGTTGATGGTCGTCTGCATGGCCATCATAGTATCGCAGATATCATCCAGAAACTGGTTGACCTCTTCTTTATCATACGCCCGGAAGCGCTCGGTAAACTCCTTGTCTTCGATCATGCGGACGGTAATGTTCGCAGCCATGGGACCTGTTCCTCCTTGAGTCGCTTAATAGTGGTAATAATCGCCGTTATGGTCCGGCGAATAGCCCCGGGAGGGGCCCTGCATCGTCATCTGCGGGGCAGCCGGCTGCTGCGGCGCAGTGTAGGCCGCCTGCGAGACCGACTGATAATAGCCGCCGTACTGCGGCTGCGGATAGCTTGCGCGGAAGGTACCGGTCTGCGGCGCGGCATAAGCGCTCTGCGCGGCGGGCTGCTGCCCGTTGACACGGCTGGTGGCATCATCGGTATAGATGTGCACACCGGGAGGGGTGATGATATACACCCCGCTGCGCCCGGACAGGCGCGTCATGGAGCTTTCCAGCGTATAGGCGGCGCCGTTGAGCATATCCACATAGCGGCGCAGCTCGTTGGGGTCGGCCAGGTTATCCATCACCGCCACCACGATATCCCCGTTTCGGATGGTCTCAATGGCGTTGCGGCAAGCCTGCAGGTTGTAGGTGTTGAAGACGCACACATTGGGGACGCGTCCGTTTTCCTCCTGCACGGGCGGCACGGGCTGGGGAGCCGGCTGCTGCATGCCCTGCTCAAAAAAGGTCTTCGCGCCCTCGGGACGCGGCGTGGTCACATTCTGCCGCGGGTCATAATTGCCCGTCTGATAGGTCGGCGTCCACGCCGCCTCGGGCTGCGCCGGCTGCGGAGCGGGCTTGGGGGCGGGCTCCGCCTCCCGCGGTGCCGGGGCGGGCGCGCCCTGACGGTAGGAGCCGTAATCGTTTTCCGGCTCGCTCTGACCGTTGAAAAAAGTATTATTGGGGCTGAACCAGTTTTTTACACTGGAAAACACATCACGAAACGCCATGCTTCCTCCTTGAAAAAAGACGCGTGAAACACCGGGAAAAGCGACCCCGGTCATTCAACATTATACCCGCTGCGGCAAAGGATTGCAACCCCGTCAGAACAGGCGCAGGGTGGAGTTCTGCGTCAGGATATTGTCGATCTGCGGCAGGATGTACGCCGTCTGGCTGTCCTGACTGATGATGGTCACGGGCAGGAAATACTCGCCGTCCGCCTGAATGACGACCACACCGATCTCGCCGTTATAGGTGGTGATGGCGCCGGCGGGCACGGCAATGCTGGCAATGATCTCGGTCAGCTGCACATGGCAGGAGCGCACATACAGGATGTCGCTCACGCTGCCGCTGATGCGCAGGCGCACCAGCAGGTCTTTGTCGGACAGGGAGACCGATTCCACCGTCGCCGCCACGCTGCGGTTGGAAAAGCTTTCAATGGTCAGCTCATAGGTGGAGCCCACGGTGGGGTTCCAGGTCAGGTCGTCGCACAGCATCAGCACCACATAGCTGCCATCCCTCACCAGACGGTAAACAGGCACCTCGTTGCGGGCAAAGTTGACCGAAGCGGGCAGGATGCCGTTGTACATGGAGCGCACCTCGGCGGGAGAAAAGCTCTCATAGGTGTTCAGGTTGAGGGCGCGCTCAAAATAATCGGTGTAGAAGGAGACCACGCCCACATCGGTCGCGCCGAAGGACTTGGTCCACGTTTCCACCTTCTGCTCGGTGGTTTTGGCCTCATCATACAGCCTGGCCAGCTTCTGGTCATCCACAAACTTCTGCTTGATGTAATAGGCACGCTCGGATACGGCGCTGTTGAGGCGGCTTTCCAGATTGCCGAGGTTGCCGCCGCCGCGGTGTACGGCGGTCTGGATATCCTGCGCCAGCTGCAGCACGGTGTTGTTGTGGTACCGCATCTCCTGATCGGTCTCCGCATTGCTGGAGGCCAGAAGCGTTTTCATGTAGCTTTCCACCTGCGTGCGGTAGGTGGCCAGGTTGCTGATATCGGTCTTGCTGACGCCCGAGGTGTACACCGTGCAAACGGTATCACCGCGCTTGACCTGACCGCCTTCGCGGACGCCAAACTCAATGCGGGAAATGTTCTCCTGCGTAAAGAGCGTCTCGTTGCGCACAATGACGGCGTCGCCTGTATAGCTGGTGCGCAGGCTGGAATTGATGATGCCGCTGGTCTGCTTGTTGTCGATGGTGCCGCCATAACGGCTGAACACCGCCATGCCGCCGGCCAGCACCAGCAAAATGATCAGTATGATCAGGATCACGTTGAAGGCACCGTGCCCCTTCGGCCTCGGGGCCTGATAGGCGTTCTGCGCCTTGAAGGGCGCGGGCTTTTGCGCCTGATAGTATTCCTGACGGTATTCGCTGTCCTCCGGCTCTTCCGGCGGCTGCGGCTGTACCGGCTGCTGATAGGAGTTGTTCTGTACCGGCTGTTGGTACGGATTGCCCTGCGCAGGCTGCTGATACGGATTGTTCTGCGCAGACTGCTGATACGGGTTGCCCTGCGCAGGCTGCTGATATGGATTGTTCTGTACCGGCTGTTGGTACGGATTATTTTGTGCGGGGCGCTGCGGCTGCCGCGGCGCGGCGGAATAAGAGGAGGTCAGCTCCACGTAGCCTTTTTTGGTATAACGGTTTTCCTGCGGGTTATTCTGCATGGTCTTTCCTCCTTTTTTCAATCATTTTGGATCAGGGCTTTGGCGGCGCGCAGGCCGTCCACGGCCGCGCTCATGATGCCGCCCGCATAGCCGGCGCCCTCCCCGGCGGGGAACACGCCGCGCACCGTGGATTGCAGCGTCTCATCCCTCGGGATGCGCACGGGGCTGGAGGAGCGTGCCTCAATGCCCGTCAGCACGGCGTCGGGCAGGTCAATGCAGTGCAGCTGCCTTTTGAGCAGCGGGATGCCCGCCCGCAGGCTTTCCGCCGCGAAGGCAGGCAGCACCTCGTCCAGATCGGTCCACGTCACGCCCGGGCGATAGCTCGGCTGCACCGGGCCGCCATGGGTGCTGGGACGGCGGTTCAAAAAGTCCTCCATGCGCTGCGCCGGGGCACGGTAATTGCCTCCGCCCGCGATAAACGCCCTGTGCTCCCATTCGCGCTGCATCTCCATGCCCGCGAGCGGATGCTTAGAGGGAAAATCCTCCGTACGCACATCCACCAGCAGGGCGGCGTTGGCGTTTTCGCCGTCACGGGCAAACACGCTCATACCGTTGGTGCACACGCCGCCTTCCTCGCTGGCCGCGGCGATCACCTGACCGCCGGGACACATGCAGAAGGAGTACACGCCACGTCCATCGGGCAATTTAACATGGATATGGTATTCCGCCGCGCCCAGCAGTCCGCTGTCGGCGGCTTTGCCGTACTGCGAGCGGTTGACCAGCGCCTGCGGATGCTCCGCGCGCACGCCCACGGAAAAGGGCTTCTGCTCCATGCGCAGACCGTCGGCATACAATTGCCGCACGGTGTCGCGGGCGCTGTGCCCCAATGCCAGAATGACGCTGTCGCAGGGCAATTCGGTTTCAGTGCTGCCGTCCGTCACACGCAGGGCGCGCAGACGGCCGTTTTCGGAGATCAGTCCCAGCAGTTTTGTTTCAAAGCGCACCTCGCCGCCCAGGGCAAGGATCTCCTCGCGGATGGCCGCCACCGCGCCGGGCAGGCGGTCGGTGCCCACATGGGGATGCGCCTCATACAAAATGTTATCGGGCGCGCCGTGGCGCACCAGCTCCTCCAGCACCTGACGGCAGGCGGCATCCTTGATGCCGGTCGTCAGCTTGCCGTCGGAAAAAGCGCCCGCGCCGCCCTCGCCAAACTGCACATTGCTTTCGGGATCCAGCGTGCCGTCGGCAAAAAACCGCTGCACGCTCTTTTTTCTTTCCTCCACCCGCTGCCCTCTTTCCAGGCAGATCGGGCGAAGCCCTGCCCGCGCCAGATACAGGGCGGCAAACAGCCCGCACGGTCCCAGCCCCACCACCACGGGGCGGTGTGCTTTGGGGGTCGCCTTCTCACAGCACAGGGGCTGTGATTCGGGCGCCTTGGCGGCGATGCCGGGTTTCAGACGTGTGAGGAGGGCCTCTTCCTTTTCAACGGCAAGGTCGATGGCGTACACAAAGCACAGCTTCGACTTGTCCCGGGCGTCCACGCTTTTTTTGCTCACATGCCATTCCGTTACCCTCTCTTCGGGAAGACGCAGCTTTTTGAGGGCAAGCTCAAAAGCCCGCCTGTCCGCGTCCCGGCACAGGGGCACCGAAATGTTGGCAACTCGCAGCATGGACAAACCTCCCTTTATACCATAATATTATAGCATGAAGACCGTCCGTTGTCACTACACCAAATACTGTGGAGGGACGGTCCAAAGGCATACAGATGAATGTAAACAATTGCCGCCTTCGTTGCGTTCACGCCGTTTATTGGGTATAATATGATGGATATTCTCCCAAAGTCAAAGGAGTTTCCCATGCTGAAAGACAGCCTTCTGACCCTGGTTTCCGCCCTTTCCAAAAACATCGGCCGCGTCATCGTCGGCAAGGATGAGGCCATCCATCTGGCGCTCATCGCCCTCATCTGCCGCGGTCATGTGCTGATCGAGGATGTGCCCGGTGTGGGCAAGACCACCATGGTGGCCGCGCTGGCGCGTTCGCTTTCCTGTTCGTTCAAGCGCATTCAGTTTACACCCGACGTGATGCCCAGCGACATCACGGGCTTTACCATGCCGTCGCTGACCACGGGGCAGATGGAATTCCGCCCTGGTGCCGTCATGAGCCAGATCGTGCTGGCGGATGAGATCAACCGTACCTCGCCCAAAACACAGTCCAGCCTGCTGGAGGTGATGGAGGAGCGTCAGGTGACGGTGGACGGCGTCACGCACCCCCTGCCCGCGCCCTTTATGGTGCTGGCCACGCAGAACCCCGTTGATTTTGTCGGCACCTACCCCCTGCCCGAGGCGCAGATGGACCGTTTCTTTCTGCGCATCAGCATGGGTTACCCCACGCTGGAAGAGGAGATGGACATTCTGGAGCGCTACACCGGGCGCAGTGTGCCGCTCGGCGCGCTGCAGCCCGTCTGCACCGCCGAGGATGTGCTGTCCATGCAGCAGGCCGTGGGCGATGTCTACACCGCGCCGTAGATCCGCGCCTATGTGGCGCAGCTGTCCGCCGCCACCCGCAGCCATCCCCTGCTGACGCTGGGCGCCTCGCCCCGCGGCTCCATCGCGCTGCTGCGTGCCTCGCAGGGCTGTGCCCTGCTCTCGGGGCGCGATTATGTGCTGCCCGAGGATGTCAAGCTCATGGCGGTGCCGGTGCTGGCGCACCGTCTGGTGCTGTCGCCCGAAGCCCGCATGAAGGGGCAGACCGCCGACGGCATCCTGTCCGCCCTGCTTTCCTCCGTGCCCGTCCCCATGCGCCTCAAATGACGGCCCGCGGCTTTTTCTTCCTGCTGACCGGCCTGATGTCACTTTTGTTCGGGCTGGCCTCCGGCGCGCGATTCTTTTATATCGCGGCCGTTTTTGCCGTGCTGACGCTTTTGTACAACGGACTGGGTCTGCTGCTGCTGCGCCTGACGCTGCGGTGCGAGGTCGATCCTGCCGAACAGCGCGTCCTCCGCGGCGGCAGCTTTTCGCCGGCAGTGCGCTTTTATCACCATTCCTACCTGACGCCCATGAGCTGGGCGCTGGATTGCCGCTTCGGGGAGCAGCGCTTTCTGCACGCCTTTGTCTGCCGCTCTGCCCGCCGCCCCGAGCTGACCATCGACCTGCCCGGCGACCATGTCGGCTGCCGCCGCCTGTCGATCCTTTCCGCCGCCTGCAGCGACCCCTTGCACCTGTTCCGCTGCCGTGTCCGCCTTGCGGCCGCAAGCGGAGAAATGCTGGTGCTGCCCCGCCCCTTTGAAGCCATGAACCTGGAATATGCCGGCAGTGACGACGGTTCCGCCCGCGGGCTCACCGCCGCCGAGGATGCCTCCTACCCCGACAGCACCCGCGCCTGGCGCAGCGGCGACCCCCTCAAGCGCATCCACTGGAAGCTGAGCGCCTGCCGCGGCGAGCTCATCGTGCGCAGCTTTGAAACGCCGGCCCCGCCCGGCACCCTCATCCTGACCGACTGCTCCGCCCCCGCGGCAGAGGGCGAGAGCGCGCTGTGTTTGCGCGATGTGCTGACCGAGACGGCGCTGTCCGCCGCGGAGATCCAGCTGTCCCATCAATCGCCCGTGCGCATGCCCTTTTATGATGAGCACGTGGCCGAGTTCCGCGCCGCCCCCTCGGGCAGCACCGAAGGGCTGAGCACCCTGCTTGCCCACCTTACCTTTTCCTCCCCGCAGGATTTCGGACGGGTACTGCTCATGGAAGCCCGTGCCGCCGTATCGGTCGGCGCCGTCATCATCATTACCACACGCCTTGGTGCCCTGCTCAGCGATGCCGTCCGCGACATCCGCCGCATGGGGCCCAATGTGCGCGTTTACCTGATCACCTTCTCCCCCGAGGAGGCGGACCGGGATTGCATTTCGCATCTGTTATAGAGCGGTTCGGAGGTGTGTTATGTCACGCCTGCTTGACGCCGTTCTTCGCCGCCTGCGCGGTGCGCAATTGACCGTCCTGCTCGCTTCGCTGCTCATCACCACGGGCGTTGGTCTGCCGCTGCTGTCGCTGCCCGGATTTCATCAGCAAAGGCTGTTTGTCCTTTCGGTCACGATCTTTCACGCGCTGACGCTGCTGTTTTATCTCAGCCAGGCGCTGCCGCGCCGCATCGCCCTGCTGCGCTTTGTTCCGCCCGTTCTCTTCCTTGGTTATGAGGTGTTGATGGGGCTGCAGAGGCGCGGGCTGTACCCCATGCTGGTCAGTGCCCTCCGCGCGCTGGCGCTGCTTGTGCATGGCGACGGCGGCATGGTGCTGGTATACGCCGCGCCGCTGACCGTGCTGTTTGCCGTGTTTTTGTCCGCCGTATCCCTGCTGTTCATCAGTGCCGAATCCTTCTTTCTGCCCTGCCTGCTGACCGGTCTTTCGGCGGCGGTGGCGTGGGTGACCGGTCTGCACGAATCGCTGCTTCTGCTTCTGCCCGCCCTGCCCGGTCTGCTGCTGGCGGCAGCGTTCAGCCATCCCAAAGAGCGCGCCACGGCCCGGCACCTGCTGCGGCTTTTGCCAGCGGCGGTGCTGCTGCTCCTCTGCGCCTGTCTGATCGCCCCGCCCGAGGGCACCAAAAACGATCAGCTGTCCGACAAGGCGGATGAGCTGGTCAAAAAGCTGTCGGATTACTTTTATTTTCAGGGCGAGCGCACACGCTTTTCACTGGAAAGCGAGGGTTGGATGCCGCTGACCGGCGAGCATCTGGGCGGGCGGCCGCAGCCTGCCGAGGGCGCTGTCCTGTCCGTCAGCGGTGCCGAAAGCGCCATCTATCTGCGCGGCACGGTGATGGACCGTTACACCGGGCAGATGTGGTATGATTCGCTGTCCGCCGCCCGCTACGCCTGGCACCTGCCCACCTCCCGCAATCTTCGCAGCAGCCTGTTTGACATGAGCCTGCCCATGGAGGGCACGCTTCCCGAAAACACGCTGACCGTCACGATGCTGGCCGACCGTACCAGCACGCTGTTTGTGCCGCAGCGCCTGCGCTCGCTGTCGCTCGGGGAGGATATGATCGCCTATTTCAACACAGGCACCGAGCTGTTCCTGACCCGCGACCTCAAGGCGGGCGACACCTACACCCTGACCGCCGTCCTGCTCACCTCCGATGACGCCGCGGTGGAGGAGCTGGCGCAGCTCAACGCCGGCGCGCAGGATGAGCATTATGCCGAGGTGCGCGCCCACTACCTGTCCATTCCGGCGCACATGCAGCCCGAAATTTACGCCATCGCCAACCGGGTCACGGCGGGCTGTGCGGGGCCGTGGCAAAAGGCAGTGGCACTGCGCGACTATCTGCGCACGACCTATCCTTATTCCCTGGAGGTGTCCACCCCGCTGCCCGATGCCGATTTTGTCGCCTGGTTCCTGCTGCGTTAGCAGAAGGGCTACTGCACATACTTTGCCTCCGCCATGACGGTGCTTTGCCGCATGGCAGGGCTGCCCGCCCGCTATGTGGAGGGCTATTACAGCGCGGAAAACGGCGTGCTGACCGGCGAAAACGCCCACGCGTGGACCGAGGTGTATCTGAACGGCGTGGGCTGGGTCGTCTTTGACGCCACACCCGGGCATGAGGAGAGCCGCGGAAACAACCGTCCGCCCGAGAACCCTGCCGCGCCCTCACCGTCCCCCTCCCCTTCCCCGTCGCCCTCGCCCTCGCCTTCCGCGGAACCGCAGCAAACGCCCACACCCGAGCCGCAGCAGGTACCCGAAAACACACCCACCCCCTCGCCCGAGCCGCAGGGAGAGCCGTCGCCCTCGCCCGAGCCCGAGCCGCCGAAGGATGACCCTTCCGGTCCCGACCGGCCATCGGGGCTGTTGTGGCTGCTGCTGCTTTTGCTGATCCTGCTGCTTCTGCTTTTGGCCAGGCGCATCCGTGACACCGACCCGGTCGCCCGGGCCCGCCGGCAAAAGACCGCCGAAGGCGCACTGATGCTGCTCTACACTGCCATCCTCGGCAGCTGCCGCCGTCTGGGCTTCACGCCGCAGGGCGGAGAAACGCCCCTGGAGTTTGCCCGCCGGGTCGAAGCGGCGCTTGGTCCCGACCTGACCGCGGTCGCCGCTGCCGTCAGCCGTCACCGCTACGGGCGCGTGCCGGTGCAGCCCTCCGAGGTGCAATCCGCCATCCGCTGCTTTGAGGCGCTGCAGGCCCTGCTGCCGCCAGGAAAGAAGCTGTCTGCCGCGCTTTGCCGCGCGTTCGGCCGCGATTAACGCAAAAAACATTCAAAAAACAGTCTCATTTCTTCAGTTTGTGCTATACTGTTATACATGTAATTTTTCGAAGGAGGCTTCCGCCCATGAATTCGTATGTTCAGCGTGTATATGACGGGCTGTGCGCCCGCAATGCCGACCAGAAGGAATTCCTTCAGGCCGCCAAAGAGATCCTGGCCACCATTTCTCCCGTTTTCGATAAGCACCCCGAGTATGAAAAGGCCGGTCTGCTGGACCGCTTTGTCGAGCCCGAGCGCGTGATCATCTTCCGCGTGCCGTGGATCGATGACAACGGCAATGTGCAGGTCAACCGCGGCTACCGCGTGCAGTTCAACAGCGCCATCGGCCCCTACAAGGGCGGCCTGCGCCTGCATCCCTCCGTCAACCTGTCCATCATCAAGTTCCTGGGTCTGGAGCAGATTTTGAAGAACTCCCTGACCACCCTGCCCATCGGCGGCGGCAAGGGCGGCAGCGACTTTGACCCCAAGGGCAAGAGCGATAACGAAGTCATGCGCTTCTGCCAGAGCTTCATGACCGAGCTGTACAAGTACATCGGCAAGGATGAGGACGTTCCCGCCGGCGATATCGGCGTGGGCGGCCGCGAGATCGGCTACCTGTACGGCCAGTACAAGCGCATCACCGACCTGTACGAAGGCGTGCTGACCGGCAAGGGCCTCACCTACGGCGGCTCCCTGGCCCGCACCGAAGCCACCGGCTTTGGTCTGTGCTACTTCGTCGACGCCATGCTGAAGGCCAACAACCAGACCTTTGTGGGCAAGAACGTGGTCATTTCCGGTTCCGGCAACGTGGCCATCTACGCCTGCAAGAAGGCCACCGAGCTGGGCGCCAAGGTCATCGCCATGAGCGATTCCAACGGCTATATCTACGCCCCCAACGGCATCAACCTGGATGTTGTCAAGCAGATCAAAGAGGTCGAGCGCGGCCGCATCAGCGAGTATCCCGCCCGTGCCAATGACGGCTCCACCTACACCGTGGGCTGCAGCGGCATCTGGACCATCAAGTGCGACATCGCCCTGCCCTGCGCCACCCAGAACGAGATCAACGAAGAATCCGCCAAGGCCCTGATCGCCAACGGTGTCATCGCCGTGGGCGAGGGCGCCAACATGCCCTCCACCCTGGAGGCTGTGGCTGCCTTCCAGAAGGCCGGCGTGCTCTTTGCCCCCGCCAAGGCGGCCAATGCCGGCGGCGTGGCCACCTCCGCTCTGGAAATGAGCCAGAACAGCATGCGCATGAGCTGGACCTTCGAAGAGGTCGACGCCAAGCTGAAGGGCATTATGGAAAACATCTTTGCCCAGTGCGACGCCGCCGCCAAGGAGTATGCCACCGAGGGCGACTACGTTTCCGGCGCCAACATTGCGGGCTTCCTGAAGGTTGCTACCGCCATGATGGCTCAGGGCTGCGTGTAATCGACAGCGAACGATAAGGTTTTTAAGGGGGAACCACGCTTTCGGAGCCCGAAAGCATGGTTCCCCCTTTTACCCCCTCCGAGAAAGGGCAAATCTATGTCAACAGCATAACACCCTTGCAATGATGAAGGTGAACCGACATCAAAGCAAGGGTGTTATTCTATGCAGTTAAACTGCTTTTTCGCGGAGGGCTTGGGAACCGCCCTTTTTGGCTTCAAAAAGGGTGGTTCCCAAATTGTCTCCGTTCGTTCATCCTCGTTACTCCACGATCATGCCCTCGAGCCAGCAGGCAGGCGCTTCCAGGCCCATCAGCTGCGCCACGGTGGGCGCCACATTGGCCAGGCCGAACGCGCCGTCCTTGAGCTTCCTGCTCTCATCGCACACGATGAAGGGCACGGGGTTCAGGCTGTGCGCCGTCTTGGGCTGCATCTCGCCCTTCTTGTTGGCCTGCAGCATCTCATCGGCATTGCCGTGGTCGGCCGTCACCAGCAGGGTGTAGCCCTTTTCCTGGCAGCTCTTCCACACGCGCGCCAGCTGCAGATCGACGCTCTCCACGCCGATGCGGGTGGCATCCAGGTTGCCGGTATGGCCCACCATATCGCCGTTGGGATAGTTGCAGCGGATGAAATCATACTTGCCGCTTTCAATGGCGGCGATCACCTTGTCGGTCACCTCGGCGGCCTTCATCCACGGCGCCTCGTCAAAGGAGCGCACATCGGAGGGCACCTCTTCAAAGGTCTCCAGCTGCTCATCAAACTTTTCGGAGCGGTTGCCGTTCCAGAAATAGGTCACATGGCCATACTTCTGCGTTTCGGACACGGCATACTCGCTGATGCCGTTCTTGACCATCAGCTCGCTCATGGTGTTGCGGATGGCGGGCGGATTGACCAGATAGCGGGCAGGCAGCTTCAGGTCGCCGTCATACTGCAGCATGCCGGCGTACAGCACCTTGGGGTTGCGGCCGCGGTCAAAGGCGTCAAAGTCGGCATTGTCAAACGCCATCGAAAGCTCCAGCGCGCGGTCGCCGCGGAAGTTGAACAGCACCACGCTGTCGTTATCCTCAATGGTGCCCACGGGCTTGCCGTCCTTGGCGATAACAAATGCCGGCAGATCCTGGTCGATGGCGCCGGTCTCGGCACGGTAGGTCTCCACCGCTTCGCGGGCAGAGGCAAACTGACGGCCCTCGCCGTGCACATGAATGTCCCAGCCGGCCTTGACCATGGCCCAGTTGGCCTGATAGCGGTCCATGGTGATCTTCATGCGGCCGCCGCCGGAGGCAATGCAAGCATGGAAATCGCCGTCATTGAGGGCGGCCATGCACTCTTCGATCTCGTCCACATACTGCAGCGCGGAGGTGGCGGGCACATCGCGGCCATCCAGCAGCGCATGCACGCGCACCTGCTTGACGCCCTGTTCCTTGGCATTCTTGATCAGCGCCTCCAGATGGTGGATGTTGCTGTGCACGTTGCCGTCGGACAGAAGACCGATCAGGTGCAGGGTGGAGTTGTTTTTGACACAGTTGCCGGTCAGCTCCTTCCAGGTGTCGCTTTCAAACAGCAGACCGCTCTGGATGGACTCGTTGACCAGCTTGGAGCCCTGGGCGTAGATCTGGCCGCAGCCAAGGGCGTTGTGGCCCACTTCGCTGTTGCCCATATCGTCATCGGAAGCCAGACCCACGGCGGTGCCGTGCGCCTGAATGGCGGTGTTGGGGTACATCGCCATCATCTTGTCCAAAGTGGGGGTGCTGGCATGCAGCACCATGTTGCCGCCGCCCACGTCCTTGTCGGTCTTGCCGACTCCGTCCATTACCACCAGTACAATGGGATTCTTGTTCATTGTTTTGTTGTCCTTTCCCTTACCGGGTTATTTTCAGCCCTCGATCATGAAGGCCTTGTAAGCCTTGATGGCCTCGTACAGGTCCGCCTTGCTGATGATCTCCTGGGGAGCATGCATGGACAGCACGGCCACGCCGCTGTCCACCACTTCCATGCCGTACAGGGCGCAGATGTAAGCGATGGTGCCGCCGCCACCCACGTCGACGCGGCCCAGCTCGGCCGTCTGCCAGCACACATTGTTGTTGTCCATGATGGTGCGCAGGCGGCCCAGGAACTCGGCATTGGCGTCATTGGAGCCGGACTTGCCGCGGCTGCCGGTAAACTTGTTGTAGCACACGCCGCGGCCCAGAATGGCGGCGTTCTTCTTTTCAAAGGCATGGGCGTACAGCGGATCATAGCCCGCGCTGACGTCGCAGCTCAGCATACGGCAGGCAGCCAGCGCACGGCGCACAAGCAGCTCGCTGTAGCTGTCATAAGTCAGGTTGATCAGCTCGGCCACGGCGTTCTCAAAGTAATGGGCACGCATACCGGTAGCACCGACGCTGCCGATCTCTTCCTTGTCGGCCAGCAGGCAGCAGCAGGTGTAGGCGGGCACGGCAGGCAGCTCAAACTGAGCGGCCACAGAGGCATAGGCGCACACGCGGTCATCATGGCCATAGCCCAGCAGCATGCTGCGGTCGAGGCCGTAATCACGGGTCTTGCCGGCGGGCACCACTTCGATCTCGGCGGAGAGCATATCCTCCTCCTCGATGCCGTAGGTCTCCTTGAGGATCTTGAGCAGGCCTGCCTTGACAGCCTCCTTCTCTTCGCCTTCAAGGGGCTTGCCGCACACCATCACATCCAGACCTTCGCCGTCGATGCCTTCGGCCAGGGTCTTCTTCATCTGATCGGCGCCCAGATGCGGCAGCAGATCGGAGATGCCCACCACGGGATCATCGTCCTTTTCACCGATGACCACCTGCACGGTGGTGCCGTCCTTTTTGACCACCACGCCATGCAGCGCCAGCGCGCGGGCGACCCACTGATACTTTTTGATGCCGCCGTAGTAATGCGTGTCTGCATAAGCGATATCGGTATCCTCATAGAAGGGGTTCTGCTTCAGGTCCATGCGGGGAGAATCGATGTGGCTGCCCACAATGTTGATGCCCTTTTCCAGCGGCGCGGTGCCGATGTGGAACAGCATCAGGGCCTTGCCCATGCAGTTGACATATACTTTATCGCCGGGCACCAGCTTTTTGCCGGCCTTGACGGCATCCGCCAGATCGGTATAGCCGTGTTCCTTGGCCATGGCCACGGTCTCGGTCACGCACTCGCGTTCGGTCTTGCCGTTATCCAGATAAGAGCGGTATTCAGCACTGTACTTTTCCAGCGCTTCCAGTGCCTGGGCGTCATAAGTTTTCCACGCGTTCGGTCTTTCCATTGTCGTTTCTCCTCCATAGATGATTTGGTATTTATTATAACATGCAGTCCCTGTTTGTACAAGGTTTATTCCTGCACGTGCTCAATGCCCTGGCTGAGCAGCGTACGCACATGCTCATCCGCCAGGGCGTAAAACACCGTTTTTCCCTCCCGGCGGAAGGTGACCAGCTGTGCCTGCCGCAGGATGCGCAGCTGATGCGAAATGGCCGATATGCTCATGCCGAGCATCTGGGACAGGTCGCACACGCACATCTCACTGACCAGCAGCACAAACAGGATCTTCATGCGCGTGCTGTCGCCCAGCACCTTGAACAGCTCGCTGACATTGAGCAGGGTATCATCATCGGGCAGGGTGCGGCGCACGCTGTCGATGGTGTCGGGGTGGACGCACAGATAGCCGCACATCGGCGCCTCGTTTTCGCCAAGCCCCGTCATCGTTTCGTTCTCCATGCGTCTCCCCTTCTTTCATTTGAATAAACGCTCAAATTATAGTGCCGTCCGCCGCCCCTGTCAAGCCGCGGCGTTATTCTCTCTCGCCCAGCTCGCGCAGGTTCTGGAGGCCCTGCTCGGGGTCGTCGCTGGTAAACATGCGGCAGCCAAACTCAATGGCCTGACGGTAGTTTTCCAGCGTGTCGGGAATGCACACGCAGGGAATGATGCCCTGGGCGATGCAGTTATCGTAGCTCACCTTTTCGGGCAGGCGCTTGGGCGTGCCGGAGGGGCCGTACATGCAGGCCCAGTCCCAATAGGTCTTGGGGGCAAAAAGGGCGATGTCACGCATCTTGCTGGTCGGGTACACGCCCTGACCGTGAATGCTCATGCTGCCCTTTGACTGTTTCCACACATATTCCAGCACGGAGGAGGAAAAGCTGTTCAGCATGCTGCGGTCCTCCAAATGATACTTGCGGATGCCCGCCAGCAGACCATCGGCACTTTTGAAGGCAAACTCCCGGCCGCAGTCGCACTCCCAGTCCTTCAATTCCCAGTTGACCAGCAAGTCGGAGGTATCGGC
>JAZRWA010000080.1:0-2167 GCA_045599485.1 Clostridia bacterium | reverse complement strand
GTGCGTCCGCCGTCCCGTTCCACAATGTCCTTTTCCAGCGAGCCGGCGTTCACGCCGATGCGGATGGGCACGTGGTGCATCCGGGCGGCATCCGCCACACGGCGCACATTTTCGTCACCGCCGATATTGCCGGGGTTGATGCGCAGCTTGGCAATGCCGTTTTCCACCGCGCCGATGGCCAGGCGGTGATCAAAATGAATATCCGCCACTAGCGGCACAGGGCTTTGGTCCACCAGATCACGCACGGCACGTACGCACTCCTCATCAAAAACGGAAATGCGCACCAGGTCGCACCCTGCCGCCGCCAGCGCGCGGATCTGTTCCAGCGTGTCCGCCACATTGCGGGTATCGGTGTTGGTCATCGACTGCACCAGCACGCGGCTGCCGCCGCCGATATCCAGATTGCCGATTTTCATTGCGCGTGTTTTCATCATAATCAACCTCAGAACAGATTCAGAATATCACGGAAAGTCAAAAACAGCATCAGCGCCATCAGAAGCAGCATGCCGATGGTGTGGATCCACGCCTCCACCTTGCGGTTGACCGGGCGGCGGAAGATCATTTCAAACGCCACAAACCAGATGCGGCTGCCGTCCAGACCGGGAATGGGCAGCAGGTTCATCAATCCCAGATTGATGGACAGCACGATCATCATTTCAATATAACCGATCAGGCTGTATTCCGCCGTCTGCTGGGCGATCACCGAAACGGCGCCCACCGGACCGGAGATCTGATCCGCCCCCTCGCCGGTGGAAACCAGGTTTTTCAGCGTCGTCAGCACCGCCCCGGCGGCGTCCACACACACGTTCCAGCTGTGCCGCAGCGTTGTGCCAAAGTCCGCACGCATCCATTGGATCGGATAAGCATACTGAATCGTCACGCCCACCATATACCGGTTCTCGGTGCTGATATAATCGGGTGTCACCTGCAGCTCCAGCACCTTGCCGCCGCGCCGCACCTCCAGGGC
This sequence comes from Clostridia bacterium, assembly GCA_045599485.1. Lineage (GTDB taxonomy): Bacteria > Bacillota > Clostridia > Christensenellales > Aristaeellaceae > SFMI01. Next base: position 1,200 of record JAZRWA010000080.1, on the reverse strand, counting down.
CACGGCGCCCTTCTCGGCGCTGTAGCCGGGAAACAGGCTTTCGGTATCCTTGATTTCCGTACCGCCCGTTTTCAGGATGACATCCCCGGCCTTGAGTCCGCCCTTCTCCGCCGGAGAATCCGCCGTGACCGAGACCACCTGCGCCTCCAACCCTTCTCCCGCGTAGGGCAGTCCCTGTACGACGAAGAAGCACAGCGCTGCCACAAAGGCCAGTACAAAATTCATCAGTGGGCCCGCCGCAATGGTGATCAGCCGTTTCCACGCTGCCTGACGCGTCAGCGCGCGGGGATCGCCGTCCGCCTTGCCGTCCAAATCATCCTCACCGTAAAAGGCGCAGAAACCGCCGCATGGAATGGCGCGGAGCGTATACACCGTGCCGTTTTTGCCGGTACGGCCCCAGATTTTTGGCCCGAAACCAATGCTGAACGCCTTTACGGCAATGCCGCAGGCTCTTGCCGCCGCAAAGTGCCCCGCCTCGTGAATGCTGATCATAATGCCAAGCAGCAGCAGTGCCGCCAGCACATACAAAATACCGGACATGCTTCCTCCGTTATCAGGTCATGGAATTCAAAATCTGCCGTGCCATCCGCCGTGCCTTTTCATCGGCCAGATAGACCGCCTCCAGGCTGTCCGCCGGCATGTTGCCCACGCGGGAGAGCGTCTCATTCACCACCGCACCGATGTCGGTAAAGCGGATGCCGCCGGCACGGAAGGCCGCGTTGGCCTCCTCATTGGCGGCGTTGAGCATGCAGCAGGCAGCGCCGCCGGCACGGATGGCCGCGTACGCCAACCCCACCGCCGGAAAGCGCTCGGGGTCCACTTCATAAAAGGTGCAGGCACCGATAGCGGCAAAATCCGCCCTCGGGGCAGCCGTTTCAATGCGTTCGGGATACGCCATCGCATAGGCGATGGGAACACGCATGTCAGGCGCGCCCAGCTGTGCCATCACAGCGCCGTCCGCAAACTCCACCATGGAATGCACAATGCTCTGGGGATGGATCAGCACATGGATCTGCTCCGGTCTTGCGTTGAACAGCCAGCGTGCCTCGATCACCTCCAGCGCCTTGTTGAACATGGAAGCAGAATCCACGGTAATTTTAGCGCCCATGCTCCAGTTGGGATGCCTCAGTGCCTGTTCCAACGTCACATGCTGCAATTCCTCCGCGCTCATCTCCCGGAAGGGGCCGCCGGAAGCTGTCA
>JAZRWA010000079.1:0-20983 GCA_045599485.1 Clostridia bacterium | reverse complement strand
TTGAAGATCACATCCGCCTGCTCCTGATAGGGGAAGATCCATTTCTCCTCGCCGGCGCGTACGCTCTTCCACATGGAAAGCGTCCTTTCGGGGCTGGCGCCGCGGGTCAGATAGTCACGCACCACACGCCTGAGCAGACGCGCGTCTGTGGTACGGATGCGGTTGTGGTCATCCAGGTTCAGGCAGGTCAGCTCGGAAAGATAGAACTTGCAGATCTCGCTGCGGTCAAAGCCCTCATGCAGCGCGGGGTTGAGGCCATGAATACCCTCCACGATCAGCATCTGGTTATCGTGCAGCTCCATGGGCAGCGTTTCCTCGGACCGTCCGCCGGCTTGGAAATCATACAGGGGCAGCTGCACGCGTTTACCGTCCAGCAGGTCGCGCATGCACTGACGGAACAGCGGAATATCCAGCGCGTAAAGCGACTCATAATCCGGTTTTCCCTCTTCATCCAGCGGCTTTTGATCATTGGGCAGATAGAAGTTATCCATCGAGATGATCATCGGCTGCCGTCCCAGGGTGCGCAGATGCACCTTCAGGCGGTTGGCCGTGGTGGTCTTGCCGCTGCTGGAGGGTCCCGCCACAAACACCGCCCGGGAATTCATGTTGTAAATATCCTCGGCAATGCCGGCCAGCGACTTGTCATGCAGCGCTTCGTTGACACGAATGAACTCGCGGATGCCGCCCCCCGCGATCATGCCGTTCAGGTCGGCGGCATTGCGGCACTCCAGCACCTTGCACCAGGCATTGGACTCATAAAAAGTCGCCATGTGCTTGGGGCGCGATACATAGGGCGCGGGCACCGTGGGATCTGCCGGCGAGGGCATCTGCAAAATCAGCCCCGGCGGGTGAAAACGGATGGAGAACGCGCGCGTCATGCCCGTGGAGGGCAGCATCGCGCCGTAAAAATACTCGCACAGGTCATCGCACTGATAAATGGTAAAAAAGTCAAACGGCCGATAGCGCAGCAGCTCCGCCTTGTCCTTCCAGCCCAGCGCGGTAAAATAATCCACCGCCTGCTGCTTGGTCCAGCGGGTGCGTGCAAAGGGCAGGTCTTCCTCCACGATGCGGCGCATGTTCTGCTCGATCAGCTGTGCGTCCGCCTGCAGCACACGGCGATCCTGCAGGTTGAAATACAGCCCGTAGCCGATGGAATGCTCAATGCGCACCCGGGCATCGGGAAAACAGCGGCGCACCGCCATCAGCAGGATAAAGCGCAGCGAGCGCTCGTAAATGCGGCGGCCTTCCTCATCGCGGAAGGTGATAGGGCGAAGCACAGCGTCTTTTTCCACCATGTCCTTCAATCCCCGTACCTTGCCTGCCACAAAAGCGCCGAGGAACGGCTCTGTTTCGTTCAGCTCAAAAGCCCCAAGCGCTTGTGCCACGGTGACAGGTCTTTCAAAGGAGAGGCTGCGTCCTTCGCAGGTGACGGTCATCATGCTTTTGCTTCCTCTTTTTCGGTCTGCGCCGCCAGCTTGTTGTTCCACTGCAGCAGCTTGGTGGAAATATAAGCCGGGCTCTGCTCCTCGCTCAGCGTGCAGGTACGCACCAGCTCACGGCGGTTGTTTTCGCCCTTCTGATAGCGGCAGCGCACAAAGAACAGACCGTGATCGGTGCAGGTGGACAGCGCCTGACGGCTGTTGTCGGGCATGATGACATAGCCCGCCGCCAGCTGGCAGCGGCGTCCGCACACGGGGCAGGGCGGATTCTGCGCGTGCTTGCCGCGCAGGGCGTCATTGAGACCGCGCACCCGCAGGGTATCGACCTTGCCGGTACGGCGTTCATGCTTTTCATGGCGCAGGGTCTTGGGCTCCTGCTTGAAGCGCAGCACAGCGGCGGGATCGGGGCATTTTTTGAACACCAGCGCCGTATAGTACGCGTCGTTCACGGCGTTATGGAAGGGCCGCTCGGGATCGGGCTCGATCGCAAAATGCTCCAAAGCGGCCTTGAGTCCCAGACGGGCATCCTCGCCCTTGACCAGCTCACCGTACAGCTTCTGCAGGTCATACATTTTGGGAAACGGCGCCTTGCAGCCGAAGAAATTGACATTCTGCTGAAAGACCGAAACATCATCGCCGCCCCAGGTGAGCAGCACGGCATCCTCCCCGCACCAGGCGGAAAAACGTTCCGCCGCCTCCAGAAACAGCGGAGCGTCGCACACATCCTCCTGCTCGATGCCGGTGATGCGGCGGATGCGCGGATGGAGCTTTACATATTGGGTCGGCTGGATCAGCTGATTGAAGCTGTCGGCAATTTCAAGGTTTTCATCCAGACGGACAGCGCCGATCTGGATCATTTCAAAGATCAGCTTGCCGCCCGAAGTACGGTAAGCGGAGCTGTTGAAGGAAAGCGGCTGGTTCCATTCCAGGTCCAGTACGATGTATTGCATGTCGGTTTACGATCCTTCCGTTGGATTCAGGGCTGAAATTGGGCGGCGGCATTTCCAGCCAGCGCGCCGGTGGAAAAGGCAATTTGAAGGTTGAAGCCGCCCGTATAGGCGTCCACATCCATGACCTCGCCGGCAAAGAAAAGGCCGGGCATCTTGCGGCTCATCATGGTGGAGGGGTCGATCTCCTTCACCTGCACGCCGCCGCAGGTAATGATGGCTTCTTCAAACCCGCGGGGAGAGGCAACGCTCATCGGCAGGGCCTTGAGCATTCTGACCAGCTGCTGGCGCTGCGCCGCGCTGATCTGCGACACGCCCGTATGACCGTCCAGATCGCACAGAGCGGGAAAAATTTCCGCCATGCGCGCGGGCAGCAGGGCCGGCAGCACGTTTTGCAGCTGACGGCGGGGATTGGCGGCAAACTCCCGCAGCAGGCGGTCGTCCAGCTGCTTTTCGGAAAGGGCGGGCTTCATGTCCAGGGACAGCGATACCTTGCTCCAGTCCTCCCGCGCCAGGGCAGAGGAGAGCGTCAGCACCAGCGGGCCCGAAATGCCAAAGTGGGTAAAGAGCATTTCGCCCTGCTCACCAAAGCGCGTTTTGCCCCGCACCGCGGCGGAAAGCGCCACATTTTTGAGGCTCAGCCCCATCAATTGACGCGGCCAGCTCTCACGGATGTTGAGCGGCACCAGGGAAGGGACCGAGGGCAGCAGTGTGTGCCCCGCCTGTACCGCCATGCGGTAACCGTCGCCGGTGGAGCCGGTCACGGGGTAACTCAGGCCGCCCGTCGCCACGATGACGGCATCGGCGGCAATGCAGCGTTCCCCCATCGCGTCCTGCACGCGGACGCCCGCGGCCCGGCCGTTTTCATAAAGGATCTCCTTCACTTCAACGCCCAGCTTGAGCCCCTGCCCTTTCAGTCCGTCCAGAAAGGCGCGGCTGACATCGCTGGCGTGATCGCTTTCGGGAAAGACCCGCTGTCCGCGCTCCACTTTGGTGCGGCAGCCCAGGCTGTTCATCAGCGCCTGCAGATCCTGCGGGGAAAGGCAGCGCAGCGAAGAGTACAAAAAGCGCGGATTGCGCGGCACATTGGCCAGAAACTCCTCGGTCGTGCAGTCATTGGTCATGTTGCAGCGGCCTTTGCCGGTGATATAAAGCTTTTTGCCGAATTTTTCGTTTTTTTCCAGCAGGGTCACACGGGCCCCCGCGCGGGATGCAAACAGCGCGGCAGAAAGTCCCGCCGCGCCGCCGCCGATAATGACAACGTGATTGCTCATTTACCTTCACTCATGTAGATGCTGTACGCATCCCATACTTCCTCCAGCTGCCGGAAGCGGCTGGCAAGCAGTTCCTTGTTTTTCAGGCCCAGCGCCACGATCAGCGCGTTGATCAGGCTGATGGGGGCGGCCATCGAGTCCACAAAGGAGGCCATATCGGTGCGGGCGGAAAGGCACACATCCGACACCTCATGCAGCGGGCTCATGGGGCCGTCGGTCAGACCCACGACCTGCGCCCCGCGGGAGCGGGCATAACTCATGGCTTCCAGGGTACGGTTGGAATAGCGCGGGAAGCTGATGCCGATCAGCACATCCTGCGGACGGATGCGGGAAATGGCCTCAAACACGTCCGTGGAGGCGGTGGCGACCACGCGTACATCGTCAAAGATGTAATGCAGATAATAGCCGGCAAACTCCGCCAGCGGCGCCGCCGAGCGCAGGCCCAGAATGTAGACGCGCTGCGCCCCGCCGATCAGGCGGATGGCTTCCTCAAACGTCTTTTCGTCAATGCTCTCCACCGTATTGCGGATGTTGAGCATATCCTCCCTCAGCACGGTGCTGAGCACGTTCTCCTGCGGAATGTCGACGCTCATTTCAAACCGCTGCGTGGCGGTCAGGCGATGGCGCACCAGCTCCTTCAGGTTGCGCTGAAGCTCGGGGTAGCCGTCATAGCCCAAAGCCATGGCAAAGCGCACCACCGTGCTCTCGCTCACCTCCGCCGCCTCCGCCAGACGGGAAGCGGTCATAAAGACCGCCTTGTCGTAATGTTCAGCAATGTAATCGGCAATGCGGCGATGGCCCTTGCTCAGCTTTTCACCGCTTTTGTTCAGGCGCCGGATCAGATCATGCTGTTGAGTTTCCTGCATATTTGCCTCTGTATCATTATCGTTCTCCCGGTCGGCAGAAATGCCGTTCAGCCTTTCAGCTGCGCACCGAGAGTGTCGTTGAAGTCCTTGATGCCGCCCAGGAACGTGACCACGGGATGGTTCTGTTCCAGCAGGTACAGATCGCTCCCCTCCTCACGGGGCTCGATGTTCAGACCGGATTCCATCCAGAAATAGGTCACGCCGTAGGGGCTGACGCGCTTTTCGTAGGTGTCCAGAAAATACGCTTCCGAAATGGGAGCGACCCGGAGCTCCTTCCACGTATCGGGATGCGTCGCCGGAGTGTTGAAATTGATCACGCACATGCGCGGCAGCTCAACATCGGCATACTTTTCGGCGATCTCGACCGCCATCTGCGCCGTGCGCTGCAGCGCCTCAGGGCAGGCGTGCGCATCCACCGACACCGCCATGCTCTTCATATGCGCCATGGTCGCCTCGCGGGCGGCATTGACCGTACCGCTGTAATAGGCCGCTGTGCCGGCATTTTCACCGTTGTTGACACCGGACAGGCAGAAATCATACGGAGCATCGCCCAGATAGGGAGCGACACGCACGCAGTCCACCGGCGTACCGTCAATGGCGTAAGCGTCGGCACCCGGCCATTCCCGTTTGTGGGTGGTCAGGGGGCGGGTCAGCGTCAGGCGGGCGCTCGCGGCGCTCTGCTGCTCGGAGGGAGCGCAGACCGTCACCCTGTGGCCCCTTTTGAGGGCGGCTTCCGCCAGCGCGCGGATGCCGACGGCGTCGATACCGTCATCGTTGGTCAGTAAAAAATGCATGGGCGTACATCCTTTCATAGGCTCTCACGATTATACATGAAAACACACCGCTTGTCCAGTCAGCGAAGACATTTAACCTTATTTATATATTCACGGTGGTCACGCCTGCTCGCCGTTGATGACGATCTCCCGAAAACGCTGTGCCGCGGCGGAAAGGCTGGCGGAGCGCAGCGCGCACAGCACCACCTGACGGGCGGGGATCTCCTCCGCCGTGCGCAGCTTGCGGATGATGCCTCTTTGCAGGCCGGACAGCGCCATTTCCTCCGTCACGCAGGCCACGCCCAGCCCGATGCGGGCAATGGCGATGAGCAGATTATGGCTGGACAGTTCGATCTCGGGTTTGAGCGTCAGCCCCGCCGCCAGAAAGCGCTGCTAAAGATAACGCCGGCTGCTGGCGGTGCGGTCCAGCAGAATGAGCGGAAACCGCCCCAGCTCCTCCAGCGAATAGGCCTTGTCAAAGTCACAGTCATAATCGGGCGCCGCCACAAACGCGGTGTGCGTTTCAAAGCAGGGCTGCATGTCAAAATTATGCGCTTCCTCCGGCGCGGTGGCAAAGGCCAGGTCGACCTGCCCTGTTTCCAGCATATCCAGCACGCGGTGGCTGGTGCCGTTGCAGATGCGGATGCGCACGCCGGGATATTCCCGGTGATAACGCTGCAAAAAGGGCAGCAGGTAATACTTTGTCAGCGTGTCGTTGGCGCCGATGCTGATCTCGCCCGTCATCAGCTCCCGGGTATCGGCCAGCTGCTTTTCACCCGCCTCCAGCAGCCCAAGGGCACGGGACACATAATCATAGAGCGTCTGTCCGTCCGAGGTCAGCGACACGCCCTTTGGCATGCGCGTAAACAGGCGTGTGCCCAGGCTTTCCTCCAGGGCACGGATATCCTGGCTGACGGCGGATTGCGACAGATACAGCTGCCTGGCCGCGGCAGAGATGCTTCCCTGCTCCGCCACACAGCAAAAAACACGGTATTGCTCCAGTTTGGCGTTCATTGGATCACCCATCAGTTCAGCTTATGGCTATGATAAGCAATTTCTGTTTTACTTATAGCCTCCAGCCGATTATAATGGGATAGGTTTTGAAAATCAAGCCCTTTGGGCTTTTAAGGAGAAAAACAGCATGAGCAATTGCGCAATCGTGGGCATCAACTGGGGCGATGAAGGCAAGGGCCGCATGGTCGATCTGATCGCGGCGGATTATGACGTGGTCGTCCGCTATCAGGGCGGCAACAACGCGGGCCACACTGTGGTCAACGAGTACGGCAAGTTTGCCCTGCACCTGATCCCCTCCGGCGTTTTCTCGAAGGGTGTTGTCAATGTGCTGGGCCCCGGCGTGGTCATCGATCCCGAGGACCTGTGGAAGGAGATCTCCGGTCTGCAGAAGGCCGGCGTGCCCATCACCCCCGAAAACTTCAAAATTTCCGAGCGTGCCAGCGTGGTGTTCCCCTATCACCGTGAGCTGGACGGTCTGGAGGAAGGCCGCCTCAAGGACCGCAAGTACGGCTCCACCCTGCGCGGCATCGCTCCCGTTTACAGCGACAAATATCAGAAAAAGACCGTCATGATGGGCGAGCTGCTGCGCCCCGAATACCTGCGCGATCATCTGTCCACCATTCTGGAGTGGAAGAACCTGACCCTGCGCAATGTGTACGGCGCCAAGGGCTATGAGCTGGATGACCTGCTGCGCTGGTGCGGCGAATTCGGCTCCAAGCTGGCTCCCTTCATCTGCGACACCTCCAAGTTCCTCTACGACGCCGAAAAGGCGGGCAAGAACATGCTGTTTGAGGCGCAGCTGGGCGCCCTGCGTGATATCGACATGGGCATCTACCCCTACACCTCCTCTTCTCCCTCCAACAGCGGCTACGCCTGCGTGGGCGCCGGCATCCCCGGCAGCCGCATCGACCGCACCGTGGGCATTGTCAAGGCCTATTCCACCTGCGTGGGCGAAGGCCCCTTCACCTGCGAATGGTTTGGTGAGGAAGCCGAAAAGCTGCGTGCCGAAGGCGGCGAATACGGCGCCTCCACCGGCCGTCCCCGCCGCGTGGGCCCCATCGACATCGTAGCCACCCGCTACGGCTGCCGTGTGCAGGGCGCGACCGAAGTGGCGCTGACCAAGATGGACATCCTGAGCTACATGGAGGAGATCCCGATCTGCGCCCAGTATGAGCTGAACGGCGAAAAGACCGATGATTTCCCCTTCCCCGCCGACCTGCCCCAGGCCAAGCCCGTGCTGACCAGCATGCCCGGCTGGAAGTGCGACATCTCCAAGGTGCGCACCTATGAGGAGCTGCCTCAGGCCGCCCGTGATTATATCGAGTATGTCGAAAAAGAGATCGGCTGCCGCATCAGCTATGTTTCCGTTGGTCCCGAGCGCGACGCCATCATTGTGAGGTAAAAAATGAGCAGCACTTACGAAAGTCCGCTGGCTTCCCGCTACGCCTCCCGCTACATGCTGGAGCTGTTCTCCTCCGATACCCGCTACGAAACGTGGCGCAGGCTGTGGGTCTCCCTGGCCCGTGCCCAGCACAAGCTGGGTCTGCCCGTCACCGCCGAGCAGGTCACGGAACTGGAGGAGCACATCAGCCCCATCAATTATGACGAAGTCGCCGCCAAGGAAAAGGAAGTCCGCCATGACGTCATGGCGCACATCTACGGCTACGGTCTGCAGGCTCCCGGCGCCAAGGGCATCATCCATCTGGGTGCCACCAGCTGCTATGTGACCGACAATGCCGACATCATCCTCTACCGCGACGCCCTGCGCTACATCCGCGGTCAGGTCAGCGCTGTGCTGGACAACCTGTGCGATTTCGCGCTGCAGTACAAGGCGCGTCCCTGCCTGGGCTACACGCACTTCCAGCCCGCGCAGCTGGTCACCATCGGCAAGCGCGCCTCCCTGTGGGCGCAGGATCTGATGCTCGATCTGGAAGAGATCGATGACACCCTGAACGCCATCCGCTTCCTGGGCTGCCGCGGCACCACCGGTACCGAAGCCAGCTTTATGGAGCTGTTCCACGGCGATACCGAAAAGATCAGCGAAATGAACCGCCTGATCGCCGCCGATTTCGGCTTTGACCGCATCTACGATGTCAGCGGTCAGACCTATCCCCGCAAGCTGGACAGCCGCATCCTGAACGCCCTGTCCTCCGTGGCGCAGAGCTGCTGCCGCTTTGCCACCGACCTGCGCCTTCTGCAGCATGACCGTCAGGTGGAAGAACCCTTCGAATCCACGCAGATCGGTTCCTCCGCCATGGCCTACAAGCGCAACCCCATGCGCAGCGAGCGCATCTGCTCCCTGAGCCGTTATCTGATGGGCGACGCGCTGAATGCCGCCCTGACCGCCTCCTCCCAGTGGCTGGAGCGCACGCTGGATGACTCGGCCAACCGCCGCATCTCGCTGCCCGAGGGCTTCCTGTGCTGCGACGCCATCCTGCGCCTGATGGTCAACGTGACCGGCGGACTGCACGTCAACGAAAAGATCGTTGACCGCTTCGTGATGGAATACCTGCCCTTCATCGCCACCGAAAACCTGCTGATGGAGGCTGTACGCCGCGGCGGCGACCGCCAGGCCGTGCACGAGATCATCCGCAAGGCCTCCATGGAGGCGACCGCCCGCATGAAGGAAGGCGAGCAGGCCAACCTGATCGCCGCCCTGGCCTCCCACCCCGAGTTTGGCATGACCGAGGAAGAGATCCTTGCCGTCATGAAACCGGAAAACTACATCGGCCGCTGCGCCGACCAGGTAGAGGCCTTTGTCAAAGTCTGCCGCACCAAGCTTTCCGCCGAGCGCGAAAAGACCGAGGGCATCGAGCTGTAATCATTAATATATTCTTATGGGCCGCCGTTCTTCGGCGGTCTTTTTATTATAAACAGCATTAATATTATTGAACGATTTACTCAACAAATATTAAATTTTGTAAAATAAGGTTGCAATTCACCATAATTAAGTGTTATAATACCGATAACACAATATCTTCCGAGTGCCCGATGACCCCCGCGGCCGCCTGCACCAATGAGTCCGATAAGCAATTATCCGACTTGCCTTTTGCGAAGGAAGGGTGTTCGGATACCAAACGTATCCGGTTTCCCTCTATTCCCACATTTGCAAGGAGGTCTTTTCGTATGTCCAAGAATCTGATGGACAAAGAGGTAACCCGCCGTCAATTCATGGCGATGACCAGCAAGGGCATCGCCGGCGTGGCGATCTCCACCAGCCTGCTCAACCTGATGGGCGTTACCCGCGCTCAGGCAGATGCCGGCCTGGTCTCCACCATCGCCACCCCCGACTACCTGCTGGTTGCCAACGGCGCCAAGTGCACCGGCTGCCAGCGCTGCGAGTACAACTGCTCCATGGTCAATGAGGGTGAAGTTCGCCCCTACCTGAGCCGCATCCGTGTTCGCCAGAACATGTACTTCGGCGCCAACGGCCCCACCGAGGACTATCGTCACGGTGATGGCGTGTACGGCAACTGGAGCTTCGCTCCCGACACCTGCAAGCAGTGCGCCAACCCCGCCTGCGCCAATGCCTGCCCCATGAGCGCGATCTCCGCTGATCCTGTGACCGGCGCCCGCGTGATCGATGAAGACAAGTGCATCGGCTGCGGTATGTGCGTCAACGCCTGCCCCTGGCATATGCCCCGTATCAACCCCGAGAAGAGAAAGTCTACCAAGTGCATCTCCTGCGGCGCTTGCGTGGCCGGCTGCCCGACCAGCGCGCTCCGCATGATTCCTTGGGAAGATGTCGCGGCCGCGATGTAAGGAGGATATAAAACATGACTACTTATGGTTGGACCGGAAGTCTGCTTCGTATCAACCTGACGAATCAGACCTCCTCTATCGAAAGCAGCTCCAAGTACTTCAGCTACGTCGGCGGCAAGGGCATGGCCAACCGCATCGTGTACGATGAGGTTCCGATGAACATCGATCCCATCGCCCCCGAAAGCAAGGTCGTTCTGGCCGTTGGCCCCAACACCGCTTCTTCCGCCCCCACCTCCGGCCGTACCACCATTTCTTTCCTGAGCCCCTTCACCAAGGGCAACGCCATCGTTGACGCCCACATCGGCGGCGACATCGGCGTGCAGGTGAAGCAGTGCGGCTATGACGCCGTCATCATCGAGGGCGAATCCGCTTCCCCCGTGTATGTCTACGTCAATGACGACAAGGTCTCCTTCGTGGATGCCTCCAACCTGTGGGGCAAGACCACTTCCGATACCACCGCTCTGGTGACCGAAGCCACCCAGCCCGGTACCGCTGTGCTGACCATCGGTCCTGCCGGTGAGTCCCTGCTGAACCTGTCCTGCGTGATCACCGGTATTGCTCACTGCGGCGGCGCCGGTTCCGGTAAGCTGTTTGGCGCCAAGAAGCTGAAGGCTCTGGCTTTCTTCGGCACCAAGGCCGTCAAGCTGGCTGACCCCAAGGCCGTCAAGGCTCTGAATGACTATGTCATCGGCGACCTGATGGGCTCCAACAACAACCACGTGGTTCCCACCGTGGCTCAGTCCTGGTCTGAGTACGAGAACAGCTCCACCCGTTGGACCGGCCATCCCGGCCTGACCTGGGGCGCTGCTGAAGGCGGCCCCATCGATACCGGTGAATCCGCCCCCGGCCAGCCCACTCTGATCGGCTACCGCTGCCAGAAGGCCTTCTTCGACCATGGCGCCATCGCCGAAAAGTACACCGTCAAGATGACCGGCTGCGCCACCTGCCCCATCCGCTGCTACGGCGGTGTGGATGTTCCCCAGATTGAAAAGACCTACGGTGTGAAGGGCTCTCATGCCAACACCTGCCTGGGCAACCGCGGCTGCGGCTTCAACGGCCTGGTCAAGAATGTGCCCGATGTGGATGAAAAGGGCGACGGTTCCTTCATGGCTCGTATCTATGCCGCCATCAAGGTGGACGATGCCGGTCTGTGGGACAACTACGGCGAGCTGGCCGCGACCCTGACCTATTTCATGAACAATGACTATGCTTACATGAAGCAGGTCCTGACCGAGGAAGAGTTCAATGCCATCGACTGGTCCAAGCGCGACAACGGCGACCTGACCTTCATCGATGATATCATTGCCTGCCTGTGCAACCCCAACCACTCCATGCGCAACCTGGCCATGGGCGCCTACTATGTCGATCAGAAGTATCATGACATCGTCGGTGATGACTACCTCAACAGCTCCGCTATCGGTCTGTGGGGCGTCATGGGCGGCAAGCGCCATCACGGCAACGAGTGCGCCGCTCAGGTTGGTTGGCTGACCAACACCATCTACAACCGCGACGGTATGTGCCATACCATCGTCAACATCACCGGTTCCGGTCTGCCCTACGCCCTGCAGAAGACCCTCATGGAGGATCTCTTCGGCGAAGGCTGCCTGGATGCCCCCAACAACTACACCAAGATGAACCCCGCCAAGGCCAAGTTCGCCAAGTTCGGCGTTGTGCGCCAGGTGCTGCATGACAGCCTGACCCTGTGCAACTGGGTGTGGCCCATGACCTTCAGCCCCCGCAAGGAGCGCGGCTACAAGGGCGACCTGAGCGTGGAAGCTCAGTATCTGTCCGCCGTCACCGGCGCTGCCGTGACCGAGCAGGAACTGGACGACGCCTGCGAGCGCATCATCCAGCTGTCCCGTGCCATGACCGTGCTGTCCTATGGCACCAACGACATGCGCAACGAGCATGACGTTCCCGCCGGCTTCATCGTCACTCCCGATGAGGGCAAGCCCCTCTACCAGGCCGGCACCAACAAGCTGGACGCTGAAGATGTGCAGGATGCCCTGACCATGTTCTACAAGGAGTTCGGCTGGGACGAGAAGCTGGGTTGCCCCACCCGCGCCACCCTCGAGAAGTTCAATCTGGCCGATGTGGCTGATGACCTCGAGTCCAAGGGTCTGCTGCCCGCATGAGTCTTTTCAAAAGGATAATCGGCCTGGAGCAAAAGGTCGAGCCTTCTGAACAGCCTGCTGACGAGACCGCCGCGGCGGAAGCCCTTGTGGCCGAAGCCGCGGCCGCCGCGTCGGCGGCGGATGAGACCGAAGAAGTGACCGCGGCTGAAAACGCCGAAGAGGTCACCGAAGAGGTCGAAGCCGAAGAAGAAGCTGAGCCCGAGCTGAACAAGCCGCTTGAACTGTATAAGGTCATTCGTCAGAAGACCGAAAAGAGTGAAACGGTCAGCCGTTCCCAGCTGCTGTTCCAGCCCCCCGAGGGATTGGAAAAAGAAGACTTGACCGCTTTGCTCGACAGCCTGAACGGTGAAGAGAGACCGGAAGAGCTGAAGGACATTGCCTGGGTCAAAGGTCGCAAGGACGTGTGGTACTATGACAGTACCATCATGACCGCGCACTTTGCGGAGCTTTACTCCATGATCCAGGAAAAAGACCTGCTGCACACCATCGCCTCTGTTGCCCGTTCGGATTCCAAGACCTATCCCTGTGTCACTTCCTTCAAGAAGCTGATGGATACGCCCTTCTTCATGACCGAGGATGAGCTGCTGGGTGCCGAAGCGCGCTTTATGCTCAGCCCCGAATATGAGGATGTCCGTACCGTCACCGCTTCCAACGGCGTAAAAGGTTTTTACTCCACCAAGTATCTGACTTGGGCGTATGCCGATTCGCTGCATGAGTGGTACGAGGTAGGCATCAGCGAGAATCCTTAAGGCTGCCCGATTGCTTTATGAATCGCACCTTTGCTCTGAATAAGGGCAAAGGTGTTTTTTGCGCACAAAAAAGGAAGCCGCCTACACAGCTACAAGCAATTCTACAACGTTGACTGCAGCGGGGATATAACAAATAAAAACAGTCAGAAGATGCATATTTTCTGGCTGTTTAATATAAACTACTGCGATGAGTATCCTGTTTTCTTTATTATCTCATTACATTCTGGATACAGATATTCTCTTTGTGGCAATTATCTTTGCTATCTCTTCTTCGTCATCAAAACGATAATCCATAGTGCTGAGAGCCTTGCTGTTTTTGCAATAGCAATATGAAATATAATACAACTTATGAAATACAACTGCAAACTGGGTTAATGAATATGTTGCGTCGTAAAGACGTCCACCATAAGAACCGTATTCTTTTCGAGAGATAGTTTCTTCATGCATATCATGTCCCAAAAACGAATAGTCACATTGATGATCTTCTAAATATGCGCACAAATTGAGCATAAAAAAGTCTTCATCAGTAACAGCATATTTTGTTTGAGGTGCGGATAATCTATCTGAAAGTAGTTTCTCGTTTAGGTACTTTCGAAATGCTGACAAAATTTCCTTTGTCAATCGCCACTCATTTTCTCCAGTTATACGATATTCTTCACAAAGATGAGTTTGTGCTTTCGCAACATACTCATGCAATTCCTTGTTATCTCGGTATGTACTTGAATTCTCCGTAACAACCCAAGCCGCCATTTCTCTGGTTCTATTTTCTTTAGCAGTTTTCCTGTTTTTTGTTATCAGATAGGCTATAACAATTCCCATAACCACTACGATTGGCAACATATAATCACTCATATAAGCACCTTATTTCCTTTTTATGTTTACTCCATAATCTACTGTAAGAATTCCTTACAAGGCCGTGTGCAGCTTCCTCTTTTTTCAGTTGCGTTCGTTCAGGATCACGATGTCGCCGTTTCGAATCACGGTTCCGCCGTGGGCGATGAGCGACCTGTCGCCCCGCCTGATCATCACCACGATCTGGTCGGCGCGCAGCGTGATTTCACACAGCTTCTGCCCGCACCATGGATGGCTTTCATCAATGTGCTGCTCGTTGAGCGTGCCCCAGTCCTTATCGGTGATGGAGCCGCCGCTGACCACCAGCGTATCCCCCGGCAGGATGAGCGTATCGCCCCGGGGAGGCAGCTGATCGTCGCCGCGCAGGATGAGCACAATGCGCCCGCCGCCCAGCACTTCCGCCGGGCGGGCTTCGGCGATGGTCATGTTCGCCCACGGATGCCGCTCCGACACCGCCAGATGGATAAACTGCACGGTGGAGTTCTCCTCATAATCCGAAAAAGTCTTCATCACGTTGTCATACGGATCGATCATGTGCAGCTTCTTCGCCGCAAAAGGAATGAGCGTACCCTGCAGCAGAATGGAGAACAACACGATAAAGAAGGCCATGTAGAACAGTGCGGAAGCCTGCTCCGTGCGCAAAGCCAGCACCGCCGTCACGGCAAATACAATGGCGCTGGCGCCTCTCAGGCCGCAGAAGCTGACCATCATGATCTGGTTGTTCGGGGCCTTGAAGGGCTTGAGCAGCGCGAACACCACCGCCGGACGGGCCACAAACGTCAAAAACGCGGCAATGGCCAGTCCAATGGGCGCGGCTTTGATCACCAGCTCCGGACGGCAGTTGAGGCCCAGCAGGAAGAACACCATCACCTGCATAAAGCCCGTGATGCCGTCAAAAAAGTGCACCAGCTGCCGTTTGCCGGGCATCTTGCTGTTGCCCAGCACAATGCCGGTCAGGTAGACCGCCAGGTAGCCGTTGCCGCCCAGCACCGCGGCCAGCGCGTAGGAAAGCATGCCCACGGACAGAATGATCAGCATCAGCGCGGCGTCATCCCGCAGACGGATCCGGCGGAACAGATACACGATGGCATAACCCAGCCCAAAGCCCACGGCAAGGCCAAAGACGATCTGCTTGGCCACCATCAGCACAACGTCCCCCGGTCCCGCGGTGCCCTGCAGCAGCGCCAGCGACAGCAGCGTCATGATGCTGGCTGCCGGGTCATTGGAGCCGCTTTCCAGCTCCAGCAGCGGCGCCGTACCAAAGCGGAGGTTCAGCTTGCGACTGCGAAGGATGGAAAACACCGAGGCGGCATCCGTGGAGGCGATGACCGAGCCGCAGAGCAATCCCTGCGCAAAAGTCATCTGAAAGCACAGGCAGCAAAAGCCTGCCGTCAGCAATGCCGTCAGCACCACGCCCACGGTGGAAAGCAGTCCTGCCCGCACCGCGGTGGATTTGGAACGCTGCCAGCCTGTCCCATAGCCGCCGTAGAACATGATCAGCATCAGGCCGATGGTACAATAGTTTTCAGCCACCTTCAGCCCCTGCGCGTCCGCGGGCACCACACCGAGCGCCCCCGCCAGCTGTCCCAGCCCCAGAAAGATCACCAGGGCCGGCACACCGATGCGCACACACAGGCGCTCCATAAAAATGCATACGATCAAAATGGCCGAGATGATCAGCAGCCACGTCTCCATTGGGCGCCCTCCCTTCCGCGATTGTCGGACATCATGATTACAGCTCTGCTTCCAGACGCACGCAGCGGCCCACCACGTGCAATTCGTTCACCGGGGTGATCTCGCTTTCACAGCGGTCGTCATAATGCTGCAGCAGCACCTTGAAGTTATCCAGCTTTTTGACCACACGCAGCACACGGCCCAGTGGCGTTTCGATCAGCATCATGGCGCCGTCCACGGGCGACTGCGCGGGCACCACCAGCACCAGGTCGCCGCGGTTGACACGGAAGCCGCGCATCTGATTATCGGGCGCCATAAAATAAAACACCTTGTCGGGGGCAGCGCCTTCGATCTTGCCGTTTTCAATGGGCAGCAGGCGATGCGCCACCTCTGCCATCACGGCGTTGCGCACAGGCACACGCTTGAGCACGCTGCTCAGCGCGTCCAGCCAGATGCTGCCGCTCGCTTTGTCGCCGGCAGAGGCCACCGCCTCGCCCTCGCCTTCGCTGCGCAGGGCTGCCTTTTTCTTTTCGGTCACGCGCGCCCGCGGCATGGTGTCGACCGCCGTCTGCAGATCGACGGTGGCGGCGATATCATCCAGGCTGAACTCCGCCTCGGTGGTCTGCTGCAGACCCATCGATTTCAGGATGCGGCGTGCCTGGTCATCGGGAATGATGCGCTTGCCCAGCTCCACATCCAGAATATACTGCTCACTGACACCTGTTTTTCTGGCCACCTGCTTGGCGCTCAGCCCCCGGCGGGTGCGCTCCAGTTTGATAAGATCGCCCAGTCTTGACATATTTTCCTCCGTTCCGCTGCAAAATAGCGGCGAATCAATCACTTTTTACCACGTTATTATACCGCATATCGGCGCTTTTTGAAAGCGCATATTTGCCGCCCCGTTCGCGGCGGCATCCTTGTCATTTGCCGTACGGTATAGTATAATACACATTGAAAACAAACCACGCCGAAACGGAGACACAATGAAAAAAACACTGCTGACATTGCTCCTGCTGCTGCTTTTTGTGCCCGCGGCCCGGGCCGGGGGGCTGACCGTACCGGACAGCTGGAAGCCCTTCGCAGAGGATACCATCCTTTATACCCCCGCCGCCGGCGGCACGCTGACGCTGCACGTGCAGGATGAATATACCGATTATATCATTTGCGAACAGGAAGTTTCTTTGGACCAGACCGTCGAGATCGTCTGGGACGCCCGCATGGCCAACGGCGAACCCCTGCGCCGCGGGGATTATACCCTGACAGCCTCCCTGCACAGCGGGGATGTCGATCTGACCGAAACCGTCTCCATCACCGTCAAAAAGGCCGCCCGCGCGCTGGAATATGTCATCCCTTCCGCCGATGTGCTCTATGCCGGGTACGACGGCTACCGCGTGCATTATCTTTTGACCGCCGCCGGCACCGTGCGCATCCGCCTGTACAGTGCAGACGATCCCGAAACGCCGCTGCGCACGTGGAACTATGTCCGTGATGACCTGCAGTCCCATCAGTTTCAATGGAACGGCACTGTCAAGGATAAAAAGCTGCCCGCGGGGGACTATGTGCTGACCTTTGAAGCCGTGGACGGCTATGGCGGCATCCGGACCGTACCCGTCACCCTTCTGGACTGTGCCCCGCCCTCCAAAGCCATTGCCGTCAGCGAAGAAGCGCTGTACCTGCCCTCCGATCTGTCCGATGACGAGGCGGTCTGGCAGGCGCTGATGTCCCCCATCGTGGTGGCGGATGTCAATAAGGTCAAATACATCAATATTTACGCCGAGCCCACCAGCCGTTCCAAGGTGCTGGCGAAGGCGCACGGCCAGTCTGTGGGCCTCAAAATTCTGGAAACCGATGTGAGCGGCTTCTCCCGTGTCGCCGCCTGGTGCGGCGAGGGCGGCAGCTATGTCGAAGGCTATGTGCGCCAAAACACGCTCATGACCGTGTACCCCAACACGCATTACGGGCTGGTCGTGGATAAAAACACCAACACCATGACCGTGTACATGGATGGGCAGAAGCTTGGCGTCCTGCAGGTCACCACCGGTCTGATGATCAAAAACGACAAGACCCGTGAGACCCGTGCCGGGGCCTTCATCACGCTGGACCGCTTCCCCAGCTTTGTCAACGACGGTTATACCTATCACTACGCCATCCGCACGGACGGCGGCACGCTCATCCACTCGGTGGGCACCGACATCAAGGGCGGCAAGTGGGATTATACCCTGGAGCTGCCGCTTCTGGGGCGAAAAGCCTCGCACGGCTGCGTGCGCGTCAACCCCAACGTACAGGAAGATGGTCTCAACATGTACTGGCTGTGGACGCACATCCCCTACGGCGTCAAGGTGCTGATCATTGACGATCCCGAGTCACGGGAGCAGCGGCTGACCGAGCTCATGGACAGCAGCCTCAGCTTTTTGCCGCTGCAGTACGGCTCCAAGGATTCGCATGTCACCCATCTGCAGAACCTGCTCCGCGACCTTGACTGCTACAAGGGCAAATCCGACGGCGTCTACGGCACCGGCACACGGAACGCCGTGCTGGCTTTCCAGAAAAAAGAAGGTTTGCCGCAGACCGGTGTCTGTGATACCGAAACCTGGATCCTGCTCAAAAAACGCTGTTCCGCGCTGTAAAACGGAGGAAAACCCATGAAATCGATCCGTGATATCTATAAAACGGGGGCGGGGCCTTCCAGCTCCCACACAATGGGGCCGCAGGCCGCGGCAAGCACTTTCCGTGCGGAGCATCCCGAAGCGGACGCCTTCAAGGTGCTTTTGTACGGATCCCTGTCCAAGACGGGACGCGGTCACGGCACCGACCGCATTCTGAAAGCCACCTTTGCCCCCCTTCCCACTGAAGTGGTCTTCTGCACCGAAGACCCTGCCGACATGAAGCACCCCAACACGCTGGACCTGATCGCCCTGCAAAATGGCAGTAAAACGGGCCGCATCCGTGTGATGAGCATCGGCGGCGGCGACATCCTGATCGAAGGGCGGGGCGATGCCCGCAGCGGCGAGGAGGTCTACCCCGAAAACTCCTTTGCCGAGATCAAGCAGTTCTGCGAGTGCCGCTACATTGACCTGACCGAATACATTGAGGTCTGCGAAGGCGAAGAGATCTGGCAGTATCTGCAGGGCGTATGGGAAACCATGAAGGCCGCCGTGCGCACCGGTCTTGAAAAAGAAGGCATTTTGCCCGGCGGGCTCAAGATCCAGCGCAAGGCCAAGCTGCTCTATAATCAGCAGCTGGCGACCCGGCACGCGGAGGTGCTGGAATGCCAGATGGTCAGCGCTTATGCCTACGCTGTCAGCGAGCAGAACGCCGATAACGGCATCATCGTCACCGCCCCCACGTGCGGCGCCTGCGGCGTGGTGCCCGCTGTGCTGTATTATCTGCAGCAAAAGAAGCGCATCAGCGATGAAAAGATCGTCCGCGCGCTGGGCGTGGCGGGGCTGTTTGGCGAGCTGGCCAAGACGAATGCCTCGGTCAGCGGCGCCGAATGCGGCTGTCAGGCGGAAGTCGGCGTGGCATGCTCCATGGCGGCCGCCGCGGCGGGGCAGCTGTTTGGTTACAGCATCGATCAGATCGAATACGCCGCCGAGATCTCCCTCGAACATCATCTGGGGCTGACCTGTGACCCCATCTGCGGTCTGGTGCAGATCCCCTGCATCGAACGCAACGCCGTGGCGGCCATGCGTGCCCTCAACTCCGTCAACCTGGCGTACTTTTTGTCGGGCACGCGCCGCATCAGCTACGATATGGTGCTGCGTTCCATGTATCAGACAGGTTTGGACCTGAACAAACGCTACCGCGAAACAGCCGAAGGCGGTCTGGCGGCGGCTTACCTGCGCAAAGGAAAGTCTTTATAATCAGGAGGCTGTTATGGCAAAGCATGTCATCGTCATTTCGGAAGACGCAATGGTGTATGAGGACTGGCAAACCCTCAGAACGCTGCCGAACTTTGCCTCGATCTGGGACAAAGCCGCCATGGTGGAGCGTGTGCGCTCGGTATACCCCACCATCACCTACCCCAACCACGTCGCCATGAGCACCGGCTGCCGCTGCGGCAAACACGGCATCCTCAACAACGAAAAGCTGGAATTGGGCGTAC
The DNA here is from genome assembly GCA_045599485.1 of Clostridia bacterium. Classification (GTDB taxonomy): domain Bacteria; phylum Bacillota; class Clostridia; order Christensenellales; family Aristaeellaceae; genus SFMI01. The sequence continues at coordinate 1,393 of JAZRWA010000079.1, read as the reverse complement.
TGCACTCCGAATGGGAATTCTACCACGAGGCGGTCAAAGTGCGTGATATCTTTGACGCCGTGCACGGTGCGGGCATGACCACCGGGGCCGTCATCTGGCCTGTCACGCTGCACCATCCCTCCATCGATTATCTGGTCAACTGGCCCACCACCAAGGAGCCCTACAACGAAAAGCTGCTGCTGGACAGCGGCGTTTCGCCCGAGACCATCCGTACCATTTTCCGCCCCAACCGTCATTTTCTGACGGAACTGAGCCGCAGTCATCCCAACCTGGAAAAATTTGAGTTTGCCTGCGCCGCCGACATCATCCGCAAATTCAAGCCCAACCTGCTGATGGTCCACCCCGCTAACATTGACGCCGCGCGGCACCGCACAGGCGTGTATTCCGACGCGGTGACAGCGGAGCTGTACAACATCGATCTGTGGCTCGGCTGGATCCTGAAGGCCGTCCGTGAGGCGGGCATGGAGGATGATACCGACATCTTTGTCATCAGCGACCACGGGCAGATCAACATCACCCGCTCCATTGCCCTCAACGCCGTGCTGGCGGAGCGCGGGCTCATCGATGTGGATGACAACGGCAGCATCCGCAGCTACACCGCCATCACCAAGTCCAGCGGCGCCTCGGCGCAGGTGTTCCTGAAGGACAAAAACAGCCAGGCCGACTATGACAAAACCTATGCTGTATTGAAGCAGCTGCAGGAGGACGGCATCTGGGGCATCGGCCGTGTGTACACCGCCGAGGAAGCCCGCGAGGAGGAAGGCCTGTACGGCGAGTTTTCCTTTGTGGTGGATACGGACGGCTACACCTCCTTCCACAACGACTGGCGGCGTCCCTTTGTGCGCCCCGCGGACAACTCCGACTACAAGTACGGACGCGGCACGCATGGACATCAGCCCGACCTGGGACCGCAGCCCACGCTTCTCGCCTTCGGGCCCGATATCCGCCCCGGCGTACGTGTGGGCCGCCGCGACATCATTGATGAAGCGCCCACCTATGCCCGCATCCTGGGTGTCGAAATGCCCGATGCCGAAGGCCATGCCATTGAGGAGATCCTCCGATAAGCAAGGACTGTCGGGGCGGGGATCCTTTTCCCTTCCGAAAAGTGCACCCGCCCCGATCCCCCTGAAAAAACCATCCCCGCAAGCCCGCACGAACTTTTCAAATATTTTTAAAAAAGTACTTGCATTTTGGCCCATCCTGCGCTATAATCTAATAGCTGTCTGAGAGATACGGTCAGCAAATGCGCTCCTAGCTCAGCTGGATAGAGTGTTTGACTACGAATCAAAAGGTCGTGGGTTCGAATCCCGCCGGGCTCACTCTTCAAGAAGCAAGTAGATTCGGCTTGCTTCTTCTTTTTTTGTCGTTTTGAAGCCACATTTAGGCTGATACG
>JAZRWA010000078.1:0-16392 GCA_045599485.1 Clostridia bacterium | reverse complement strand
ATCCGTGACGGCGAGGTGTTCCATCAGCTGTACCGCGGCGACTCCACCGATGAGCAGCTTTATCAGAAGATTTCGGTTACACTCACCATGCTGCAGGGCGGGGGCATCAAGGAATGAAACGCTTCTTCTTTTTCCCCAAGCTGGCGTGTGAGGGCATTCTGAAAAACCGTAAGCTGTACATCCCTTATCTGCTCAGCTGCATCGGCATGGTGATGATGAGCTACATCATGCACGCGCTGGCATCGTCTCCTTCCGTCCATCAAATGCACGGAGGCGGCAACGCGGAAGCCTTTCTTTCCCTCGGCCAGCTGATCATCGCATTGTTTGCTCTGCTGTTTCTGTTCTACACCCATTCCTTTCTGACCCGCCGCCGCTTCCGGGAGTACGGTCTCTACAGCATTCTCGGCATGGATCACGGCGGAATCTGCCGCCTTGTGCTGTGGGAATCGCTGATCGTGACGGTGATCAGCCTGACAGGCGGCATGGGGCTGGGCATTCTCTTTTCCAAGCTGGCGGAACTCGGACTGATGAACGTTCTCCGCGGTGAGATCAGCTACCGTTTCACCCTCCCGCCGGATGCCATCAAGTACACGCTCATCGTCTACGGCATCATCTTTGGCCTGTTGACGCTGCGTTCGGTACTCAGCATCCGCAAAAGCCGCCCACTCGAGCTTCTTCGCAGGGAAAGTATCGGTGAAAAAGCCCCACGGGCCAATTGGGTGCTTGCCGTCATCGGTCTTGTTCTGCTGGTGGGGGCGTACAGCATTTCCGTCAGCATTATGACGCCGTTGGCCGCTTTGGTCACGTTCTTCATCGCTGTGCTGATGGTCATCCTCGGCACCTACCTGCTGTTCATGTCCGGCTCAGTGGTGCTGTGCAAGCTGCTGCAAAAGAATAAACGCTACTATTACCGCAAGAACCATTTTGTTTCCGTCTCCTCCATGGCTTACCGCATGAAGCGTAATGGCGCAGGGCTGGCTTCCATCTGCATCCTTGCTACCATGGTGCTCGTGATGATTGCCTCCACCTCCAGCCTGTACTTCGGCGTGGACGACGCCATCCGCACGCGGTTTCCCATGCAGACCGAAATCGAAATTCAAAAAGGCCATCCCGATGACCTGTCAGACGTAAACATTGCCGCGTTGCGCAGCCGATATGAAGAGCTTGCCCGCCAGCAGTCCTTTTTCCCCAAGGAGGTGCAGGAATACCGTTATGCCGTCATCACCGGATTGATGAGTGGCTCCGATATCGAAGCCGATAGCCGCGCCCTCGATACCTCCATTGTCAGCTACGATTCCCTGCGCATGCTCTACTTCGTCAGTGCAGCCGATTACAATCAGGCCGTGGGCATCGATTGCCGTCTGAATGCAGGCGAAGCGCTGGTATACCCCGTCCGATGCACCTTTGACCGCAAGACCCTTCACATGGGCGATCTGCATCTGCAGGTCATTGGGCAGCCGCAGCAGCCCATTCCCATCGCAGAAGCTTCTACCCTCGTCATCCCCTCACTCATCGTCGTCGTTCCGGACAGAGAAACGCTGCAGCCTTTGCAGGAGCTCGTGGATTTCAACGGCGACCGCATGCTCTCCTGGCGCTGGTATTACGGCTACAACTGGATGGGACAGATCAGCGATGATACGGCGATCGCCTTGTATCAAGCACAGCGCAGAGCTGCCGTTTCCTTCTTTGACGGTGAAATTACCGAGAGCGGCGGCTGCATCGCCGCCGAGCGGGATGATTTCTACGGCACCTTCGGCGGGCTGTTCTTCCTGGGCCTCATCCTGTCTGCCGTGTTCCTCTTTGCCGCTGTGGTCATCATCTACTACAAGCAGATCTCCGAGGGGTATGAGGATCAGAAACGCTTTGCCATCCTGCGCAAGGTGGGCATGACCGACACGGACATCCGCAAAAGCATCAACTCGCAGGTGCTGACGGTGTTCTTCGCACCGCTGCTGCTGGCCGGGGTACATCTGTTATTTGCCTTTCCGTTTGTGTGGAAGCTGTTGCAATTGTTCAACCTGCGCAATCTGCCGCTCGTGATCGGCATCACCGCCGGAGCCTTTGCCCTCTTTGGCATTCTATACGGAATCATCTACAAGCTGACGGCCGGAGCGTATTACCGCATCGTCTCCTCTGCAGAACATGCCTCCGGGGAGGGATTCTGATGATTCTCGAAGCAGAACGTCTTTATCTTTGTGTAATGACCGACAACGACTTCGGCGCGCTGCACACCAACGAACCTCAGCCGGGTGCCTTTGTATTCTATGACCGTCTGTGTCCGGATGAGGACCGACTGATCATCCGGGGGCACTGCGGCATCTGCACTGGTGATGATCAGATCATCCATGCCCGGGATAAGGTCCGCAAGGATGACTATCGTGCCATTGAACAACTGACCGCCCTCACAGGCGATCATCCCCGTTCCCTCGGCTGGGTGCCGGCGGAGCGCGTTCTGCAGCAGCCGGAAGACCGATAAAGCAAAAGACCATACATCTTTTCCCGATGTACGGTCTTTTCTATGTCGTTCTGTTCCGGGATCATTCAGTCATGATGCGCAGAATCTCCCGGTCTGTTTCCATCATACCGTCCGCTCCAAGGCGTCCGATATTGCGGATGGTGTTTTCAACGCCCTTGGACACGATGCCATCTCCGCCGTAGAATTGCTGTCCTTCCTTGTACATGTCATATCCCAGATAGGCCGCGTCCAGCGCCGCGGCAATTTTGCCGGCACAGGAAGGCTTGGCACCATCGCAGATGATACCCGAGGTAATGGCAATGGCATTGACCAGCGTATGGGCAATGGCGTCTGTGCGCCCGCCGTCCAGATAGGCAATGCCGCAGCCTGCCGCGCAGGCCGCGCTCACCGCCCCGCAATAGGCGGAAAGCGGCCCGATCCCCGTTTTGATATGTGCCGCCAGCAGGTTGGAAATCAGCAGAGCACGGCACAGCTGCTCATGGCTCGCCCCCATGTGCGCGGCATACACCGCCACCGGCACGCTGACCGTAATGCCCTGATTGCCGGAGCCGGAGTTGATGATGACGGGCAGTTCGCAGCCGCTCATGCGGGCATCACTTCCTGCCGCTGCCATGGCCTTGGCACGGGTGCGGACGTCCTCCGGTGCAGCGCTGCGGTGCAGAATCACGCTGCCGATGTTGGCGCCCCAGTCGTTTTGCAGGCCTTCTTTGGCAATCGCCATGTTATACGCTACCTGCCGATCCAGTAACTCTTCCACCAGACCGATTTCCACACTGTCGGCAAAGTCCACAATGCCTTCCACCGTCAGCACGTCACGGCAGACACGCTTTGGTTCCTCCCCGCAGGGACCGCCTGCCGATTCACTTTGCAGCACCTTACCATTCTTCTCAACAAGGGTGATATTCTCATGGTGGCGGGAAATGCGCACGCGGGCGCATTCGCCGTTCCGCTATGCGGTCACCAGAATGTCCAGTTTATCGCAGTTATTGAGCGGCTGCACCGTGATGGGTACCGCCGCCAGATATTCCCGGATGGCCTGCTGCTGTGCCGGTGTGACCTCGGCAATGACCTGCAGCAGCCGATCTTCTTTTCCTGCAACCACACCCGCCGCGGCAGCGGCTTCAATGCCTTTGAGTCCTCCGGTATGGGGCACGATCACGCTTTTGACATTTTTGATGATATTGCCGCTGCAGCCGATGGTCATCCGCTCCGGCAGCGCGCCCAGCACCTTTCGGGCTTTGGCAGCGCAATAGGAAATAGCAATGGGCTCGGTACAGCCCATGGCGGGAACGAGCTCCTCCCGCAGGATCGCCAGATAGTCCCTTTTCATCTGTTCGGTCATATGGTTTTCCTCCCTCGGATGCTGATCACATTGTACCATGCCCCCGCCGGCTTATCAACCACCAACGCACGTTTTTATAAAAGGATAGTAAAAATAAAAGAAATAACGAAAAAGGGCACATTCCTCTTTTCAAAGGAATATGCCCTGTCTGTTTGTTATTCGTGTTTACGCTCACGCTTCAGAGCTGTCAGGCCCAGCAGACTCAAGGCCAGCATACCCAGCCAGACCATGGGCGAAGCGCTGTCGCCGGTCCTTGGCACAATGGTGTTGATAATGGTGCCGCCGTTGTAGCAGCGATCCGTCACATCCATATGGTCGCCCACATTGATGTAGGTCACCGTGTAGCCCTCCGGCACCTCTTCCACCAGATAGTAGTCCTCACCGGAAGTAAACCAGGCTTCGTAATACCACTCGGTCTCGCTGACGATCTTCTTGTTGAACAGCTTATGGGCTTGCACACCATCGGGATAATACAATGTCCAGGTGATGCTGTCCGCCGCGTCGCCGCTCCATCAACAGCAAAAACAATCCTGTGTATCTGTTCAACAGCCGGCAAGCAGGCATGCAAAGCGTTCTTTTAGTAGCGCGATGCCGAGAAGTGTGATAGAATACAGATATTCCCCCTTTTTTAGAACAAAGCATGCATACCGTCATGCCTCATAAAAAAGAGAACCGGTATGATCCGGAAGTAGGAGAAAAAGATGAATACGCAGGAAATTCTGAATAAAATGACCTTGGAGCAAAAGATCGCCCTTTGCTCCGGTGCAGATTTCTGGACCACCAAGGAAATGCCTTCACTTGGCATTCCCGCGCTTTTCATGTGCGATGGACCACATGGTCTGCGCAAACAGGAGCAGGTTTCCGATATACTGGGCATCAACCAGTCCCGTCCGTCCACCTGTTTTCCCCCGGCGGTCACCACTGCAAGCACCTGGGACGTATCCTTGCTGGAGCGTATCGGCGCTGCCATCGGTGAAGAAGCGCGAAATCAGAAGGTCGGCATGGTATTGGGACCCGGTGTCAACATCAAGCGCAATCCTTTGTGCGGACGCAATTTTGAATATTTCAGCGAGGACCCCTACCTTGCGGGCAAGCTGGCCGCCGCCTTTGTGCGCGGCGTGGAGGGAAAGGGCGTGGGCACCTCGCTCAAACACTTTGCCTGCAACTCTCAGGAAAACGCCCGTCTGGTTTCGGACGGTGTCATGGATGAACGCACCCTGCGTGAGATTTATCTGCCCGCCTTTGAAGAAGCAGTCAAGCAGGGCAAGCCTTCCACCCTGATGTGCTCCTACCCCAAGCTCAACGGCGTGCATCTGAGCGACAACAAAAAAATGCTGACCGATATCCTCCGTGACGAATGGGGCTTTGAGGGCGCTGTCATTACCGACTGGGGCGCCATGAATGACCGTATGGAGGGCTTCCGCGCCGGCTGCGATCTGAACATGCCCGGCGGCTCCGCCTACATGGAAAAGGAATGCCTGCAGGCTGTCAAGGACGGCACCCTTTCCGAAGAAGACATTGACCGCTGTGCCGCGCGTGTTCTGAAGCTGATCATGGAAAAGACCCATGCAATGACGGGTGAAGATTGTGATTATGACGCCCACAACGCGCTTGCGGAAGAGGCCGCTCTTTCCGGTGCCGTACTGCTCAAAAACAACGACGGTCTTCTGCCGCTCAAAAAAGAAAGCAGAATCGCCGTCATCGGATCCATGGCGAAAAACATCCGCTATCAGGGGGCGGGCTCTTCGCACATCAATCCCATTACGCTGTCACAGCCCCTGGATCTCTTCCGCGGCTGCGCCTATGCCCCCGGCTGCGACGAAGCGGGCAATACAACTCCCGAGCTGCTTTCCGAAGTGCGCAAGGCTTCCCTCGAAGCAGACGCGGTGGTGGTCTTTGCGGGTCTTCCCGACAGCTATGAATCAGAAGGCTATGACCGCAAGGATATGCGGATGCCCGAGGGACATCTCAAAATGATCAGCGAAGCCGTCGAAGCCAACCCCAATACGGTGGTCGTGCTGTTGTGCGGCAGCCCTGTGGAGTGTCCGTGGGCGGACAAGGTCAAAAGCGTTCTGTATGTCGGTCTTCCCGGGCAAGCCGGTGCCGGTGCGATCAAAAAGCTGCTGTACGGCGACGCCGTGCCCTGCGGACGCCTGGCGGAGAGCTGGCCGCGTGAATACGGCGATGTCCCCTCCTCCGATATTTTCGGTTCCAGGGATGCTTTGTACGAAGAGGGCATCTATGTGGGCTATCGTTACTATGATAAGGCGGGCATACAGCCCCGCTGGGCGTTCGGTCACGGTCTGTCCTACACAACATTTGCCTATTCCGACCTGACTGTTACTCCGGGCACCGCGTGCGTGAAGGTCAAAAACAGCGGCACGCGAGACGGCAGTGAGGTGGTCATGCTGTACGTCAAAGCACCGCAGACCGGTCTCCACCGTCCCCAGCGTGAGCTGAAGGGATTTGAAAAGATCTTCCTGAAGGCCGGAGAAGAAAAGGTCGTCACCTTCACGCTGAACGACCGCAGCTATGCCGTATACGACAACGGATGGAAGGTGCCGGCAGGTCATTATGAGATCTGCGTGGGGCCCCTGTCCGCCGCCGTCAAGGTGGAAGGCGTTACGCTTGCCGCCCCTTCCTGGCAAAAGGGCAGCTTCTATGAAAGCTGCGGCAAAAAGCCCACCCGAACCGAGTGGGAGCGCATGCTGGGGCATGCCTATACGCCTGCGCCTGCGGCGAAAAAGGGCAGCTATACCACGGAAAACACCGTGGAAGAAATGGCCCGCGATTCCCTTGTGATGAAGACCGTGTACGCCGCTGTAGCGTTCTTCCTCAAAAAGAACCTTAAAACCAAAGACCCGAATGACCCCGAACTGAAAATGATGATGGAGTTTTCCCTGCGTTCTCCCTACCGCAGCATGTATATGTCCGGCAGGCTGAAGAGCGGGCTATTCCATGGTCTGCTGGAGATAGCGAACGGGCATTACCTGAAGGGCATCAGATCCATCATCAAAGGATAAACCACAGGCGTATATTTATTGGTTTTCCGTTTTTTAGAGTAATCCTGTTCGAGCTTTTTTAACAAACAAGATAAAAAGTGTGATCACTGTTTTAAAACATTGATCACACTTTTATATTACGTTGATCTTGTGCAGGCAGAGCAGGATCAGAATGCCTTCTTCTTCATGATACGGATGCTCGCAGCAGCAGACAGCACTGTCAGCAAACATCCTGCCAGCAGAGCACTCACGGCAAGCAGACCAGCCGACACATTTTCCAGCGAGGCGGTCAATGACGCTGCCGCATCGGGAGCAAGCCGAGTGCCGAGTGCCGCCACAGCCGCAATACCGCCAAAGAGAATGAACATCACGATGCGGCTCTTTTCCGCGCCAAACTTGAGCTGAAGCGGGATCATCAGATCCAGGATCATCAGGCTCATAAACAGGCATGCAAGCGACGGTTCGACATTGCCGACGATATCCAACGGCAGACCTTTGACAGCATGGATGCCCAGCATCAAGATGATGGAAAGCAGCCAGCCGCCCAGACAGAGCATGCCGCCCAGCACATATTTGCTCAGTGCATAGGTCTTTCGGCTGACCGGAAGCGTCATCAGGAACAGCATGCCGTTGTCAGCGTCATCGTAGCTGATCGTACTGATCGCGATGATCGCACTCAAAAAAGCCATATACCCAACAATAAAAATGCCATCAGCAGAAAATCCCACAATGCAGCAGACCACAAGGAACAAAACAAGTGTCTGTTTGCGCTGAAACAACAGCTGACAATCTTTTACCAGAAGTCCCTTCATTTTGCACTCCTTTCCGGGACGGTGAGCATCACAATGATCTCATCGATGCTGCCGTTCTCCATCACGACACCGGGGTTGTTTTCCCGATAGAACTGTTTATTGCCCGTCAGGCAGGTACAGCCGCTGCCGGTCTTCTTTGTTGCCAGCAGATACTGTTTGTCCAGTTTGTCATAGTCGGCATCGCTGACCTTCAGCAGCGCATAGCGTTCAAGCAGGACCTGCGTATCCTCATGCAGCACCACCTTGCCGTTATGGATCAGACAGATGTCATCACACAGGCCCTCCAGGTCGCTGGAAATGTGCGATGTCATCAAAATGGAACAGTCCTCATGCTCAGCAATATAGCTGCGCAGCATGTCCAGGATCTCGTTGCGGGCGATGACATCCAATCCGGCTGTCGGTTCATCGAGGATCAACAGTCTTGGGTGATGACTCAGCGCCGTGAGGACGCGCTGCTTGGCCTTCATGCCGGGGGAAAACTCCTTGATGGGCTTGTTCAGCGGCAGATTCTGCTCCCTGATGCTGCGCATAAAAAAGTTTTCGTCGTATCGCGTGTAGAGGGCTTTCAAAATCTTTGCGGCACCGGCAACCGTGATATAGTTGCTGAACCCGGATTCGGCTAACGCTACACCGATATCCTGCTTGTCGCTGCCGGTGAGCGTCAGCGCGTCCTTGCCAAACACCTTCACCTCACCGCTGTCAGCCTCGATCAGGCCCAGGATCGCCTTGATGGTGGTGCTTTTGCCTGCGCCGTTGCGGCCCACAATGCCGGTAATGTGTCCGGTCGGCAGGTCAAGTGAAATATTCAATGAAAAACCTGCATACTGTTTGGTCATATGGGTGAGCTTAATCATAAATATGTCTCCTTTACTGCTTCACAGCAGCTCAATTCCGTCCGCTGCGAAACTTCCGAAACCCGGGTTCCGTTTTCAAAGCATCCTTCTTCACTGTGGCATTTCAACAGCCGTATCTTTCTCATTTGCCTTCAGTACTGCCGGCACCTTCTTCGCCAACCACAGGCCATAGCCACCGGCAAGCACCGCCAGCGGAACATACCACAGCATGACATTTGCGCGATGAGCCGCCTTGCACAATCCGTATTCTTTCTGCAGGCCATTTCCAATGATGAACATCAACAGGACCGCCATCAGAATGAGATGAAACGGAACAGTAAAGCACTGAACTATGCCCACCTGCAAGGAAAGCCGGTCCATCACGCTGCTGCCAATGACATAGATCACGATCCACAGCACCGCAAATCAAATTTCGTTTTTCTTATACAACGCCGTCATGGTACCGCCCTTCCTGTATCACTTGCCGATTTTCTGAAAATGAACGGTACCCTTGGCCCCGCTGCCTGAAACCGTGAAGGTATAAGCGCCGTCAGCAGGAACCACCAGCTTGAAGTCCGCATGGTCCACCTTGTTGCCCTGATAGAGCTTTTCACCGTTCTCGCTGACGATCAGCAGATCCACAGTCCCTTTACTGATATCCCAGGTGCAATGCAGCTGATCTTCTTTGCTGAGCGTCATCGTGTGCGAAAAGCTGCTGTTCATCTCGGTGAAATCCAACATAAGCTCTGTTTCAGACCGCACCCGGTCTCCGTTGTATTCAGGGTGCGTCAAACCAAAGCCGCCCATCCTGTACAGGAGCAGGATCGCCATTGCAATACAGAACAAACCGGTATAAATGATCTTCCTGTTTTGTTTCATCTGTCGTTTTCTCCCTTGAGGTTGCTTAACATCGTTTTTTAACAAAAGGCCATTGGTTTCTCGTATCTGCGGCGCAGCTGTGCCGCACCGTTATCATAGCACTTTTTGCCTATTATACAATAGCCTGTAAAAATTGCACAAAACTTAAATGTGTACCGCCGAAGAATAGCGGTCCGAATCATTTTCTTCTCATGATATTTCCCGTAATAACCGTCATCTGCTCCGGCGTCAGGTCATGGCTTTCTTCCAGCCAGAGCATCCCGATGCGCCACATCCCGGCAATCGTATACTGCAGCTCATACTGATCTTCATACGACGCTGAATTCAGGATGCGATGCATTTCTTCCGGATCCATCTCCTTATACTTCGTCTTTGCAGCGACATGGGAAACCAGCTCAAACAGATGCTCCTCGATATAGCTGAGCAGTCTTGCCTTCTTCAGCAGCATAAATTCCGTTCGATTGTTCTGCAAGAATTGAAAGAACGCGCAAGTCACACTGAACAGGGTCATCTGCTCACTGCGGGCGATTTCATCTGCAAAACGATCCATCAACGATTCGGCAATATACTTGAGGATCATTTCCTTATTTTCAAAATACTGATATAAGGTACGCCGTCCGACATTGGACCGCTCCGCGATCTCCTTCATCTGGATGCTGCTGTAATCCTTTTCCTGCAGAAGAGTGAGCATCCCGGTACGGATGCAGTTCAGCGTTTCATTGACCATCACCCTCGCCTCCGCATGCCATATAAGCCGCCAGCGTCTTTACCTCGCAGCCCTTATCGGCATAGTAGGTCAGCATTTCATCGATCTTTTTCAGATCATAGCTGGTCACGCAATCAGAAAGGACATGGACCGTGTAGCCTGCCTTCGTCATATTAAAGCAAGTGGATTTTACGCAGGCCGTTGCATCGGCCCCGGTGATATAAAACTCATCGATTCCTTTCGTCGCAATATAGTCCGCGAAGGCCTCGCTGGTCAATGCATTGCTCTTGGTTTTTGTAAAGATGTTCTCGGACACGACCTTCAGTTCCGGCACAAGCGCTTCCCCCTTTGTTCCCGGCTTAAAGGTTCGGCTGGCAGCCGTGATGTTGTTGTGCTTGATGTACACCACCTCCATCTGCTGCGCAGCTGCCCAGTCGATCGCAGCGTTGAGCCTGTCAATGATGTCCTTGTAATGCCTGGTAATATCGTTTTGTATGTCAATCACAACCAGTGCCTTGCTCATGGTGTCCTCCTGAAACATTGTTTGTTCGGCTGCTTATGCTTTTTCTTTCCCTGGCACATCTGTGCCACAGCATCATGATATCACACACCTGACAGGATTTCCATATTGCCAAACAACATGGCACATATTCATAAGTGTGTGCCATTATCGCGAAGAATGCATCCGGACAAATATTGTTCAATCCCGCAAAAAGCTTTCCGCCCGCAGATTATGCATTATGGGTAACTGCTGTATAAACATAGCAACATAGTATGCCTGAACAGCTGGAACTCGTGACCCAGCTTTACGGAAACCCGGATTTGTGGTATGATAAAATTGCATATTTGGCTCTCCTTTATCTCCAAGCGGAGAGATTCCATGAGTAAAAAAGCATAACCGTCACCGAATTTCGCATGATGGTGAATTAAGGAAGCATGCATTTTCTTTATTTCGGACATAGATAAAGTATTAATGAAATACTCTACTTGAGGAGAATTACAACCGTGAATAGTATAGAAACACAAATTTACCAAATCATTTCCGCATCTAACGGAATCAAAGGCGCTGATATAGCCTCAAAGATTGGAATTGAAAAGAAAACGGTTAATTCTTTGCTATCTAACAGTGCTGCGCTTAAGGCAGTTGTATTTCAAGACGAAAACTACAAATGGCATGCAAGAACATAGAACCCTTCTACTTCGTCAAGCAGCGTGTCAAATGTACCAGTTCCGGATAAAGATTTGCGGAACCTGTGCAATTACTATCTGAATTGCCTGGCACTTGAATCAAGTAGTTCCGTATCACAATTTTTGACAAGCCGCTATAGTCTGCAATATGCGGTTTTGAATGGTTTGGAAATAAATGACAACCATGATAAAGAAGCAAAAGACCTCTTGAACCGAATCAGTGCAAACAGAGATGCAAAAGCTTACCTTGGTTATCCGGTACGTATTTACACAATTCATAGTGCAAAGGGAAATTTTAAAAAGATTGCACCTATCTTCTTGTTCCCTGTTGATTACAGTGCAGGAAAAGTTGATATATCTTGGCTTCCTGCAATCAATATGGAAGTAATTAAAGGTTACGCAAATGCTGGTTCTGATGCTTTGGCTGTCGAACTTGTTAATTTGGAAACCGAACTTGGTATGAACGAGCCGGAAGCCGAAATCGATGTCGATGAGCTTGTACTGCGCTTAAAAGAGATCCGTCAATGGAATTGGGCGGAAAAAATCGATCCATATAGTATTCCACCTGCTGCGAAGTTAGATAATCTGTAGGACGGTATTTATAACCGTCCAATAATTATCGAAGCCGAGAAGGAAAGATACACTCAAGGTCTTGAAGCCGAGCTTATGACTTTGGCAAATATGCCTTAGGAGAACTATCGTGACACCGCATTATGGTCATGGATTAAAGGCACTGCACAGAAAGTCCCGCGAGAGAATAACAAGCCGCTTCTTGAAGTTCTTCCATTAAATTCAGAACAGGCTCAAGCCGTGGAAACAGCGCTCAAGTCCAACTTGACAATTGTTACCGGCCCCCCTGGTACTGGAAAGTCACAGGTCGTAACAGATTTGCTTGTAAATATTGCTTGGAACGGAAAAAGTGCACTTTTTTCCAGTAAAAACAACAAGGCCGTTGATGTAGTTGATGCCAGAGTAAATGGTCTTTGTAAAAGGCCTGTTTTGCTGCGAATAGGAGGTAACCAGTATGCCCATCGGCTCGCAGAAATTATTGAGGGACTTCTAAACGCACGGCCAAATACGGCGGACAATTCAGATGCGGAGTTTTATCGTTCTGAATATGACAAAAAAACCCAAGAGGCGACACAACTCCGCCAGATTAAAGATACAATTATTCAACATAGGAACTCTGTTGATGAACTTGAACAAAAGTTTTGCATTACCAGAAAACTGACAGAGCATGTTTTTAATATTCTCGACACAAATGATTTGGGAAGAATTGAATATACAGCCGCGGAATATGAGAAGGCTTCTTTTGCAGCGATAAAAGAGAACAATGGTTTTTGGGCTCGTATTTTTTGGTCAAGTGTAGGTCCCAAGCGCGAACTTGCAAGGGATTCAGCGGCTAAAGCATATAATAGATACAGCACAAAATATGGACTTGAGGAAGCCGATAGAACACTCCGTCTCGAAAATGTCAAATAGCTGTATTCTGCTGCAGTTGAGTTTGAAAAAGCAATGTCAATTGCTCTTAACTATAGAAAAGCACTGAAAAAATTGGAAAGGTGCGAACAACTTGAGAGCGTTGATAAAAAACTTGCTGCAAACAAAGCAGCATCTGCAAACATTGCGTATAAACTTTGGGATAAGTGGTTGTCAAGCCAAGCTGTTGCCTTCAGTTCTTCAGAACGCTCTGAAATGTCAAATTTTGTTGCTGCAATGAAGCTTGCCAGAGATGTTGATTTGTCTGATAATCCGAGTCTAAAAAAACAATTCACAGATATGACAAAGAAGATGACGAAGTATCTTCAATGTTGGGCTGTTACATCACTATCAGCTAAGAGCAGAGTGCCATTCAATCCGGGAATATTTGACTATGTAATTATCGACGAAGCCAGCCAATGCGATATTGCATCAATGATACCCTTGCTGTATAGAGCGAAACGTGCAGTCATTATCGGCGACCCAAAACAGCTCAGCCATATTGCTCAGCTATCTAAGCAACAGGATTTGGCATTGATTCAAAAGCATAATGTTCCTCCAGCGTGGTCTTATTCGCAGATGTCGTTATATGGACTGGCGGAAGGAAAAGTCGCGAATGAAGATATTGTTCAATTGAGAGACCACTTCCGAAGCTGTGCGGAAATCATAGAATTTTCCAATGAAGAGTTTTATGATGGAACGCTGAGAACCGCCACAAAGTATAGTGGCTTGAAACCGCCTGCTGAAGAAAAACCTGGTATCCGTTGGATAGATGTAAAGGGAGAAACAAATCGTCCTAGTTCAGGCAGTGCTTATAATCAAGATGAGGCAAAGGCGATTGTTCTTGAACTGAAACGTTTGGTCTCTGCTGGTTATACTGGCACGATTGGAGTAACAACCCCATTCCGCAAGCAAGCTGATGAAATAAAGGACATACTTGAAAAATATGAGTCCCGTCTGTATGAATAGTTGCTGATGAAGCATGAATTCATTGCTGATACAGTTCATAAGTTTCAAGGAGACGAACGCGATTTGATGATATTCTCCACCGTAGTAACAAAAACAGCGCCGTCATCAACCCTTGGATTCCTTGACAGTACCGGTAATTTGTTTAATGTTGCAATCACAAGGGCACGTGCAATGCTCATAATTGTTGGCGACTATGCATATTGTGGAAGATGCGAAGTATCATATTTACGAAAGTTTGCTGAATATTGCGGAAGGATAAATCTTGCCAAAAAAGATAAATCTCTGCAAAGCAATGAAAAATTCGCTAGAGAGTATCCCTGGGTCAGCAATCCCGAACAAGTTTCGGATTGGGAAAAAGTGTTGTATACTGCATTGTATGATGCAGGCATTAATACCATTCCCCAGTATTCCGCAGATAAATACAAACTGGATCTTGCTATTATTTTGGATAATGGTCGTAAACTTGATATTGAGGTCGATGGTGCACTCTATCATAGAAACTGGAATGGTGAGTTGTGCTATCGTGATCAGATTCGAAATCAACGCATGTTCGAACTTGGATGGGATGTCAAACGATTCTGGGTTTATCAGATTCGCGATGATTTACCGTGGTGTATCGATCAAATCAAAAAATGGACGGCCAACGAATGTTAATATCTCTGCATTTTGACATCAACTGGTGGCATATTGCGGTATAAGTCAGGTTTATCCAAGGAGAGCAAATAGCGTGATAATAGTGTTATTCGTTTACCATAGCAGAATTGCCTTACTGGATGATTCTTCTCAAACCGCTATATTTCTCTACAAATAAGAACCAGGGCAGCCATTGCAAACGCAGTGACTGCCCATACTTTGTTTGGTTTACCCTCTTTTCTTCGGCATACACCAGAATACCACATTCATCAGCACCACAATGAGCGCCACAACGCCCATGGCAACCCAGAAGCCCATATTGAGTCCGGCAAATTCCGTTGTGCCGATCAGATTCATCCAAATCGCTTTCCAATCCATAAACAAACCTCCTTTTACAGCAGCTCACCATAGTGACGGACATAAGCCTTTTTGAGGCTGGTCGCCAGCACCATGTAGAGCAGGATGCAGGGAATCAGATACAGGAAATAACTGGCCGGCAGCGCCACAAAGCCCAGCATGGTGCCGAACGCCGTGAACGGGATGACCGTCAGCACCGCAATGCCCGTGAAGGTCAGCAATGTTACCGGTGCGGAGGCACGGCTTTGGATGAAGGGCACCTTCGGCGTGCGGATCATGTGGATGACGAGCGTCTGGCTCCACATGGACTCCACGAACCAGCCTGCCTGGAACATGGCCTCGTAGGTGGCGCGCATTTGCTCCAGTTCAGCGCCAGAATAGACACTGGCGAGATCATTGTACAGCACGCCGCCGGACACAAAGAACGGACAGAACACGAAGTACATGAAAATGTAGGTCGTAAAATCGAAGATGGAGCTGGTCGGTCCGATCCAGATCATGAAGCTGCCCACGGAGGATGCGTCCCACTTGCGGGGCACGGCCAGGAATTCCTCGTCCACGTTATCCCATGGAATGGCGGTGCAGCTCAGGTCATAGATCAGGTTGAGGAAGATAAGATGCACACTGAGCATGGGCAGCATGGGCAGCAGCGCAGACGCCGCCAGCACGGAGAACATGTTGCCGAAGTTGGAAGAGGCGGTCATCTTGATGTACTTGATCATGTTGGCGTAGGTCTTGCGGCCCTCGACGATGCCTTCCTCCAGCACCATCAGATCCTTTTCCAGCAGGATGATATCGGCAGATTCCTTTGCCACGTCCACAGCGGTATCCACGCTGATGCCGATATCCGCCGCCTTCATGGCAGCTGCGTCGTTGATGCCGTCGCCCATGTAGCCAACCGTGTGACCATTTTCACGAAGGATGGTCACGATGCGTGCCTTCTGATCCGGAGTCAGCTTGGCAAAAACATCGGTGGTCTCGGCAGCTTTGGCCAGCTGGGCGTCGGTCATGCGCTCCACATCTGCGCCAAGCAGCATGTTGCGCACCTGCAGACCCACCTGCTGGCAGACGGTGCGGGTCACCTTTTCGTTGTCGCCGGTGAGGATCTTGGGCATCACGCCATGGGCACGCAGGGCGGCGATGGCATCAGCGGTGGATTCCTTCGGCGGATCGAGGAAGGCCAGGTAGCCCAGCAGCACCATATCCGCCTCATCCTTCGCGCCAAAGGCACCCACGAGGGAAGGATTGCTCTTCTGCGCGATAGCCAGCACACGGAAGCCCTTGTCGTTCAGGTCATCCACGGTTTCCAGAATGGTATGACGCAGCGCATCGGTCAGCGGCTCCACCCGGCCCTTGTACTCGGCATGGGAGCAGATGGACAGCATCTCCTCCACAGCGCCCTTGGTGACCATCTGCACCTTGCCGTTCTTGTCCTGCACCACGGTGGACAGGCGGCGGCGCTTGAAGTCGAAGGGGATCTCGTCCACCTTGGTGTAGTTCTCGGAGAGGTCCAGCAGCTGCGGATTCTCGGCTTCTTCCTCCTCGGTGCGGTGGATGATGGCAAGATCCATCAGGTTCTTGTAGCCGGTCTGGAAGTAGCTGTTCAGATAGGCGTGTCGCAGCACGCGGGGCTCCTCGGTGCCGTCCACGTTCATGTGGTATTCCAGCACCACCTTGTCCTGGGTCAGCGTGCCGGTTTTGTCAGTACAGAGGATG
>JAZRWA010000077.1:0-4009 GCA_045599485.1 Clostridia bacterium | reverse complement strand
TCAGCGGTGCCGATAATCTTTATGACGCTCACGGCATTCTGGACGAAAGTCAAAAAAATACGGCGGCGCTTTTCGGCTCCGCCGCTTCTTTTTACAGCACCGAAGGATCGACGCTGGCCATCAAAGCCATGCTGCATCTGGCCATTATGGATCGACCGGCCGGCACACAGCCGCTGATCCTTGCCGCACGCAACATTCACAAAGCGTTCATCTATGCTGCCGCCCTCATTGATTTTGACGTGCGTTTTGTACCGTCTTCGGACGAAAGTCTTTTTTCATGCATACTAAGACCGGAAGACCTGGAGCGGGAACTGTCAGTCATGCCATCTCTCCCCGCCGCGGTCTATATCACCAGTCCGGATTATCTGGGCCGTCTGCAACCCGTCGGGGAGCTTGCCGCAGTCTGTCACGCGCACGGCACAAGACTGCTTGTTGACAATGCCCACGGTGCCTATCTGCGCTTCTGTACACCTTCACTGCACCCGCTTGACCTTGGTGCCGATGCCTGCTGTGACTCAGCCCATAAAACGCTGCCCGTGCTGACCGGCGGCGCTTACCTGCACATCGCTCCCTCTGCTCCCGCCGAGTGGGCACAAGACGCCGTGGATGCGTTGTCCATCTATGCCTCTACCAGCCCCTCCTATCTGATCATGGCATCCCTTGATGCCTGCAATTGCGTGTTGAGCGACCATTACGCCAAACGCGTCGCTCAAGTATCTGATCTTGCCTCTGATTTACGTCATCAGCTTTTCCGCAAAGGTTATCCCTGTCTTGACACCGAGCCTCTCAAGGTTACCATCGATGCCCGTGCAGCCGGTCTGTGCGGCACTGACATTGCCTAGATGCTTCGTTCGGGCGGCGTGGAATGTGAGCATGCCGATAAGGATGCCGTTGTCCTGATGCTTTCTTCCGAAAGCACCGCTGATGACTGCCGGCGGGTTCTGTCTGCATTACCGACCCACACTCCCGCTCCTCTGCCGCGCTGTGATACCGCTCCTCGCCCCGGCAGCTTTTTCTGCTCCATCCGACAGGCGCTTTTTGCTCCTTCCGAAGTAGTTGATGTCGCAGACTCTGACGGCCGTATCTGCGCCTCTCCCGCAGTGACCTGTCCTCCGGCCATCCCCATCGCCGTGCCGGGCGAGATCATCAGCGAGCAGTCCGCCGCTTTGTTTGCCCGCTACGGCATTGACACCGTTCGCGTTCTGAAAAGACCCGCCATAAGCGAATGATCCGCTTTCCTGAATCTGCCAAATCAATACCGAAAAATCATTTTAAGGGGACGCCAAAAAAACTTTTCAAAAGCCTTGTAAACGCTTGATCCTTATGCTATAATATCAAACGTTCGACATAATGTGTATCAATAGTTGCTTCACATACAACATATAGTATAGGAGCTTATAATGATTGTAATCAAGCGAAACGGTGCTGAAACCGGATTCGATATCACGAAAATCATCCGCGCAATTGCAAAAGCCAACGAAAGCGTGGAGGAAACCGAGCGTATTACCCCTGAAGTGATGCGTGAGATCGCCTCTTCTGTTGAAGCTGCCTGTCAGCAGATGCACCGTTCCCCCCAGGTGGAGGAGATACAGGATCTTGTGGAAACCGCTTTGATGCAGCACGGCGCATACAAGCTCGCCCGCAACTACATCACTTACCGTTATACCCGTTCCCTGGTCCGCAAGAGCAACACCACGGATGAAAAGATCCTCAGCCTGATCGAATGCGACAACGAGGAAGCCAAGCAGGAAAACAGCAACAAAAATCCCGTTGTCAATTCCACCCAGCGAGATTACATGGCGGGCGAGGTCTCCCGTGATATCACTGAGCGTCTGCTGCTCCCGCAGGATATCGTTGACGCGCACCGTGAAGGCATCATCCATTTCCATGACTCCGACTACTACGCGCAGCACATGCACAACTGCGATCTGGTCAATCTGGAGGATATGCTTCAGAATGGCACAGTCATCACCGGTACCCTGATTGAAAACCCCCATAGCTTTTCCACTGCCTGCAACATCGCCACACAGATCATCGCTCAGGTAGCCAGCAATCAGTACGGCGGTCAATCCATCTCCCTGACGCATCTGGCCCCCTTTGTCGAGGTCAGCCGCCGCAAAATCCGCCGCACTGTTCTGGAGGAGCTGGCCTTCATGGGCACCGAGCTCAGCGAGGAAAAGACCGCGCAACTGGTCGAGACCCGCCTCCGGGAAGAGATCCGCCGTGGCGTGCAGACGATCCAGTATCAGGTCGTAACGCTGCTGACCACCAACGGCCAAGCCCCCTTCATCACTGTCTTCATGTATCTCGGCGAAGCCGCTTCCCAGCGTGAGAAGGACGACCTTGCCATGATCATTGAAGAAATGCTTCGCCAGCGCTATGAAGGCGTCAAGAACGAAAAGGGGGTTTGGGTCACGCCCGCCTTCCCCAAGCTCATCTATGTGCTTGAAGAAGACAACATCACCGAGGACAGCAAATACTGGTACCTGACGCAGCTGGCAGCGCGCTGCACCGCCCGCCGCATGGTGCCTGATTACATCTCCGAAAAGAAAATGCTTGAGCTCAAGGTTGACAAGAACGGAGAAGGACACTGCTACACCTGCATGGGCTGCCGCTCTTTCCTGACTCCTTATGTCGACCCCGAGACCAACAAGCCCAAATATTACGGCCGCTTCAATCAGGGTGTTGTCACACTCAACCTGCCCGATATTGCCCTGTCTTCCGGCGGCGATTTCAACAAGTTCTGGAAAATTTTTGACGAGCGCCTTGATCTGTGCTACCGCGCGCTGATGTGCCGTCACAACCGCCTCAAGGGCACCCTGTCCGATGTGGCTCCCATCCTGTGGCAGTACGGCGCCTGTGCCCGTCTCAAGAAGGGTGAACCGATCGATAAGCTGCTCTACGGCGGCTACAGCACCATTTCGCTGGGCTATGCGGGCCTTTATGAGTGCGTCAAGTACATGACCGGCAAGTCCCATACCGATCCCGGAGCAACGCCCTTCGCTCTTGAAGTGATGGAAAAGATGAATGCCGCCTGCCGTGGCTGGAAAGCCAAGGAAAATATCGATTTCTCCCTGTACGGCACGCCTCTTGAATCCACCACCTATAAATTTGCCAAATGTCTGCAGCGCCGCTTCGGCATCGTCCCCGGCGTGACCGATAAAGGCTACATCACCAACAGCTATCATGTTCACGTAACCGAGCACATCAACGCCTTTGAAAAGCTGCGCTTCGAAGCCCAGTTCCAGCACTTGTCCCCCGGCGGCGCCATCAGCTATGTCGAAGTGCCGGATATGCAGAACAATATCGAAGCCGTTCTCGAGGTGATGAAGTTCATCTATGACAATATCATCTACGCCGAGCTCAACACCAAGTCCGACTATTGTCAGGTCTGTGGTTGGGATGGCGAAATCGAAATTGTCGAAAACGATGGAAAACTGGTCTGGAAATGCCCCAAGTGCGGCAATACCGATCAGGATAAAATGAATGTCGCCCGCCGCACCTGCGGCTATATCGGCACCCAGTTCTGGAATCAGGGCCGCACGCAGGAGATCAAAGAGCGGGTACTGCATCTGTAAGGAGTCCGCATCATGCATTTCAGTGCCATCAAGGATTGTGACATCGCCAACGGTCCGGGCGTACGCGTCACGCTGTTCGTCTCCGGCTGCACCAATCATTGCGAGCACTGTTTTCAGCCCCAGACGTGGGATTTCGATTACGGCGAACCCTTTACCGAGGAAACCGAAGAGCAGCTGCTTCGTATGCTGCAGCCCGCCTATGTACGCGGTCTGACGCTGCTCGGCGGTGAACCCATGGAACCTTCCAACCAGCGTTCTCTGCTGCCCTTTGTGCAAAAAGTACGCACTGTTTTCAGCCCCAGACGTGGGATTTCGATTACGGCGAACCCTTTACCGTGGAAACCGAAGAGCAGCTGCTTCGTATGCTGCAGCCCGCCTATGTACGCGCTCTGACGCTGCTCGGCGGTGAACCCATGCAACCTTCCAACCAG
>JAZRWA010000076.1:0-24586 GCA_045599485.1 Clostridia bacterium | reverse complement strand
TCCCGCACGAGCCCGAGGGCAAGCCTCTCCCCTGCCATCCCGGGGACAGCGACCGCCTCCCCCTTTCCGCCGAGCCTGCTGTGGCCCCGGCTGCAAAAGCATCTCCCCTGTTCACGGGGGATGATCTGGTGCGCAGCGTGGTAATGAGTGAAATTCTGACGCGACCCCGTTTCGAAAACGGACGGCGTGTCATCCGCTGAGAGGAAAACATGAGCGATACCATCCGTGTTCTGATTGCCGATGACGAGCCCGGCATGCGCCTGATCCTGCGCCGCATCATTGAGCGCGCCGAAGGCTATGAGCTGGTTGGCGAAGCCGAGGACGGGTTAAAGCTGATGGAGCTGTTTGACAGCCTGCACCCGCAGGTCGTCTTTCTGGATGTGGATATGCCGGGGCTTTCCGGCGTCGCCTGTGCCAACCGCATTCAGGATGCCGATCCCGCCTGCGTGCTCATCTTTGCCACCGCGCACGAGCAGTACCGGGCGGATGCCTTTGAGGTCTACGCCTTTGACTATCTGGTCAAGCCCTTCAAGGTCGAACGCGTGCTGCAAACGCTGTCCAACCTCCGGGAGCGCCGTCTGAACCCGCCCGCCCCTGTTAACGTACCGGCGCCTTCCGCCGCGCCCCGGCCGACGCTTGGCCGCATGATGCTGCACACAGGCGAGGGCATCCGCATCATCAACATGGAGGACATTCTGCTGGTGCAGCGTTAGGACCGCTCTACCGTGCTCTATACCTCCGACGGCAGCCGATGCGCCATTTCCGATACCCTCAACGAGACCGAAGCCCGGCTGGACAAAAGTCTCTTCTTCCGCTGCCACCGCGGCTACATCATCAATCTGCGTGCCATTCGGGATATCACCCCCTACGGCCGCTGGACCTATGTGGTGCGCCTCAACGGCACTGACCGGGATGCCCTCATCACGCAGGAAAAGCTGTAGGAGCTTGAGCATCTGTTTTCCTGATTTTCCACCATTCAATTTAAAAGCGGCAGGGTCTTCACCGACCCTGCCGTTTTGTATTGTCCTCCATTATTCCGCAAACAGCGGTGTGGAAAGATAGCGGTCTCCCGTATCGGGCAGCAGCACCACAATGTTCTTGCCCGCGTTTTCGGGACGTTTCGCCACCTGCAGCGCGGCATACAGCGCCGCGCCGGAGGAGATGCCCACCAGCACGCCCTCGCTGCGGCCCAGACGTCGGGCAGTTTCAAAGGCTTTCTCCCCGGAAACGGGGATCACTTCGTCATACACCGCCGTGTTCAGCACGCCGGGCACAAAGCCCGCGCCAATGCCCTGCAGGGGATGCGGACCCGCCTTGCCGCCGGAGAGCACCGGTGAGGCCTCGGGCTCCACTGCCACCACCTTCACAGTGGGGTTCTTTTCCTTCAGATACTCGCCCACACCCGTGATGGTGCCGCCGGTGCCCACGCCTGCCACAAAAATATCCACTTTGCCGTCCGTATCCTCCCAGATTTCCGGGCCGGTCGACAGTCGATGCGCCTCCGGATTGGCCGGGTTGTCAAACTGCCCGGCAATGATGCTGCCCGGCGTTTTCGCCTGCAGCTCTTTCGCCACAGCGATCGCGCCGTTCATGCCTTTGGCTCCCTCGCTCAGCACCAGCTCCGCGCCGTAGGCCTTCATCAGCTGACGGCGCTCGATGCTCATGGTATCGGGCATAACAATGATCAGCCTGTACCCGCGCGCCGCGCACACCATGGCCAGACCAATGCCAGTATTGCCGCTGGTGGGTTCAATGATGACGCCGCCCTTTTGCAGTCTGCCGCTCTTTTCGGCATTGTCCACAATGTTTTTGGCAACACGATCCTTGACCGAGCCAGCGGGGTTCAAATACTCCAGCTTGACCAGCACCGTTGCGGACAGGTTTTCCTCTTTTTCGATGTGAGTCAGCTCCAGCAGCGGCGTGCCGCCGGTCAGCTCATCAATGGCCTGATAGATCTTCATTGTTTTCAACCTCCCTTAAGCATCGATCGGCAGCCCGAATTCACCGGGCAGGAATCGCGGACATACATTTTCACTCGAGCAGATGACCGAAGCCGCCAGCCGCGTGCCGATCGTGCAGGCTTCCTCCAGTGTCTTGTGATAGGTCAGTCCTGCGGCCACGCCGGCAAAAAAGGCATCGCCTGCCCCCGTGGTATCCCGCACCGCCACATTCATGGCAGGCACCACGCCGCGCGCGCCGGAAATGTCGGCATACACCGCGCCATCGCTGCCCATCGTCACCACCATGCTCTTGAGCTCCGCCGCATAGACCGCCGAGGCCAGCACATCCGCCATGCGCACCGGCGAGAAACCGCTGTAATCATGGCTGAAAAAGATGCCCGCCTCCTGCCGGTTGCACACCAGACAGTCCACATGGCGCAGCAGATCGCGGCGCTTCACGGCAATACTCATGTTGGAAACCGCCGCGTACACCGGCACATGATACTTCTGCGCCAGCTTCAGCACGCGCTGCACCGTGGGTGTTTCCATGTCGATCTAAAGCAGCACGCTGTCCGCCGTACGGAAGATCTCGTCCCCTTCTTCATCCAGAATATCGTTGATGGGGCTGAGGTCGGGGCGTTTGGAAATGGACGCCGTCACATCGCCCGTGTCATCAAACACCGCCAACCAGGTGCCCATGCCATCGGGCACACGGCGCATGTGTGAGGTATCTACCTTGTGGTTTTTCAGCTTGCGGATCACATCCTCGCCAATGCCCGTTTCATCCACCAGGCCGAGAAAGACGGGCCGCAGCTCCAGATTGGCAATGTCCTCGGCAATGTTGCGGCTCACGCCCCCATGCACCTGCTCCACCCGTCCGGCGTTGCGTCCGCCCGGAATATATGCTCCCGTCGGATAGCCCTTGATATCCACAAATACGGCACCCAGCACCACAATGCTCATGGTTTTCGCTCCTTAATGCCGCTGCCCTTTCCGTACTTTGGAAAGGGCAGCCGTTTATGATTACTTGACCTTTTCGCCTGTCAGCTTGTACCAGCCGTCGCGCAGCACATTCTGGTTTTCCACGCCATAGGAGGGGTCATTGGCCTCCGCCTCCGCCATGTCGCGCAGGAAGTGCACGCAATTCTGTCCGCCAAAGCCATTGTTCATGATGGTATTGCTGCCGTGCGGACGGTTATGCATGGTGCACATCGACCAGCGGCCGTCCGGCATCTATGCATATACGATATGGCAGGTCCAGTCAGACGCTCCGAAGGATTTGTTCATAATGAGCGTATCCCGCAGCGTCAGCGGCTCCACGTCACAGTGACGGCCGCGGCTCAGAATGCTCAGCTCCCAGCACAAACCCGTGGCGGGGTCATACACCCGGAAGGACTTCTGACCGCTCTGCAGCCCCTTCACTTCGTTCTGCCAATGCAGCAGCTTGATGTCAGTGGGATGCACTTCGTTCAGGCCGTCCGTATCGCTGATATAATAGCGAGCCGGAGCAGAAGCCTCCAGGGCAGCAGCGGAATACAGCACATACTGGGTGATGCTGTCGAGCACACCGGTCGCGGGCACCGCGTTGCGCAGCTGGAAAGCCACGATGGCGTTGTGTGTATCGGTGTCAAACAGTCCGGAGGTAGAGGGAACATAATAATGCAGGCTGCGCAGCGTGTTCTGCGCCCTGGTCACCGCCGAATACGTGGTGTTATCCCGATAATACACTTCATACTTGGTGTAAGAGGGAATGCTTGCCGTGCTGTAGGCGCGCGCCGCCGTGCAGAAAAGGATCTGGAAGGTAGCGCTGCCGGCATAGCCGTCCACCGTCAGGCCATGCTGCTTTTGGAAGTTTTTGACCGCCGAAACGGTAGCGTCATCATAGGTACCGCTCACAACGCTCAGATAGCCCAGCTCGGCCAGACGGCGCTGTGTCAGGCTGACATCTTCGCCGGTATAGCCGCTGCGCAGCGTGCGAGCCAGGATGCTCGCGCTGTAGGAGGATACCATGCCCGTCGTCTGGGAAGGCGCGTACTGAACCAGATATTTGGTCATCACATAGCCGGTCTGCGTTTCGGTATAGATCTTGCTCCACTCGCCCTCAAAGGCGGAGATGACCACCATCGTACCGTCCTTGAGTTCGGTCAGTACCTTGCCGCTGGTGGAGGGGGTTTTGCGCAGGTTCAAGGAGCCGTTTTCCGTTTTGACCGTCGCGTAACGGTATTCGCCGTAATACAGGTGGCCTTCCGTTCCCGGAGGGACCGTCGGGGCCGCCGTCGGCGCGGGCGTGGGGGCCGCCGTCGGGGCCGGCGTCACGCCGAAGCGCAGGTAGCTGCTCATCACATAGCCGATATAATCGCCGTACCGGATCTGGCTCCACTCACTGCCGCGGCTCAGCACCGTGACCAGCGAGTTGTTGGGGATCTGATACAGTACGCCATAGCTGGTTCCCGCACCGGCGCGCAGGTTCAGCTTACCGCCGTTGGAGCAGTACACCATGGCGGTCGTTCCCGTGGGAACAGGCGTGGGAATCACAGGGGCAACCGTCGGGACCGCGGTCGGCACCGCGGTCGGCGTCAGGAAAGCCAGGAACTTGGTCATCACATAGCCGCTCTGCGAACCGTAATTGGTGGTACACCAGGTGGTCCCCACGCTGGTCAGGTACAGGGTGGAACCATTGGGGATCTGTGCCAGCACCTTGGCGGTACCGGAAGCGGAGGCGCGCAGGTTCAGCTTACCGCCGTTTTCTGTGGAAACCATCGCAATGCCGGCATAGCTGGGCGTGGCAGTCACAAAGGGCACCGGGGTGGGCGTTGCTGTAACAACAGGGGCGGGAGTAGCGGTCACCACGGGCGAAATTTTCTGCAGGAAGCTGCTCATCACATAGCCGCTGACGCCATTATATTCGGTACGGCACCATTTGCTGTCATGATCCGTAACGGTCAGCAGTGTGCCGTTGGGAATGCGCTCCAGCACCTTGGCACTGCTGCTGGCCGAGGCGCGCAGGTTCAGCCTGCCGCCATCCGCGCAGTATACCACCGCAAAAGTGCTTGTCCCGGGTGTCGGCGTCACCACGGGCGTTACCCCAAACTGCAGGAAAGAGGTCATCACATAACCATGATAGCCATTCCAGCTGACAGCGCACCATTTATCCCCCTTGTCGGTCACGGTCAGCACCGTGCCGTTGGGAATCTGCGCCAGCACCTTATAGGAGGAGCCCGCGCCGGTGCGCAGGTTCAGCTTGCCGCCATTGGAACAGTATACGGTGGCGCTGACCGATGTATCAGCGCTGCTGCCGCTTGTCAGCTGGTACAGCAGCGTCAGCGTATTGTTGCCGGCAATGCCGTCCATCAACAGGCCATGCTCCCGCTGGAATACCGTCACGACCTCTTCGGTCTTGGCGCCGTATTTTCCATCGCAGGTGATGGTATAACCCAGTGCCTTCAATGCCTGCTGCATCTTCAGCACTTCGCTTCCGCTGTCATTTTTCTGCAGCGTGTTATACGCCAGCGCGCTGCTCATCAGCAGCATGACCGCCAGCAGCATTACCGCTGCGGCGCAGATTCCTTTACGCATTCCAACCGGCCTCCTCATTTCAAGCCAAACCAAACAGACCTTCCGGCCTTTTTTATCTTTCTTATTGTATCATGATATTTCGTATTTGTAAATAAATATTTCATTTCTATGACGCGCATGCCAATCAAATCCTCTCCCATCTACTTTGATTTTTCAATCCGATTGTTCACCACCCTGCAATATGCTATAATCATATCGGAGGGCTGAAAAATGAAATTATTTGATATCAACCGATCTTTTATTGAAGAGCAGCTTCAAACGCACCACGTGCCCGGCCTGAGCCTTTGTCTGCTCCGTCCGGGCCTCACCGTTGAAGCGCACTGTTTCGGTTTCGCAGACGCGGAGGCCGAAAGTGCCGTTACGCCCGACACCCTGTTCGAAGCCGCTTCCCTGACCAAATGCCCCTTTGCGATCATCGCCGGGCGTTTGATGGATGCAGGGCTGCTGGATCCTGATCGTCCGCTGGTGCAGTATTACCGGGAAAAAAACTATTGCACCCAACCCGCCTTTGAAAAGGTCTCCGCCCGCCATGTACTGAGCCACAGCGCCGGTCTGCCCAACTGGTCCGCCCGCCCTGTCACGCTGTCCTTTGCTCCCGGTCAAGGCTATCAGTACTCCGGAGAAGGTTATTATTATCTTCAGCGCACCATGGAACACCTCACCGGTAAAACGCTGCAGCAGCTGTTTGAAAACTTCATTTTCGAGCCTGCGGGCATGCAGCACAGCACTGTGCAGTGGCAGGATGCGCTGCGTGCGGGCTTTGCCTCCCGGCACAATGAGTCGGGCGCTGTGCTGCCCTTCCGTGAGCATCCTGATTGCAAGGGCTTTGCCCCTGAGCCCAACGCCGCCTGGAGCCTGTACACCACCGCCCGGGATTATGCGCTCTTCCTGCGCTTTCTGCTGCACGATCATGCTGGGCTGAGTGACAAGACCTTTGCGCTGCTGACCTCGCCGCAAAGCAAGGCAGACGAAAGCATCCTGTGGGGCTTGGGCTTTGGGCTGATCGCCGCCGAACCCGGTCTTTTGTGGCACTGGGGAG
Organism: Clostridia bacterium; assembly: GCA_045599485.1. GTDB lineage: Bacteria > Bacillota > Clostridia > Christensenellales > Aristaeellaceae > SFMI01. The sequence goes on along the minus strand of JAZRWA010000076.1, from coordinate 18,031 downwards.
ACAACAAGGGCTATAAAAACATGATGGCCGCCGATATTACCTCCGGCTGTGCCGCCGTGCTGATGAGCAACGGTGAAGACGGCCTCGCGGCGGAAATGAATATTCTTCGCCGTCTGACCGATATCAAGCACTTAAGTGCCGTGGAAAGCTTTATTGTCAGTGCCGAATAAACCGCTTGTTCGGGCAAGCATTCATATAGTATAATATCCGGGAATGGAAGGAGGAAACGCATGAGCAAGCGTTCTGTGCGCACCATCGTTACCGCCAATGGTCTGGGCAGCATTTATGTTTTTATGTTTTCCATGCTGCTCTCCGGTTTTTTATTGAAAGCGCCGCTGATTGGAGGCGCTCTGGCCATGTGCGGCCATTGCGGCACGATCTATATGGCTTCCTCTGTCGGCCGTGCTCATTTGCTGAGCAAAAAGCAGACGCGCATCCAGCAGGTCATTTATTTGCTGCTGCTTGTCATCAATCTGGCACTGCTTTTCCTGTATCCCATGGATGTTCCGCGGATCAACGTCTGGATTCTGTTTTTTGTGCTGCTGTCGCTCACCTTCAGCGGCGGTGCCGCCCGGCAGATGCTGCGCCGCGGCCCCGTGCAAAAAGCCCTGCGTCTGCATTTTGTCCTGCAGATCATCCTTGCCGTATCCGGTTCCGCGCTGCTGCTCTTCTGGTTTCCGCACTATATCTATCTGACCGGCGGCTACCTGCTGGCCTTCGTTCTTCAATTGTATGAACGCTCCGGTCCGCGCAACAGTATCCCTGCCGAAACGCCTGACCTGTCCGACGCGCACAGTGCCTTTCTCAAGGGCAATGTCTTCCGCCTGTACGAGACCGCCAGCGTGCTCATCACCATGGCCTGCTACATTTCCATCATTCTGGTCTATTGCTCGCTGGCGCTGACGGCCGAGGAGCTTTTCGTCTCCATGGCCATCGCCTTTGTCGCCAACATCCTTTTCGCCGAGACTGCCGATTATCTTCTGCGCGTGCAGGACAAACGCAAGGCCATCAAGCCTGATACCGTCATCATCTTCAGCCTGCTGCTCTGGCTGTGCGGTCTGGTCATGTACAGCCGCTATATCCTGCGTTTTGAACACAATATGCTGGCGATCTATCTGGGCATGGGCATGTGCTCTGCCGGCATCGCCGTCAGTGTCCGCTGTCTGTCGCAAATGGACCGCGTGGTTCGTCAGGCAGTGCTGCTCAACGCCGAGGCTGCCGCGCCGCAGTACAGTGCCCTGAGCTTCTTCCGCAACGAGACCGCCGCCGTCCTCAGTGAAATGACCGCACTGCTCGTCATCACGCTGCTGTTCACGTTCCATCCCGGCGCTTATCTGCAGCAGCTCTCCGTGGACCGTCTGCAGCCCTTCCTGCTGCTGCCGGCAGTGCTGCTGCTCATTGCCGCGCTGCTGACCATGCTGCGCTATCCCGCCACCAACTATTACGCGCAAAAGTTGGCGCGTCTGCTGGGCCTCAGGGCTTCGGGCAAAGAAAACGACCCCCTCAGCCGTCAGGTAGAAAGCATCTTTGTGGAAGGCCGCAAACGCCCGCTTGGCACCAACATTCTCAAATTCCTTTTCCGTCCCTTCTGCCGCCACAAGCTGCAAGGCACCGAAAACATCCGGGAAGATTCCGATAATCCGCTGGTATTTTTGTGCAACCACGCCTCGGTCTACGGTCCGCTCAGCGCAGTGCTGAATATTCCCCTGCCGCTGCGCCCCTGGGTCGTCAGCAACATCGTCGGTACGCCGGAGGAATTCGCCGGTTATTTTCTGGAAAATACACTGGGACCGAACAAGTATTATCCCGATCGTCTCAAACCCGCCACCGCGCTTTTGCTGGGCAGGCTCAGCGTCTGGTGCATGAATCAGCTCGATTCCATTCCCGTTTACCGCGAAAAGCCCTCGCAGCTGCGGCAAACCTTCCGTCTCTCCTCCGACGCGCTGGAAAGCGGCGATAACCTGCTGATCTTCCCCGAGGATCCCTCCGCAGAGCCTGACGGATGCTACGTGCTGTAGGGTGTCGGACACCTGTACGAAGGCTTCGCCCTGCTCGCCACGGTCTATTACAAGCGTACCGGCAAGTGCTGTCGCTTCCTGCCGATGTTCGCCCACAAGGAAAGCAAAACCATTACCTTTGGACAATAGATCCGCTACGATCCCACCCGCCCGGACAACGAGGAGCGTGACCGCATCTGCCGCGAGGCAGAGCAGCAGATGCGCAGCCTGTACGAAAAAGCCCGTCAAAAATCCCATTGAAAATAACATTAAAAAAGCGTCTTCCATACGGAAGGCGCTTTTTCGATTTCGTTTGGACTTATTTCACAGCGATGGTGCCGCTGGCGATGGTCTGCGTGCCCTTGCTGTTGACGGTCTTGCCCTCCGCCTCCACACGGATCTGTCCGCCGGTGATGGACAGGTCGGTAGCGGACTGAATGCCGTCGTCGCCGCTCACAATGGTGATGCTGCCGCCGGCGATATATACATAGCCCTTGCCGGCCTTGTCATCGGTCTCCGCCTTGATGCCGTCCCCCGCAGCGTTCAGCACAAGCGTGCCGTCCTTGATGGACACGGAATCATTGCCCTTCAGGGCATTCTTGGCGGCATTCACGGTGATATTGCCGGAAACAATGTGCAGGTCGTTCTTGGTGCCGATACCGTTGCCCATGTTGCCATTGACGGTCAGGATGCCGTTGCCGTTGATACACAGGTCATCCTTGGCACAGAGGCAGGCATTGGGCTGCTTTTCCAGCGTCAGGGTGTACACCGCGGCATCCGTCAGCGTGTTGACAGAGCCGTCCGCCAGGGTGATCTTGCACTTATCGGCAGAGACAATATAGATGGGGGCGCTGTCCGCGCAGGTCAGTGTCAGACCGTTCAGCACCAGCTGTACCTTGGCATTCTTATCCGCTTCCACCTGAACGCGGCCATTGGCACACTCACCGCTGAGAAGATAAGTGCCGCCGGCAGTGATATACACGGTGGTGCCGTCCACAGCAGCGCCGCTGCCGTTGACCAGTACGCCATTTTCAGAGAAGGTAATGGTCACCGCCTCGGTCCATGAGGCGTCCAGATCATACTTGGTAAAGACATCGGAATAATCCGCCGCCATCGCGGAAACCAGCATCGTGCAGGCCAGCACAACGCTCAGCAGCAGGCTCATCAGTTTTTTCATGGAATGATCTCCTTGTTTCGGTTTTCGGGAACACCTTTAGTGTACCATACCAATTGTGTAAAAACAACCGGAATTGCATGAACGGTGTGTGAATTTACACCTTGGGCAAGGCGATGTAGCCATACCTGTCGCGCAGCCGCACCCAGAAATACACCGTGACCGCCAGGGACAGCAGTTCCGAGAAGAAAACGGAAAGCCATACGCCATCCAGCTGCCAGAAAAGCGGCAGCAGCAGCACCATTCCCGCCTGAAACAGCAGCGTACGCACGAAGGAGATTCCTGCTGACACCGCGCCGTTGTTGAGTGCGGTAAAGAATGCCGAACCGTAAATGTTGAACCCGCACAGCAGAAAAGCCAGACTATACAACCGGAAAGCATGCTCGGTCATGACCAGCAGCTCGGCATCATAGCTGACATACAGCAGTGCCAGCGGATGGGACAGGCCAATGGCAGCCGCCGTCATGCCAATGGCTGCCAAGCCGATCAGGCGCAGACTTTTGGTAAAAATATTCTGCAATTCTCTGCGGTTCTGCGCTCCGTGGTTGAAGCTGATAATGGGCGCCGTGCCCATCGAATAGCCGATATAGACCGAAATGAAGATGAAATTGACATACATGATGACGCCAAAGGCCGCCACCCCTGCTTCTCCGGCCAGACGCATCAACTGAAAATTGAACAGCATGTTGACCACAGACAGGGAGATATTGGTCATAAACTCACTGGCACCATTGGAGCACGTCTTCCAAAGCGCCGCCGGATCAAGCCGGGCACTTCCAAGGTGCAGGCGGCTGCGGTTGGGCAGTGCAAAATAGACAAGCGGAATGATGCCGCCCACCATCTGACTGATCGCGGTTGCCCAGGCAGCTCCTGTGACCCCCAAACGCAGCATACCCACCAGCACGGCATCGCCAACCATGTTGGTCACGCCCGCGGCAATGGTCAGGTACAGTCCCAGCTGGGGCCTCTCTGCCGCTACCAGAAAGCTCTGGAACAGATTCTGCAGCATAAAGGGCACCAGCGCCATCATGATGATGCGCCCATAGTCCACACAGTAGGGCAGCATCTCCTCCGTCGCTCCCAGCAGCAACGCCACATCCCTGAGCCAAATTTCGCCGATCGCGGTCAGAATCAGGCCCATGATGATGATAAAATACACCAGCATGCTGAAGATGCGGTTGGCCTCCCGCGGTTTGTTTTCGCCAAACCGCATGGAGACCAGCGCCGTGCCGCCCGTGCCCACCATAAATCCGATGGCGGAAAAGATCATCAGGAAAGGCATGATCAGGTTGATGGCCGCAAAAGGCGTTTTTCCCGTCCAGTTGGACACAAAAAAACCATCCACCACGCCATAAATGGAAGTAAACACCATCATGCCCACCGACGGCATCACAAACCGCAGCAGCTTTTTATAATCAAAATGATCCGACAGGGCAATGTTCATATCACGCCTCCGTTCAGAAATGTCGAATGAAGCTCCAGCTGCCAAAGCCCCGTCCGTTGTGTTCAAACCGCCGCTCGTCAAACACCTCAAAGCCGTTTTTCAGGTAAAAGCGGCGGTTGAGTTCGGAATTGGTAAACAGGCTCACCGCCTCGGCGCCGCGCTCACGGGCATACGGCAGCAGACCCTCCTGCACAAAACGACTGCCAATGCCCTTTCCTTCCTCGGACGGAGCCACCGTCAGCAGGCTCAAATACCAGGTATTGCCGTGAAGCGCGTGGCAAGGTGCGGACGCCTGCGGCTCCATGGCATTCCAGGCATTGACGTCCTTGCTGCCACCGCGGAGGAGAACACCCAGCCAGCCTGCACGCACATACGCCCAGTCCCCGGGCTTTTTGAAATCGGGCGCGCAAAGCTGTCCGACCGCCACGATATGTCCGTTTTCTTTCGCGGTGATAAAATGGACGGTGGTCAGGTCCTTGTTGGCCTTGAATTCACAGCGCAGCAGCGCGTCCAGAAAGCGATGACGCCGTTCATCTTCTGCCACATAAGTCGAAAAATACTCATAATCATAAAAGGCATGGGCAGCCAACGCAGCGCATTCCCGCCATTCGGAGGGCTTCATTCTTTCAAATGTCAGCATTTCAAAGTTCCTTTCAAAATACATGAAAAAAGACGCTTGCTTTCACAACCGTCTTTTTACTGGAGGCGCAGTCCGGATTCGGACCGGAGCATAAAGGTTTTGCAGACCTTCGCCTTACCACTTGGCTACTGCGCCGAAAAAAATGGAGCGGTAGACGAGGCTCGGACTCGCGACCTCAACCTTGGCAAGGTTGCGCTCTACCAACTGAGCTACTACCGCACACATGGTGCCTTGGGGCGGAATCGAACCACCGACACGCAAATTTTCAGTCTGCTGCTCTACCTACTGAGCTACCAAGGCATATATGGCGACCCGAATGGGGCTCGAACCCATGACCTCCAGCGTGACAGGCTGGCGTTCTAACCAACTGAACTACCGGGCCACAATTTGTGGTGGGAACAACAGGGCTCGAACCTGTGACCCTTTGCTTGTAAGGCAAATGCTCTCCCAGCTGAGCTATGCTCCCGTGGCGTCTTGCAACGCGTATATAATGATACCTTATCCGGGTGTGTTTGTCAAGCGTTTTTTCATTCGTTTTGAAAAAAAGTTTGTCCGCATCGTCTTTCCCTTTGAAATTGATCCTTTCCCCACAGGCAAACAAAAAGCAGGGCCCCCAAAGGGAGCCCTGCAAGGTGTATCAAATTACTTGGTGGTAACGGCGGTGTACAGGGTGTTCCAGTGCTCCAGGATCTGGGGCTTGTTTTCGGTCAGGAAGTTCACATCGCGGGTCACCCACTTGATATCTTCGGTGGCGGGCAGATAGGACTCAGCGCCGTACTCGGTGTACTTGTTGGTCATACGCAGGGTCTGCAGGCCGGCGGCGATGGTGGTAGAACCTTCCTTGGAGCAGATCCAATCGATCATGGCCTTGGCGGCGGCTTCGTGCTTGGCGCCCTTGATCACGGCAGCACCGAAAGCGGAAGCGGAGGAGCCTTCAGCGGGATAGATCATGGCCACGTTGGTAGCGCCCTGCTGCAGCAGCTTGGACACGCCGTCTTCGTAGGTCAGACCAACCACGTATTCGCCCTTCTGGACGGAGTTGAAACAAGCGGAGGAGCTTTCGGTGATGACCAGGTTGGGCATCAGCTGCTCGATGTAAGCCCAGGCTTCCTCGCTGTCATGTCCGTACACGGCCATGATGTTGCACAGGTTGTTCCAGGCAGAGGAGGAGGAGTTGGGGTTCGCCAGCAGGATCTGGCCCTTCAGAGCGGGGGTCAGCAGGTCGGCGTAGCCCTTGATGTCCAGACCCAACTGGGCAGCCAGCTCAGTGTTGACGCAGAACACGACGGTGGACAGATGGTCCATGGAGTAGAAGCCGTTGTCACAGGCATAGCCTTCGATGGCTTCGGCGGAGTACTCGGACACCCAGTGCTCGAACAGATCGGCATAAGCCATACCGTCAGAGTCGCACAGGCCGCCCCAAACCAGGTCGCCCTGGGGGTTAGCAGCTTCAGCGGCGATACGGCCAACGGTCTCACCGATCTTGCCGTACACGGTTTCAACTTCGATGTCAGGATACACCTCGGCAAAGCCGTCCAGCATCACGTCCAGGTCAGCCTGGGTCATGGTGGTGTACAGGATCAGGGTGTTGCCCAGATCCTCGGCGATGGCAGTGCAGCCAAGCGCCATCATGGCAACCAGAAGCAGAGCAAGAAACTTTTTCATAGGGGTAACTCTCCTTTCCTTAATAGGAAAATATTCCTTAATGCGGATGCGCTCCGCATAAAGTACGGTTATTACATGCGGATGTCTTCCGACTTGCTGATGGCAAGGTAGGCAACCAGCACGATGGTGGTGACCGCCGTCAAAATGGAGGCAAAGGCACACGCGGGGCCGTAGCTGCCGTTACTGATGGCGATGTAGGTGGACATGGTCAGGTTGATGGTCTTGTTGTTGTACAGCATGATGCTGCTGGACAATTCGGTCACGATGGAGACCCAGCTCAGCACTGCGCCGGACAGGATGCCGCTGGACATCATGGGCACCGTCACCTTGATGAAGGTCTTCAGTTTGGAGCTGCCCAGTGATATGGCGGCTTCCTCCGTACTGATGGGGATCTGCATCAGTGTAGCGGTTGCCGAACGTATCGTGTAGGGCATTCTTCGTATGACCATCGACAAGATCATGATCAGCATGGTGCCGGTCAGACCGAAGGGAGCAGGACCGAAGGACATGATGAGCGCGATACCGATGACGGAACCGGGCATGATGTAGGGCAGCATCGACATGGTATCGATGGTGTTGTTCATCATGCTGCGGCGGCGCACCACCAGGTAAGCGATCAGAATGGCAAAGATGATAATGATGGCCAGCGCGGCGATGGACTGATACAGCGTATTGGTAATGGAGCGGCCCAGCAGCAAGCGCTTTTTGGAGATGATGGTCTCATAGTTGACCAGCGAGAAGCCATCCTTGAAGACCATGCCGTTCACATTGCGGAAGGACAGATAGATGATGTAGACCTGGGGCAGGAAAGCGATGGCGCACAAACCGTAGCAATACACATACATCAGCACGCCCATGATGCCCTTGGGCTTTTTCTTTTCGACGGGATGCAGGCTGTTGATGGAGAACTTGTACTTGCCGGTCGCCCACTTCTGGAAGAAGAAGACCACAGCGGTGACCAGAATGGCGATGACCGAGATGGCGGCAGCAAAATTGTGGTTGGTGCCGTTTTCACCCAGGTACTGGCTGTAGATCTCCACAGGGAAGGTACGGTAACCTTCACCGATCAGCAAAGGCGTACCAAAGTCGGCAATGGCGCGCATGAACACGATCAGCGCTGCCGCCAGAATGGTGGGCATCGACAGGTTCATCACGATGCGGAAGAAGCGCTTCACGCCCGTACAGCCCATGTTGGCGGAAGCCTCCATCAGGCTGTTATCGATGTTCTTGAAGGCACCGTTCATGTAGATGAACACCAGCGGGAACAGCTTCAGGCTCTGCACCAGCGTGATGCCGCCAAAGCCGTAAATGTTGCCGATGTCAATACCGAGATAGTTTTTGAGGAACTGCGTGATCACGCCGGAACGTCCCAGCAGCATGATCCAGGAATAAGCGCCGATGAACGGAGCGGACATACAGCACAAAATGCTGATAACAAACAGGAATTTAGCACCCTTCAGCCGGTAAAAGCTGTAGAAATACGAGAAGGGAATACCGATCAGCAGTGTGACGATCGTGACGACCAGCGTCACCTTGGCGCTGTTGGTGATGGTGATGGTGTAATAGGGATTCGAGAAGAATTTGGTAAACTGCGCGAGGGACAGTTCGCCCTGATCATTATAGACCGACTGGCGCAGGATGCCAAACAGCGGATAGATCAGGATCAGCAGAAACAGCAGGAGAAAGAAGACCGATATGACCGACCAGACATCGCGTTTTTTTCTTTCCATCGTTTACCTCCGTCCCGCCTTTCAGCGGATCAGATCATTGACAACGCCGGTCAGCAGGTTTTCGGTGCCCTCGGCATTGAACAGATTGACCTTGTCGGTATTGATGTTCAGTGAAATCTCGGCGCCCGGGGTCAGGGTATCCTCAATGGTGGATTCCTGAATGATCTCCGCTTCCTCTCCGGTCTCCATGGTGACAAAGTAATGGGTGTTGAGGCCGAGGAACACGGCATCATCCACCTTGGCGCGGATCACACCCGCCGCCGCGTCGCGGCACAGCAGCAGCTCTTCGGGGCGCAGGGAAATGATCACATCCTGCTCTTTAGCACACTCGGGACGCACATTGTCGATGGCCACTTTATTGCCGTTGGGCAGCACGATGACGGTCTTGCCGTTTTCAAGGATCATTTTGCCCTGCAGCTGATTGGAACGGCCGATAAAGTTGGCTACAAACAGGTTGGCGGGGCGCTGGTAGAGGTTCTTGGGCGTGCCGACATGCTGAATGACGCCGCCGTTCATGACGGCAATGCGGTCGGACACCGCCATGGCCTCTTCCTGATCGTGCGTCACGTACACAGTGGTGATGCCCACATCATGCTGAATGTGCTTGATGACGGTGCGCATCTCCACGCGCAGCTTTGCATCCAGGTTGGACAGCGGTTCATCCATCAGCAGCACCTGCGGCTCAATGCACAGGGCACGCGCCAGGGCGACACGCTGCTGCTGACCGCCGGACAGGCGATCGGGCATACGGTCCGCCAGACCATCGATCTGCATGAGTTTGAGGAAGCGGTCCGCCTGCGTGTGGATCTGATTCTTGGGCATGTGCTTGTTGGTCAGGCCGAATTCCACATTCTTACGCACGGAATAGTGCGGGAAAACAGCATAATTCTGGAACACCATGCCGATGTTGCGGCGGGAAGGATCCAGATCATTGATGCGGGTCTCGTTAAAATAAAAATCGCCGCCCTCGATGCTGTTAAAACCGGCAATCATGCGCAGCAATGTGGTTTTTCCACAACCAGAAGGACCAAGCAGCGTAAAAAATTCACCTTCGCGGATATCAAGATTCAGATCCGGGATAATCACATTGCTTCCATACTTTTTCAGCGCGTGCTGAATGCGAATGTTGACACTCATAGCCGTATGCTCCTTTTTTATGGACATGTTTACGCAATTTTTACATAAAGAAAAACAAGGATGCTCAAATTGTAGCATTTGTCCACCATTTTGTCAACAACCTTCGGGCAAAATGTGCCCTTTATGGAAATCAGCCCTTGAAGTATCAAAGCGGTCACTGGTATAATAGAGCGTCCGGAAACGCCGGAAAAGGAGCCTTGAAATGACAAAGAAAGTATTGCTGATCTACACCGGCGGCACCATCGGCATGACCGCCACTGAAAACGGCTACGCCCCGCAGAAGGAAGCCTTCCATGACCTGCTTCACAGCTTGCCGGGGCTGCATTCGTCCGTGATGCCCGCCTGGGATATTATCGACATGGACCCGCTGCTGGATTCCGCCAACATGACCGCCCGTGAATGGAACAAAATCGGCAGCATGATCGCCGACAATTACGAAGCATACGATGGTTTTGTCGTACTGCACGGCACCGATACCATGGCATATACCGCCTCCGCCCTGTCCTTCATGCTGGAAAACTGCCGTAAGCCCGTCGTATTGACCGGCGCGCAGATTCCCCTGTGCGAAGTCCGCAGCGATGCCCGCGACAATCTGCTTACCGCCATGCTGATTGCCGGCGAAGGAGTGGTCAAGGAGGTCTGCCTGTATTTTGGCGGCAGCCTGCTGCGCGGCAACCGCGCCACCAAGTTCTCTTCCGATGGGCTGATTGCTTTCATCTCCCCCAACTATCCGCAGCTGGCGGAAGCGGGCATCACCATCAAATACAACACATCCGCCCTGCTCAAGCCTCAGCGCGGCCCCTTCCGTCTGCGCCTCATGGCCGATGTGCCCATCGGTGTGCTCAAGATCTTTCCCGGCATTCAGTTCGATCTGTTTGAAGCCATCATGACCGAAAAGCTGCGCGGCATCGTTATTGAAACCTTCGGAGCCGGCAACATTCCCGGCAGCGGCACCGCGCTGCTGCCCATCATCCGCCGCGCGTATGCCAATGGCACGGTGCTGACGGTCTGCTCCCAGTGTCCGCAGGGCGCGGTCGCCCTCGGTGCTTACGAGACCAGCACGGCGCTCAAAAACGCCGGTGCCGTCAGCGGCTATGACATCACCACCGAGGCGGCGGTCACCAAGCTTTATTATCTGTTCAGCTGCGGTTTTGATACCGACAGTGTCAAGCACCTGATGGAAAGCAATCTGCGCGGGGAAATGACCCGCCGCGACGCTTCGGAGGTAAAATGAACGATTCCATTATCGTAAAAGGCGCCCGGCAGCACAACCTGAAAAATGTCTCCGTCACGCTGCCGCGCAATAAACTGATCGTATTTACCGGGCTTTCCGGCAGCGGCAAAAGCAGCCTGGCCTTTGATACCATTTATGCCGAGGGGCAGCGCCGCTATGTGGAAAGCATGTCCTCCTATGCCCGTCAGTTTTTGGGGCAGATGGACAAGCCCGAGGTCGACCTGATCGAAGGTCTCTCCCCCGCCATCTCCATCGATCAGAAAACGACTGCCCGCAATCCCCGCTCCACCGTGGGCACGGTCACCGAGATCCATGACTATTTAAGGCTTCTGTATGCCCGCACCGGCATCCCGCACTGCCCCACCTGCGGCCGTTAGATCCGCCGCCAGAGCGTGGATGAAATTGTGGAGACCGTCCTTTCCTGGCCGCAGGGGTCCAAACTGCTGCTGCTCTCCCCCGTGGTACGCTCCCGCAAAGGCGAACACATCAAGCTGCTGGAGCAGGCACTGAAGGACGGTTTCCTGCGCGTGCGCATCGACGGCGAAATGTATGAGCTGGATGATCCGCCCAAGCTGGACAAGCAAAAAAAGCACACCATCGAGATCGTGGTGGATCGCCTGATCCTGCGTCCCGACATCCGTCAGCGTCTGACCGACAGCATCGAAACCGCCATGAAGCAGTCGGGCGGTCTGGTGACCGTCATGCTGGCAGACGGCAGCATGGAAACGCAGTTCTCCCAGAATTACGCCTGTCCGGAATGCGGCATCAACATTGAAGAGCTGACGCCTCGTATGTTTTCCTTCAATAATCCCTACGGTGCCTGCCCGCATTGCAGCGGTTTGGGCGTCATGATGACGATCAGCGAAGACCTCTGCATTCCCGACCGCAGCCTGTCTTTGGCACAGGGGGCCGTCAGCTGCATGGGATGGAGCAGCGGCAACGAGAGCAGCATGGCCGCCGGCATGTTCCGCGGTCTTGCCGAGCGTTACGGTTTCAGCATGGATACGCCGGTTCGCGATCTGCCGTCCAAAGCGCTCAAGGTCATCCTGTACGGCACAAACGGCGAAAAGATCGATGTCAGCTATGATTCCATTCACGGCCACGGCGTTTACAAAACCGCCTTTGAGGGCGTCATTCCCTCCATGGAACGCCGTTACCGCGAAACCACCAGCGACAGCATGAAGGCCGTGTATGAGGAATACATGACCACCATGCCCTGCCCCGAGTGCCACGGCATGCGCCTGAAAAAGGAAGCCCTTGCCGTTACCGTGGGCGGCAGGAATCTGGCCGAGCTCAGCGATATGAACATCCGCAAAGCACGGGATTTTCTGACCGCTTTGGAACTGGATACCACCCGTGCCATGATCGCCGCGCCCATCCTGCGCGAAGTGGACAGCCGACTCGGCTTTTTGTGCAATGTGGGTCTGGAATACCTGACGCTCTCCCGCGGGGCAGCCACCCTGTCCGGCGGCGAGGCGCAGCGCATCCGTCTGGCTACGCAGATCGGAAGCGGCCTGATGGGCGTACTGTACATTCTGGATGAGCCCAGCATCGGTCTGCATCAGCGGGACAATGCCCGTCTGCTTGCCACCATGCAGCGGCTGCGCGATCTGGGCAATACGCTCATCGTGGTCGAACATGATGAAGAAACGCTGCGTTCCGCCGATTACGTGGTGGATATCGGCCCGGGTGCCGGCATTCACGGCGGCAACATCGTCGCCTCCGGCACCGTGGAGGAGATCATGAACACCCCGGGCTCCATCACAGGCGATTATCTGGCCGGCCGCCGTGTCATTGCCGTACCCGATACCCGCCGCGTTCCGACCGGCTGGCTGACCGTGCGCGGCGCCCGTGAGCATAACCTTCAAAACATCGATGCCGCTTTTCCGCTGGGCGTCTTCTGTTGCGTGACGGGCGTCTCCGGCAGCGGCAAAAGCAGCCTGGTCAACGCCATTGTGCACAAAACACTGGCGCGCGATCTCAACCGCGCCCGCACCGTGCCCGGCGAATGCGACGGCATTGATGGCATGGAACAGCTGGACAAGATCATCTGTATCGACCAGAGCCCCATCGGACGCAGCCCTCGCAGCAACCCTGCTACTTATACCGGTCTGTTTGACATCATCCGCAAGGTATTTGCGCAAACGCCCGAAGCCAAAGTACGCGGCTACAAGGAAAATCGCTTCTCCTTCAATGTCAAGGGCGGCCGCTGCGAGGCCTGCTCGGGCGACGGCGTGCTGAAGATCGAAATGCATTTCATGCCCGATCTGTATGTCCCCTGCGAAGTCTGCGGCGGCAAGCGCTATAATCACGAGACGCTGCAGGTCAAATACAAAGGCCACACCATTTCGGACATTCTGGAGATGACCATCGAGGACGCCATGGGCGTGTTTGACGCTTTCCCGCAGATCATGTCGCGCCTTAAAACACTCAGCGAAGTCGGTCTCGGCTACATCAAGCTGGGTCAGCCGGCCACTACCCTGTCGGGCGGCGAGGCACAGCGCGTCAAGCTGGCGACCGAATTGAGCCGTCGTGCCACAGGCCGTACCCTGATCCTGCTGGATGAGCCCACCACCGGACTTCACACCGATGACGTCAGCCGTCTGATCCGCATCCTGCAACGTCTGACCGACGCGGGCAACACCGTGCTGGTCATCGAGCACAATCTGGATGTGATCAAAACCGCCGACTATATCCTCGACCTCGGTCCCGAGGGTGGTGATAAGGGTGGTCAGATCGTAGCCGCCGGCACACCGGAACAGGTAGCGGCGGTGGAAAACAGCTATACCGGTCAGTACCTCAAAAAGATCGGCATCGCGCCTCAGGCATAATTATTTCATCAGAATACCAAACAATTGAAAGAACCAGCATTATGAATTCCTTCAGCGAAGAACTTTTGACCGCCCGCAAAGCAAAAAACATGACTCAGGAGCAGCTGGCTGCTGCGCTCAATGTGACCCGTTCCACTGTGTCCCACTGGGAAAACGGCCGCAACGAACCCGATATGGAGACCCTGCAGAAAATTTCCGTGCTGTTGGAGACCGCCTTTTCCGTGCAGGTAACCCCCGCTGCCGAGGCAACGCCTGCCGCCGACCGTGTTCAGCTGGTAAAAAAGAATAAGCTTCTCAAAATGACGGCTGCCATCATTGCCCTTCTGCTGATCGTGATCATCATCCTCATTGCCTGCGGAGTCCTGCCGACCGGCAGCAAGCCCACCGCCGAGCCCGCCGCCTCTGCCGATGCCGCGCCGCTTGCCGTCACCCCCATCATGCCGCTGAAAGCCGAGACCATTGAATGGTACTCCTCCGCCTGTCTGCCGGTGGAGGGCATGCCCTTTGTCATGATCCAGTTCAACGAAAACCCGCTTCGTGCCATCAACAACGCTGATTTGTTTCCCGACGGACCCGGCTGGTTCTACACCACCTATCTGACCGAAACCAACGGCAAACCCTTTACGATCACCCACCTTCGTCTGATCAATTTTATGGATATCAAAAATGATATCTTCGACTATGACGGTGACACCGTTTCCGGTTGGTTTGGCAGCAGCACCCTTCCCCCTCGGGAGCAGTTTGCCTTCAACGGCGGCTTCCCCATGGTGCCCGAAATCAAGGGTATCGGCTTCTGCCTGAGCGGCAGAGCCGAGAACGGTACCGAAATGGAATTCCACGCCTATCTGCCCCTGCTGCAGGAAGTAGCTGAATACCCCCCCCGTCAGACCCCTTCGGGGGTCTTTTTTTGCGCATTTTTACCGTTGATACGTTTTGTATCGTCCAAAAAGGCAGATGTTACGCTTCGTAACTGGTGATGCCGTGCCTCCACCTTTATAATAAAGAAGGTAAATACACCGGAAAGAAGGGAGGACAATGCTGTATCTCGACTGGATCGCGGCGGCGTTCATGGCAGGTGTCATCGTTTCACAATGGCACCGCAGCCATCGACCCGGGCTGCGTAAACGCAGTGAAACAACGGATTCATTTGCGGGGTTGAAGTATGACGAGGTCGCCGAGCACTTCGGCTGTTTGCCGTGCATGACCGTGCGGCGTGCAAACGGCACCGTTCTGCATCGGTGGCAGCAGGGCAAATATGCCATCGCACTGCTGTTTGATTCCGCCTCCGTCTGCCTCGGCGTAGAAGAAGAAACAACACAAACAAGAAAGGAACCCCATGTATGAACTATGATCTGATTGACAGACTCCAATCCCTGTGGAGCAGGCGGCTGATTGAACCGCTTCAGCGGAACGACGTCCCTTCCGGTATCACAACACTGCTGGAAAAGGTCGGTCCCTTTGCCCTCGCAGCCGGCTTTCTGCTGCTGTTCTCCTTCATTGCCATGCTGCGCAGCAAAAAAAACGCACAGCGGCGTTTCCAGATGCTTCACCATCCTGTTTGGTCTGGCAGCTGTTCTCTGCACGGTCCTTTGGGGCATGTTCTGGCGCAGCATGACTACAAAAGTGCTGCTGGTCATTGGCGTTGTCATGCTTCTCGCGCTTATTTTCGCGGTGGTCTCCTGCAAAAAGAGAACCGACGTCAATAAAAGTGCAAGCATCGCCGCCGCTTCCGCTGCAAACTCTGCCGCTGCTCATGCTGTCGGCGATGCGCTGAAGGCCACCGCCGCTTCCGCTTCCGCTGCAACCTCCGCTGCTGCTCATGCTGTCGGCGATACGCTGAAGGCCACTGCCGCCTCCGCTTCCGCTGCCGCCAGAACGGGCTTCTCTTCGTTCAAAGCCACGATGGAACAAGCCATCGCGGACGGCAATGCCGAAGTCGGCGGTGTGATGGGCTATGAAGCAGATAACACAGATGACACTTCCTTCGTGCAGGATGATGAAGCGCTGGCTTCCATCAAAGCGCTGTTTGAACTCAAGCAGCAAAAAATCATCACCGAGGCGGAGCTTGAAGTCAAAAAGACTGAGCTGCTGAATCGTATCTGATTGACAGGAGGACAAATAACATGTTTGGTATTGCATTGATCTCGATCGTTGCGGCGTTGCTGATCGCCGCAGCCAAGTGGCGCATTTTTCAAAAGATGGGTTTTGAAGGCTGGAAGAGCCTCATCCCCTTCTACAATGATTATCTCATGTTCAAGGGCATATACGGAAACGGCTGGGTCGTGCTCAAGGTATGGCTGGCCCCCGTCGCCGCCTTCGCGGCAACGCTGGTACTGGGTCTGGTCGCGTACGCGGGTCTTGGATCCATTGCGGGGGTTCTGGTAGTCCTCGCATGGTGTCTTGCCCTTATCGTGGTCATCTCTGTCATGGTCAAGCTGCTGTTTGGCCTGGCCAAGTCCTTCGGTCAGAGCAAAGCCTTCGGCTGGGGTCTGCTGCTTTGCAACCCCGTATTCATGATCATGCTGGGTCTGAGCAGATGGACCTTCCGTGACGGCCGTCAGCCCCTCGTCGGCGACGACATCATCAGCATCGTCATCGTCCGTGCCTGCGAATGGCTGCGCGGCGCTTCCCGCAAAAACAACAGCGGCAAAAACGCCGTCACCCTGCTGAAAGAACTGGGTGAGCTTCACAACGCCGGCATCATCGACGACGCCGTCTTTGAAGAAAAGAAAGCCGCGCTGTTAAAACGCATCTGAGAACCGTATAAAAGACTGCGGATGTATCCTTCGTGTGCTCCGCAGTCTTCCTTATAACCCCATCCTTCATTCAAAGAAGTGCAGCGGCATTTCAAACAAGGCATCGGTCATAGAACGTGGCGGCAACCCTATCCGCTTTGATGTCACAGCCCTCACATTGCCGTCCCCCGTCTGTTGGCGCGATCATGAACTCGGTGTCTTCTGTCCGGTCATTTTGATTCCATGAAAATAATCACTTGTCAACATATGCAAAAAACGAGAAAGGTAAAACGATCATGAAAAACATCGTTGCTTTGATCATCGCAATGATCATGCTTCTGGCAATCGCAATCGCAAGCGCAGAAGTGGTGCCGTCCAATGCTGCCATCAGCATCAACGGCATCCGCACGGCGTTCTTTGCGGAAGACGGCACTTATCTGCCCATGCAGGAATCAGATGGTCTGGTTTACGCGCCTGCGGAGCAGTTGGGTTCTTACCTGGGCCTGGATGTGGAGGCTGCCGCGAACGGCGTCGTAAAGGTAAACGGCATCCCCGTGGCCCTGTTTGATGAAAATGGCGCATATCTTCCATCCCTTGTGTTGGATGGTGTGGTTTATGTGCCTGTGAAGGCTTTTGCCGAGAGCTTGTCCATTGCCATCACGGTGACGGGCAAGTCCTACGCGCTGGAAAACGCTCCGGCAGCGCAAAAAACACCGGAACCTACGCCGGCGGCAACACAGGCAGCTGATTATGAAGCGGCATAGTCTTTATTGAACGATGGAAAACCGGAGGAAGCGCTCACTAAGTTTAAAGCGCTTTCCGAAGAGGGATACCTTGACAGTGCGGATCGGGTATTGCAAATCCAGGAGAAGATTCGGGAGAATGCCTATAATCATGCCGTAACGCTGTATGAGAATGAAGAATTCGAAAATGCGCTCGAAGAGTTTAAAGCGCTTTCCGAAGAAAACTACCTTGACAGTGCATACAGAGCATCGCAGGCACAGGAAAAGCTTTGGGAGAATGACCTTAATCATGCCATAACGCTGTACGAAAACGAAGAGTATGTATTGGCGCTGGCTGAATTTGACAAGTTATACGAAAATAACTATCGCATCACTTAGGTTGCAGATTGGCAGGAAAAATGCAAAGCAGGAAGAGGCATTTTGGTAGGCGACTACATTACCTTTGGCCGCTACCCTCAAACAGCCAAGGGGAATGACAATACCCCCATTGAATGGCTGGTGCTGGCACGAGACGGACAGAAAGCATTGCTGATCAGCAGGTACGCGCTGGATTGTCAGGCGTATAACAGCAAGTATGATGACATGACCTGGTAGAAGTGCAGCCTGCGTACATGGCTGAACGAAACGTTCATCAATATGGCGTTTACAAGCAGCGAGCAGAAGGGCATTGTGACCACGAACGTGGATAACAGCAAGAGCCA
>JAZRWA010000075.1:0-12867 GCA_045599485.1 Clostridia bacterium | reverse complement strand
AGGGTGGCGGTGCCGTTGGTCACGGGGATCACCGTGGCGCCAAGAAGACGCATTTTATATACATTCAATGCCTGACGCTTGGTGTCCTCTTCTCCCATGAACACGACGCACTCCATGCCCATCAGGGCAGCGGCGGTGGCTGTGGCAACACCGTGCTGACCGGCGCCGGTCTCGGCGATCAGACGCGTCTTTCCCATCTTTTTGGCCAGCAGTGCCTGCCCCAGCACATTGTTGATTTTGTGGGCGCCGGTGTGATTGAGATCCTCGCGCTTGAGATAAATCTTGGCGCCGGCCAAATCTTTTGTCATCTTCTCCGCATAATACAGGCGACTGGGTCGGCCTGCATACTCATTGAACAGCTCTGCCAGTTCCGCGTTGAATGCGGGATCATTCTTGTAAAAATTGTAGGCCTCTTCCAACTCGATGACGGCGTTCATCAGCGTCTCGGGAATGTACTGACCACCATGGATGCCAAAGCGTCCCTTGGACTTCGGCATACCGATCACCCCTTTCACTTTGCATTGCGGACATTGTTCACAAAGGCCCGCACTTTCTCGATATCCTTGAATTTGTCTGTCTCGATGCCGCTGGACACATCAACAGCCCAGGGCTGCACCTGATGCATGGCAGCTTGCACATTATCGGGATGCAGACCGCCAGCCAGGAAGAAAGGCTTGTGGAAATCCTTGACCAATGACCAGTCGAAAGCTTCGCCGCTGCCGGTACCGCTGTCCAGCAGCAGATGATCTGCCGTAGAGCAGGCCGCCCGGTCGAGGTCAGCCGGAGTTTTCACCTTGAATGCCTGAATGACGGGCTTGACGGAACACTGCCGCAGCTGCTCAATATATACATTGTCCTCGTGCCCGTGAAGCTGTGCCATATCAATCACGTCATCATTCAGCAGCTTCGCCACCAGATCGACCGGCGCATCCACAAACACGCCAACGGCCTTGATCGACGGATCGAGCGCTGTTTTCATCTGCATGGCTTCCGTCGGCGTTACATATCGGTGGCTTGGGGCCCAGAAGATAAAACCGATAAAATCCGGCTTCAGGTCATTGACTGCGGCAATGTCCTGCATTCGGCGCATGCCGCACAGCTTGATCTTGGTGCTGCTCATTGTGCTGCCTCCCTCATGGCCGCCAGCATGGAAGCCTTATTGTCTGCCCTCATTAAGGCTTCACCAATCAGTGCGGCATCAGCGCCGATCTTTCGGAGCACCGCGGCATCATCCGGTCCCTTCACACCGCTTTCTGCCACATAGACTGCGTTGGTCGGGATACGGTCGCGTAGGCGCGCTGCATTGGAAAAGTCCACTGAGAAATCCTTTAAATTGCGATTGTTGACGCCGATGATTTGTGCCCCGGCACTCACGGCGGATTCGATTTCTTTCTCGTCATGCGTCTCGACCAAAGCTGCCAGACCAAGATCATCGCATAGCTGCAGCCAGCGCGCGATCTGTGCCGTATCGTGCAGGGCACAAATCAGCAGTACTGCATTGGCCCCCATCACCCGTGCCTGGTAGATCTGGTAGTCATCCACCGTAAAATCCTTGCGCAGCATGGGCGTTGCTACCTGTACGCGAATGTCTGTGAAGATGCTGTCTGATCCCATGAACCATTTCGGTTCGGTCAGGCAGGAGATTGCGTCGGCTCCGGCTGCCTCATAGTCTCTGGCAATGTCTATATAAGGGAAGTCTTCTGCGATAACTCCCTTGCTTGGTGAGGCCTTCTTCACCTCACAGATAAAACGCATGCCGGACTGGCGCAGTGCCTGCAGGAAGGTGTCACCGCTTCCCTTTCCCATAGCCAAGGCACGGTCTTTCATGACCTCCTGCGGAATGAGAGCGGCATCCTGCTGCACACGAAAACGCGCATGATCGGCAATGGTGTCGAGTATCGTTGCCATCTTACACCTCATTGGAGCATTTGATGACTTCTTCCAGGGTGGCAAGGGCCTTGCCGCTGTCGATCAGTTCGGCCGCCAGTTTGACACCTGCTGCCAGCGTATCGGCCTTATCTGCAATGTACAGAGCGGCGCCAGCGTTCATCAGCACGGTGCTGCGCTTCGGTCCCTGCTCTTTGCCGGACAGTATATCGCGGGTGATCTGTGCGTTCTCTTCGGGCGTGCCGCCAACCAGCTGACTCTTGTCGCAGCGGGCAAAGCCGAAGTCTTCGGGTGTGATGGTGTAGGTTTTGTACCATCCATCCCTGAACTCACAGACCTTGGTCGGCGCACTCATGGAGATCTCGTCCAGCTTATCCATGCCGTAGACGACCATGCCGCGCTGAACGCCGAGGGAGCAAAGAACCTGCGCAAGCGGTTCCAGCAAATATTCGTCATAAACGCCCAGCAACTGCATCTGCGGACGGGCGGGGTTGGTGAGCGGTCCCAGAATATTGAATACCGTACGGAATCCCAGCTCTTTGCGGATCGCTCCGACATACTTCATGGATGCATGATACTTCTGTGCAAAGAAGAAGCAGAAGCCTGCCTTTTCCAGCAGAGCCACACACTGCTCGGGGGTCAGACTGATGTTGACACCCAGTGCTTCCAAACAGTCGGCCGTGCCGGATTTGGAGGAGGCAGCACGGTTGCCGTGCTTTGCGACCTTGACACCGCCGGCCGCGATCACCATGGCGGAGGTGGTGGAAATGTTGAAGCTGTGAGCGCCGTCACCGCCGGTTCCCACGATCTCCAGCACTTCCATGTCACCTACATCCACGGACAGGGCGTGGGCGCGCATGGCCGACGCGCAGCCGGAGATCTCCTCAATGGTTTCCGCTCTTGTACTCTTGGTGGATAGCGCGGCCAGGAAGGCGGCATTCTGTGTCGGGGTCGTGTCACCGTTCATGATCTCATTCATCACGGCATAGGCTTCATCGTAGCTCAGGTCCCCTTTTTCGGTCAGCTTGATAATGGCTTCGCGGATCATCTCTTTTTCCTCCTGTCAATGGCTCTGTTTGTCCTTCATTGATTTGGCGTATTGAACAAAATTGCTCAGAATGGCTTTTCCGTCCGGTGTCATGATGGATTCGGGGTGGAACTGCACGCCGAAGATGGGATAGAGGGTGTGCCGGACGGCCATGATCTCCCCATCCTCGGTGCGGGCGGTGACCTTGAGACATTGTGGCAAGGTGCTTTCGATGGCTGCAAGCGAGTGGTAGCGGGCGACGGGCGCATGGGACGGTAGACCTTTGAAAAGCTCGCAGTCGGGATCGAAGGCCGTCATACTCTGCTTGCCGTGCATCAGTTCCTTTGCGTAGGAAACGGTTGCGCCCCAGGCGGTGCAGATCGCCTGATGCCCCAGGCATACGCCGAACAGAGGGATCGTCTGTCCGAGCGTGTGGGCGGCCTCCACGCAGATGCCGGCGTCTTCGGGATGACCGGGGCCGGGGGAAAGGATGACCGCGTCGGGGCGGAGCGCGGCGATTTCTTCCACCGTCAGGGCGTCGTTGCGGATCACCCGGATCTCCGGCTCGATCGAGCCGATGAGCTGATACAGGTTATAGGAGAAACTGTCATAATTATCGATCAGGACGATCATGGCTTATTCCACCTCCTGCGCTTCTTCCAGCGATTTGATGACTGCGGCGGCTTTGTTGGTGCATTCGGTATATTCTTTTTCGGGTACCGAGTCCGCCACGATGCCGGCACCGGAGCGGACAAACACCTTGCTGTTCTTTTTGTAGGCGATGCGGATGGCAATGCAGGTATCCAGGTTTCCCGTAAAGTCCAGATAACCGATCGCGCCGCCGTAGATGCCGCGCTTGTTGTTTTCCAGGTCGTTGATCAGTTGGCAGGCACGGATCTTTGGCGCACCCGACAATGTGCCGGCTGGCAGGATCGCATCCACCGCATCCAGTGCGTCACAATCCTCACGGATATCGCCGCGCACCGTGCTGCCGATGTGCATGACGTGGGAGAAACGCTCAATACAGTGGTATTTTTCCACTTCCACTGTACCGAAACGACTGATCTTGCCGATGTCGTTGCGGCCCAGATCCACCAGCATGTTGTGCTCGGCCAGTTCCTTGGGGTCAGCCAGAAGATCTTCTTCGAGCGCCTTGTCTTCTTCCGGCGTCTTGCCGCGCGGACGGGTACCTGCCAGCGGGAAGGTGTGCAGTACACCGTTTTCCAGCTTCACCAGTGTTTCGGGCGAAGCGCCAGCGACCTCGACATCCGTGCCGCTGAAATAGAACATATATGGTGAGGGATTCTTCGTTCGCATGATGCGGTAGGCATTGAGCAGACTGCCTTCATAATCGGCTTCGAGGCGGTTGCTCAGCACAATCTGGAAAATGTCTCCTTCATGGATGTGATATTGGGCCTTTTCCACCATGCTGCAGAAGGCTTCCTGCGTAAACAGGGGACGGATGGCACTTTTGAGACGGCCGGGCTTTTCCTGCTTGAGTGCGCCGTTCATCACCAGTTCGGCCATCTGGCTCAATACCATGGCGGCCCGGTTATATTCTGTTTCCAGCTTATCCAGAGCAATATTGACCATCAGGATGATCTTTTGTTTGTAGTGATCAAAGCAGATCACCTTGTCAAACAGCATCAGATCCATGTCCTGAAAATGCTCGCTGTCCTCTGCGTCCAGACGGAGGGTAGGCTCGGCATATTTCAGATAATCATAGCTGAAATAACCGACCAGACCGCCGGTGAAGCTTGGCAGCCCTTCGATCCTGGGGCTGTGGTGATCGGCCAGGATCTGACGGATATAATGATTGGGGTCACGGGTCTCGAGGGTCAGGCTGCCCATGCGCAGCGTGCCGTTCATACAGGTGATCTCCATGGTGGGCTCATAGCCCAGGAAGGTGTAGCGGCCCCACTGTTCATGACCGGCGACGGATTCCAGCAGATAGACATGGCTGGATACATTTTTCAGCGCACGCAGTACCTGCATCGGGGTACGCACATCGCTGAGCAGTTCAGTACACAGGGGCATCATGCGATAGCCTTCCTTGGCGTATCGATTCGCAGTTTCAAGACTCGGATACAGCTGCATTGTCATTCCTCCTGCACTTGATAAACAAAAAGTCCCCGGTAAGGCTCGATAATGAACCTTACCAGGGACGAATCAACAACAGATCCGCGGTGCCACCCTGGTTTGCAGCGCTTGCTGCACACTTGGCAAGGTACAAACATACCTCCGGACACTGACGCAGTCCTGCGCGTCGCGGGATAATCGACTGATGCCAGTCTTTCACCGCACCCTCAGCGGTCCATTGTGATGACCTGCTTTCCGCCTGCATTCCACCACCGCAGGTTCTCTGTAGGAGCAACAATCACCTTTACTTCCGCTTCAACGGTTTATCTGATGAAAGCATAGACCTTATTTATACAGTTGTCAATAGTATGTACTGTATTTCTCTTGTTTTCTTGTTTGAAAACGAATATTACCTTGATGTGTGAGGATAAAATCGCGTGACATGGTGACGAGCTAATATGCTGGTTATGCAATCCAAGGCGTTGAAGACATTGTTGATAAACAATCCGGCACAGTCGAAATATGAGTCACCGGCACAGTATAAGAAAACAATACAGTATTATCTCTGGAAGTAAATGGAGGAAGATCAAACAATGGAGCATTTAATTTTGAAGGGATATATTGGCCCATTTGCGGGTGAGTTGACCGGAAAGAGCAATAAAGACAGCAGCATTGTAATCAGGGAGCGGGGAAAGTGATCGTGAGCAGGCTCAGGATGTTTTCACTCGGAAGCATGGTCTCCTTGGACATTGTCACCTGTATTCCCTGTGTTTCATAGGACAGCGTACGCTCATTCAGGTCGAACGCGTTCTTTTTTACCTTTGCGCTCTCAAAATCGATTGAACGCAGCTCCAAACTTAGTGCTTCATCCAGCCCCAGTTCGGTTATTTGCATCATACGGTCATAAAGCTCCATGGTATAGTTTTTAATCGCCATTGAACGGTTTCTCCAGTCGCTGTTGCATAGGGCGGAATCGTCCAGTACGATCTTGATGATTCGGCCGGAGGCCTTGTCAATACTGAACTTCAGCTGCACTCCATTTTCGTCATTGTAGGTTTCGGTGATCGTGCCGTTGTATTCGCTGGAGGAGTTGAGCGTGAAGTTTGCGCCGGTGCTTTCCAACACCTTCTATACCAGAGCCGCTGGATCGCTTTCGGTAACGATCTTCCTGGGACGATAGTACTTTTCCATCACTTCTTCATAAGCCAGAAAATCCGTGTAACTGAAGTTCCTCTAATCGGTGGTGTCGATATCAAAGATCATCCTGTCACGGCTGTTATCCTTGATGACGCCGATGGGGATATCTGCGTAATGGGTCTTTTCTACGTGGTTTACATAGTAGGATGGACTGGCAGTCGTTTGAAGCTGGAAATCCAGGCCGTAGCGACCAAACATGCTATTGAGTGTCTAAGTCATTAGCTCTACGTTAAGAGTGGATCCAACCTTGCCGATCTCAACCGGTGCCATGTGTGTTTCAAACTTATTGTCGGTCAGGACAAGTATACCGTTTTCATCGGTTTTGGCCGAGAAGAGGAGAGGTACATTGCCCAACAGATCGTAGAGTTGATACTGTATTTCGTAATAGAGGAAGTCAGCGCCATCCACCACGCGGTATTCAGAGTACAGATACCTGTCATCGAGCAGGATCATTCGCAGATACCAGTTCCAGGGGGAGTAATAGCCCGTCCAATCAAAACGTTCCACTGTAATCAGGTTGCCATCGTTATCAAGGCGTAAATGCATGCTGTTATCCAGGAGATATGCTGTTATGCGACCGTAATCACCCTTCGCATATTCTGCCAGCACGACACCGGTGAAGTGTCGCTTGATCGGGCGTACACGCAGGTCGACAGACATTGCATCCTCGCGCCCGAACAGTTCTTCGCCGCTGAGTGCATACAGCCAGGAAAGGTATACCTCGGGT
Organism: Clostridia bacterium; assembly: GCA_045599485.1. Taxonomy (GTDB): domain Bacteria; phylum Bacillota; class Clostridia; order Christensenellales; family Aristaeellaceae; genus SFMI01. The sequence continues at coordinate 5,950 of JAZRWA010000075.1, read as the reverse complement.
CTGTGACCCATCATGATGCCGGTCGTACCTGTGCCGCCGATTGCGCGCTGCGCGACGCCGGACGCATTGGCAATCAAAAAGCCGAGTATCTTTATCATGGTCAGATACTCATTCGTTTCAGCTGAACTCATATTGCTTGAATCGGCAGACGACTTCAACTGGGACTTCTCTCGCACGATGTTTCCGTAGTTTTCAATATGGCACAAGGCGGAAACGAAGTCTTCTGCCTTGTGCAGCAGATTCCATAAAAATTGTTCACCTGATTGTTCCCACTCCACCAGTTTGCTACCCAGAGTTATGAGCAGAGTGAAGGGCAAAGCACCCGCTGTGCGCGGAGCCAGCCCGCTGATGATCTGCGTGAGCGACTTGATGGCGTTTGTCTGGTTGACCCACTACTTCAGAAGATTCTCAGCTTCTGTTACTTGGGCACGGTAGTTGGGATTCTGCTCCTCGATCACGCCGGTCATCATTTCATCGATATAATCAAAATCCGTCGTGTTGCGACCATCCGGCTCGTGGCGCTTTGAGAAGTACATTTTCGCGATCGCCACCAAAGCAGGCTGCATTTTTTCAGCATAGGTATCCACATCCGGCGCTGATTTTTGTAGCAATCCCACGATCTATGTGATCAGGTCACTCTCTGCCGTATAATCCAGCGGGTTGTAGCCTGCACCGGAATAACGGGTGATCTTTTGGAAAATATTCTGAATTTTTGAAGCATCTTCTTCTTTCAGCTTTGTGGAGTTGGTTGTAAAGAACAGGCTGGTTCCATTTCGACCAAAGCCCCATGCTTCAAGTGCTACGCGCGGCACAAGATCCTCACCATAAATGATGTTATACAGGCCTTTGATTGCCTTAGGCTGCTGTGTGCCTGCGGGTGCTGCAAAGGTGTATGCATACAGATGCTCATATGGCTTGTTCGTCATGGCATCCAGCAATTCAGCTGCCAGTGTGCAGGTGGCTGCAGAACGGCTGTAGCCTGTCATCCACAGGCGAACGGGGCGTCCGTCATCAAATGTGGAGCTGATATATTCCTCCACCTATTTTGCCACCTCACTGGCTGCAAAATAGAAGCCGGCATGATAGTTCTGCACATCAGCTTGCTTCACATAGAAATTGTTGGACCATTCGCATCCGTAGCCGCCGCCGCGAAGGACCACCACCACGAGGTGCTCCTTTTGCGCCTCGTCCTCTTTGATAGATATTTCGGGATTGAAAATATCCTTTGCGGCAATGGAGAAAGCCACCTTGGAACTGTCGTCGTTCAAATTTTTATCATAATGGACGAATCTGGTTGGATAAGGCGAATCGATAAAGCCAAGCTTTTCATAGGCTGCACGGATATTGCTTTCGCGGCCCATATCGCCATCAGAATTCCAGTAGCGGTCTGCCTCAGGCGCAGAATAGCCTGCTACCGCCATGCCCAGTGACAAGCGTGCCAGATCATGATTGTATTGATCCTCCGGCTGCAGGAAGAGCTGATCGCAGTAATCAAATGTCCAGGACAGATTGGTTTCGGTGGAAAAGTTGGTAGTCCTTGTTGCCTGCGAATTCCATTCGCTGCGGAATTCCAGCTCTACATCCCGCCACACGTCCGTCTCGTTTTCTGCAAACAGACCGTATTCGCAATTCTCGGCGATCACCAGTTTCAGTGGTTCACCGACAGCCGCTTCCTCAACATAAGTCAGCTCATAGCTGCCGTCCTCACCGGTCACCGTGGCGGCATATTCGCGATCGTCATTTTTGCCTACCAGTCTTACGGAAACGCCGACTGCTGGTTCCCCGGCGTACTCGTTGGCGGCGTTCAGGCCCGGCTTGGTCGTATCATCCGGATCTGCGTAGAATTCGTCTTGCAGCACCACGCCTCGGATCGTTCGTTGATGCAGGTCTTCCCGTTCCAGCAACGCTTCAAAATCATCCGTCATACTGATCATTACGTAATATTTCTCCAGCACATATTGGAGATAGTACTGCGAATCTGTATAAAACATTTCAAGCAGATTCTTATCCTGCGTATACCAAGCTTCAAAGTCGGCCGTGTCGCCTTTTTTGAACAGGAAATCGACCGGAATCCATGAATTCACGGTTACCAGCTCATGCAGCGCGGATTCGCCAATCAGGCACAGCTTGAGGTATTGCATATACAGGTTTACCCAGGACATGTAGTCGCGCCATGTTTTGCCGGATGCGTTCATCTGATCGGCCAATATACCGGTCATAGCCTGTGCAATATTTTCGGTGCAGCGCATCTTTTCAAAGCTGACAAAGATACCTTTCATGTTAAAGGTTACGTTACTCAAACCTGCGCCCGATCTTTGCATTATAGAGATTGCTGGCTGGCTTGTCTCTACCCAATTCCACATATCCTTTTCATTCTATTTTCCGTATTTTTTCTTGAGATAGTGATTCAATTCTGTACGGACATATTCGTCCATTTCTTCCTGATACACCCGATCGTCTGCATACCTGCCGCTGAATATATCCTTATCCTTCAGCACTTCTGACCGCCAGTTTTTATATACATACAACATTGCATCGCAAGCCAGACGCAGGCTTTCGTCTTCTGCAGATTCACTGATTTTCTCCAGCAGATCAATAGACGAGACCGTGTACTGAAAATATCCGGTTCCCTTCAGATAATCACCGACACCCGGATTGCCATGACCGAACAGACTGCCTACGTCTTGAACGTTGATGAGCATGTCGGGGCTGGTTAGAATGCGCCTTAAGAGGGAGCTACGAATCAGCTAGGTTGTGGAGGAATATGCGGATACACTATTCCACACTGCACCGATCGTTGCTTTCCACTTGCCCCCCACTTTGGTTTCATTTTCAGCAAGCTTCACGGCGCCTTCAAAACTTTCGTTGCCTGCCTTCAGCATGTCCTGCAACAGCTCCGTATACAGCAGGATCTCAGCATATTGCTGCTCCGGATTGATCCCCAAAAAGCCACGGTAATCTGTCATATTCGTGACCCATTCGACGATGGTATTCCAGATCGGATGATCCTGCATATTGGCTTCACCGGTCTGATTCTTATCCGAATACAAACGTTTCATCAGCCTGCGGAAAGCTACATCATCGGGATTTGTTTTTCCAAAAGTCGCTGAAATCTCCTGAAATGCCATCAATGCGTAGTCTGTCAATTCCTCATCCAAACTCTTGGCCTTGGCCACAGGCATACCAACAGACAGCGGCAGAACCGTGGTCAGGAAGATGAACGCCATCAGCAATGAAACATACTTTTTAAGCATTTATGTATGGGCCTCCTCGAATGGAATGTGTAATATTATAACATGATAACAGAACAATAGTCAAAAAACTGTAAAATGTTTGGAATACAGAACGGAGGGGGATAACGGTATGAAGCATCCAATTACGACGCAATCCGATAAAGCAATTGAGCAAAAGTTTTTTGGTAATTCAGTTGAGAAAGAAACAAAAAAATATTGCAAAGTGCACCTTGATGTGATACAATACCACAGATAACGCACGCGGAAGACAAGCCGCTTGTGCCCGTACAGGGTGGCAGCAAAATTTACGTCTCCGCGGTGGAAAAACAAGGAGGAAGAAACCATGAGCGTCATTTCCATGAAGCACCTGCTCGAAGCCGGCGTGCACTTCGGTCATCAGACCCGCCGCTGGAACCCCAAGATGGCCCAGTACATCTTTACTGAGCGCAACGGCATCTACATCATCGACCTGCAGAAGACTGTCCGCAAGATCGACGAAGCCTACATGTTCGACCGCAACCTGTCTCTGGAAGGCAAGACTATGCTGTTTGTCGGCACCAAGAAGCAGGCCCAGGAGAGCATCGAGAGCGAAGCCAAGCGCTGCAACATGTACTATGTCAACAACCGCTGGCTGGGCGGCATGCTCACCAACTTCAAGACCATCAAGACCCGTATCGAGCGTCTGAACTCCATCGATCGTATGGAGCAGAACGGCCAGTTTGATGTGCTGCCCAAGAAGGAAGTCATCAAGCTGATCCACGAGCGTGAAAAGCTGATCGCCAACCTGGGCGGTATCCGCGAAATGAAGAATCTGCCCGGCGCCCTGTTTGTGGTTGACCCCCGCAAGGAGCACATCGCCGTGGCCGAAGCACGTGCTCTGGGCATTCCGATCGTTGGCATTGTTGATACCAACTGCGATCCCGATGAGATCGATTACGTCATTCCCGGCAACGATGATGCCATCCGTGCCGTGAAGCTGATTGCCGGCAAGATGGCCGATGCCATCCTGGAAGGCAAGCAGGGCGTGCAGGACGGCGAAGAAGCCGCTAAGGACGCCGAATAATTTCTATCTAAAATACAGACCGGAGGAATAAAAAAATGGCTGAAGTTACTGCGGCACTGGTAAAAGAGCTGCGCGAGCGCACTCAGGCCGGTATGATGGATTGCAAAAAGGCCCTGGTTGCCAGCGATGGCGATATGGAAAAGGCCGTTGAATATCTGCGTGAAAAGGGACTGGCTGCTGCCAACAAGAAGAGCGGCCGCGTCGCTGCTGAAGGCGCTGTTGAGTCCTACATTCACATGGGCGGCAAGATCGGCGTGCTGGTTGAGATCAACTGCGAAACCGACTTTGTGGCCGGCACCGATGCCTTCAAGGCCCTGTGCCATGATGTGGCGATGCACATCGCCGCTGCTGCTCCCGAGTACGTGACCAAGGACGAGATTCCCGCTGCCAAGCTGGAAGACGAGCGCAAGATCGCCCATGAGCAGGTCATGAACGACGAGAAGAACGCCAAGAAGCCCGCTGCCATCATCGACAAGATCGTTGAAGGCCGTGTGGACAAGTACTGCAAGGAAGTTTGCCTGATGGATCAGCAGTTCGTGAAGAATCCTGACATCACCATCAAGGATCTGCTGAACGAGACCACCCTGAAGACCGGTGAAAAGGTGACCATCCGCCGCTTTGTCCGCTTCAAGCTGGGCGAAGGCATCGAGAAGAAGCAGAGCGATCTGGCTGCCGAAATCGCCGAGATGACCGGCAAGAAGTAATTGCTTAATATACAGGACGGACAATCAAATGTCCGTCCTTTTTTGAGGAGCGAAAGATGAAATACAACAGTATTCTGCTGAAGCTGAGCGGCGAGGCACTGGGCGAAAACGGTCGTCTCTTTGATCAGGACAAAATTATGGAAGTGGGCCGGGTGCTGGCGGATATCGTCAAGAGCGGCACAAAGCTTGGCATTGTCATCGGTGCGGGCAATATCTGGCGCGGAAGACAGTCCCAGGAGATGGATGCTGTGACTGCCGACCACATGGGCATGCTGGGCACGGTGATCAATTGCCTGTGTATGCGTGATGCCATTGAGAGAAACGGCGCGGAAGCCGTTGTCTTTTCTGCTATCGATATGCCGCGCGTGTGTGAGCCCTATAATGTACAGACGGCCCGTGAAGCCATGAGATCCGGCAAGGTGGTGTTGTTTGCCGGCGGCTCGGGCAATCCCTTCTTTACCACGGATACGGCGGTGGTGCTGCGTGCAGCCGAAATGAAGGTGGACGCCTTGCTGCTGGCCAAAAACATCGACGGCGTCTATACTGCAGATCCCAGAAAAGATGCTTCCGCGGTGCTTTTGAGAGACGTCAGCTATGGCGAAGCTATGGCGCGCGGTCTGAAGGTGATGGATACCGCGGCGTTTGCAATGCTGAATGAACAGCACATCCCTACGGTGCGCGTCTTTGGACTGGATTCGGCCGAAAGCATTACGGCGGTGATCAACGGCGATGACCGGGGCACCGTACTGCATCCCTGAATCAAGAGAATTAAATAATGAAAAGGCAGGCCGGACAGCCTGCCTTTTTAATGCGCAATCAGCACGCTTATTTGTGATAAAGTTTGCGGGACTGATACTTGGGGTCCATGGTCAGGTTGACACCGAGACGACGGAACACGTTCTCATCCACCTGCGAGAGAATGACGGTGGTGTGTGCTTCCAGTCCCTTCA
>JAZRWA010000074.1:0-5624 GCA_045599485.1 Clostridia bacterium | reverse complement strand
CATTTATCTCCACCAACCTCGCAAACTCGGAGCCGTTATCCGTGGTTATCGTCTTGAATACCTGGCTAAACATATCACCCAGTTCTGCTCGAATGCCTTCAAAGGCAGTCTGTACTGCTTCAGCGTCTTTGCTCTGCAGACGAAGAATCGTATAGTACCTTGTCTTTCGTTCGAGTAGTACCAGCAGGGCATAGATATGCAAAAGCCAGAAAATCGTATGCTTAATCGATTGCGGTACAGGAATTATTACTGTTCGCTATCGGAATCAGCTGCTTTCTGGGATGCGATACGAGTATTACGATCCGAGGCCCGACAGACGATCAGAGTGCAATACGCTTTATATGCAATCTCCTTGCATGGATTTTCTATACGCCGTCTCAGATTCTGATAAATTCCGCTCGTTTCATCAGCTATCCGGAACAGACCGGTATGCATGAATAAGAAGGAAGAGATACTGTCTATCCAACCGATGCAGGTTATGCCGCGGACGATTTCTGTACCGGACAGATCAATGCCGAAAAGATGGCACAGCATCTGCTTGAAACAAAAAATGACAAAACATCTTTTGAAAAGTGTTGCACTTTTGTAATGCACCATGTGTATACTGTATTTTGGACATAAATGGTATTCACACGAAAGGAACGATGGGGCGATGGAGCATAACAAAATGGGAAAGTCCGATAGGCAGAAACCGCTGTGCCATTATCGGCCGCGAGAAAAAGGCAGGATTGGTTTCTCGAAGTTTTCCCTGAACCATCTGAAGCGTGCGGTCTGCCTGACGCTTGTTTTTGTCATGCTGCTTCCGATGCTGCCCGGTAATTTGTCGCTGGCCTTTGCGGAGGGCGATGACCATGTGGTGACATTTGGTGATGGCCAAACGAAAGGCTTCGTCAAGTTTTCGGAAGCATGGGATTTTGCAAACAGCAAGAACGGCACGATCGACATGCGTGCCGATGCCTTTCTCGGCAGACGTTTGACGCTGAGCGAGGGTCACACGGTGACCATCAACATGAACGGTTACATGATCAATCGCGGCAAAACCGATCCGGGCAATATCAAAAAAGTCACTGACAGCGGCGGCGACGGCACGATCTTCTACCTTGAGGAGAAAGCCAAGCTGACCATCAACGGCGGCGGCGATAAAGCATCCAAAGCACGAACCCACAAGGGCCGCCTGATCTCCGACGTCTGGTATTATGACAACAGCGGTTCTACGGTCTTTAACGGCGCTGTGATCACAGGCAGCGGCAGCGACAGCGCCTACAGCGCTGCCATTAACATGGAAGGCCATGCTGAACTAACGGTCAATGATGTCAATTTTGCGGGCAATGTCAGCGACACCTATGGATGGTTCGGCGGTTTTACCGGTGGCCATGGCGCAGTGATCAGATTAGGCGGCAACGGCAGCGACGCGAAGGTTCACCTGGAAAACTGTACGATCTGCCATAATTATGCGCGTCATTCTGGCGCTGCGATCACCGTAGGCTGGCATAAGAATGCAAAAATCAAGCTGATCGGATGCGAAATTGCAAGCAATGTCTCGGATGAAAAAGGCGGTGCAATTTGGGTACCCGGTGATTCCGAAGGCATCTCTTTCACGCTGACCAAAACACGGATCCATGACAACACGGCAGAGAACGGCGGCGCGATCTATATCGAGGCCCAAGACTGCACCATCGACGGCGGTGAGTTCGAGCATAATCATGCCAAAGAAAACGGCGGCGCCATCTATCTGAAAGGCGTTGGAAACACCGTCCGCAATGCAACGATCAAGAACAATGATGCCAACGACAGGGGCGGCGGTATTTTTATCTATCAGGAAGACTGCACCTTGTCTAACTGTACGATTACAGGGAACAAAGCCAAAGAAAACGGTGGCGGCGTTTGTCTGAACTCCAACAACTGGGGCTATGTGCCAAAGACGCATCTTGGCGGTAAGCTGATCATCAAAGATAACACGGTGAACGGGAATAAGAACAACCTGTACATGGAGCCGACCAATTATCTGGTACACCGTACCACCCAGATCATGGGCGTTCCCAATATGGAGTCTGAAATCTGGGTGACCTACGGTGACGAAGAAACCGGCGTTATTACTTATATCCCGGATTCCTATAATGACGCTGTCTTCCATTCGGATAATTCAAATTACAATATTTACTGGGGTCAGGACAAAAGCAATTCCGAGGAATATCGCCACCTGATCATCGGTAAGGGAACGACGCAGAGGATTTCTCTGCCAGGCGTTGAACTGAAACCCGGTATCGCGTACAAGGTCGATCAATATTCCGCTGATTTCACCTATACGGGCATCAACAAGCTGGAGCCGACGGGATACGATTATATGGGCTGGCCCGTTTATAAAGGCTATGGCCGGGAAGACGATGCCCAAAGTATCAGCGCCTACTATTATTCCGACGGCTATTTCCAGAACGATGCGGCATTGTACAATGAGCACCTGGCATCCCTTTCGCTCCGTTTGGCCGCGGCGGGATTCAATTCCGGCGTCTGGGCCGACTCTGCCGGAACCAGCTGGGATTATAAGCTGCAGCCGGGTCATGTGAAGCAGATGCTGTCCGATATCGGCGTTGCCGACGAAGACATTTATCTGAGCGATTCCTATTTTGTGAAGCCGGAGACGGATTCCATCGGCTGCGCGATCGGCAGCAAAAAGCTGCTGGATAAGGACGGGAATGACAGCGGACTGGTTCTGGTGCCCATTGTCGTTCGCGGAGCAGGCTATGAAAAGGAATGGGCCAGCAATGTTACGCTTGGACCCTCGAACCTGGGTCTGCATCAGGGCTTCAATGAGGCCGCGGATACAGTTGTCAGCCGGTTGAATGCCTACCTGGCTGAACATCCGGACGTCAATGACAAGCTGAACGAGGGCAAGGTCCGCTTCTGGGTCGTTGGCTTCTCCCGCGCGGGCGCGACTGCCAATCTGGTTTCCAAGAAGCTGATCGACGCTTATCAGGGCAAGAAAAATGTGATCTACGGCTACCCCTTTGAGGCTCCGCAGGGCGGCGTTGATTCGGAAAAGGTTGAAGGTTCGGATTATACTACGATCCACAATGTGATCCTGCCGGGCGACCTGGTGCCCAACGTGGCGATGGTCGCCATGGGCTTCCAGCGCTTCGGCGTCGATCATTATTTGCCCGGCACCGATGCATTTATCCCCGAAAGCTTCAGCAAGCGGTATTACAACGCACTGGCCGAAGGTAAAGACAGTGCCGTGTTTATGCGGGACAATGAGAACTATAAGGTGGGTACCGCGCCGTATGAAGCACAGAAAGAGATCATGCTCAGGCAGCTTGCGGCGACGAATCCCAACAGAATGTTTGACGATTATTTCCATCTGGCATCGGTAAGTGTAGATAGTATATATGAAAGGCAGACCTGGCACGAAATCGGCACCGGCGGTGTGTTGATGGAAGATTGGCTCTCCGATCTGACCTATTATCTCAACGAATGGCTGGTAGATGGAGAACGCGACGACGCCAGAGATTTTTATGTCAGCAGTAAAGAGCAGGAAACACTCAGAATAGTCCTGGAACTCATGATGGGCGGCGGCGGTTCGAATCTCGACAGAGCCATGGGCAGAGCCAGTAGTTTCTCTTTTATCTTTCAGGCAATTTCTATCCTGGCGTCAAATGTTGGTTCTGTCGGTTCCAGTCACAGTACCATCGTGCCAAGAATGCTTGATCTTTGTTTTGAGGAATAGGTTTTTGCCGATGATGCGATCCCTCTTAACAGAGAGCAGGGAAGAGCACTGGTTGACATCGTATGTCGTCTCCTCTGGGGCGATCTGACCTTCCTCGTCAACTATTCCAAAGGTACATCAGTGGAGTATAAAGGTGTAGGCTTACACGAGTTTCTGATCATGGTTCCGACCCTGCTCTACAATGTGGATCGCATTATGCTGAACCATAGGCCGGACGTGGTTTTTTCCTGGCTGCGCAGCTATGACGCCTACTATACAGACAATATAGACTACGTGAGCGATTATTATCTTGTAGGCCTGCAGGCCGAAGAGTCCAAGGTCAAGCAGCCGTATCTGTCCTATGAGCTGAACGGGAAAAAGAACACCTTGAAGGCCGGCGAGAAGCTGACCATGCTGGACACGGATACGCTGACGAATCTGGAGCTGCATAACGCCGAGACGAATCAGGGCGGCTTGATCTTCTATGACATAGCCTTCGGTAAGGGTAAACCTGACAAGGCCGACAAGTATTACTCCGGCGCCACGGTTTTCGGAGAGAAGGATACCGCGATCGAGATCACCGGCGACTCTGCCGTGATCACTGCGAAGACCATCTGGCATGATACTCCCAGCGCCGAAGCGATCTTCAGCATCGCCGTCGAAAAGGACACGAACCACAGTGTTTATATCCTGAAACCAGGGGAGAACGAGGCCAATCTGGAGTCGGGCTACGACTTCTACTGCTTCGCAAAGGAAGGCGATTCCTTTACCGTTAAGCTGTACCCTGAAGAAGGATGGGAAATTCGTGACTGGGGATACTATATCCACAACGGTGGCTACCCCATCTACGGGCGCATCGGGAACATTGCCGAGTCAGTGTCTGAGGATAAGACCACGCTGCAGATCAAAATGCCGAGCACGGACGTTTTGCACGGCGAACGTGATCTATATCTGACGCCTTCATGGTATCATAAGACGGTCGCTGATCCGGTCTTCTCAATAACGCCGGGCGAGTGGGATCACGATATTTGGGTAGAGATGTCTACGCCTTCCGGGACCGCGGAAGAAGGCTTCATCATCAAATACAAGCTGGAATCGCATAGTCCCGATTATGACGGCGAGTACGGTGAGGGCAACTATACGTCCCCGTTGACGCTGAACGGTTCCCCAAAAGGAACGGTTACCTGGAAGCTGACAGCACAGGCTTTCCATGAAGGATGGCTGCCGAGCTCTGAGGTCACGGTTGAGTACACGATCAACTACCGCAACCGGATCTTCACCGTAGATGTTATTGGCGGCACGCTGACCGACACCGGTAAGTCCGTCGGCACCTTCAATACGGGAGATGTTGTGCGCATCACCGCATCGGAGCCTGAAGGGACTGCCTTCTCAGTATGGTCGGTCTCTCCGGATACAGTAAGTATTGATAATGTTAATGCGGCCGATACTTCGTTCACGATGCCTTACCATGATGTGACCGTCGCAGCCTCTTTCCAGGTGCTCGATATACCCACTCCGATCTACGTCGAAGACGGCGAAGCGTACAATGAATCGGGTGAGAAGATTACCGAAGCAATGCCGGGGCAGTGCGTCTATCTGATGGCCCGCGATCCGCAAACCGACGGTAATGGCGACAGAACAGAACGCTTTGCCTCCTGGACCAGTCCGGATAGCGTCAGTTTCGCAGATGCAGGCAATGAACAAACCACCTTCATTATGCCTTTGCTCAGTTATCCGGAAAACGGCGTGCATCTGAAGGCCAATTTCCAGAGGATGTATAAGATCACGGTCATCGACGGTACTGCCATGAATGCAGCCGGAAATGTTGTGACTTATGCTGCCGAGGGTGAGAGGATCACCATTACTCCTGATACCACGGACAGCCCGGAGCGTGTCTTCAGTAAGTGGGAATTTGCAGTGGTAC
>JAZRWA010000073.1:0-54469 GCA_045599485.1 Clostridia bacterium | reverse complement strand
TGTTCTGTGGTTGGACTTTATTCTTTGCAGATGGCATCTGACATACCTCCTTATGTCGCAAGAAAGTGTGTATGTCAGATTTATGTCACGAAAATGCGTATTTCCCTTGCAAAATGGCTTGTGTCACCGCTGATTTTGCAGTAAAATGAAGGAGAACAGAAGTAAAGGAGCCTTCCAGCAGCGCAGAACCCTCGCAAAACCGAGCGAAGCGAAGGTTTTGATGAAGATGGCCCGTGACGAGGCGCGTCACGGCAAGGCGCTGAAGGGTCTGCTGGAGAGTTACTTCAAGTAAGATAAAAGCCTTATATTTCAAGGGGTTTTCAAGGACTGCTCTCAATGGTGGGGGCAGTTCTTTTTAATGCGACCATCTTTCCATTACTGTAAGGTTTTCTGTAATACTTCCTTCTTGACTACCAACAAAGAAGCAATGCTGAAATGCTTCTTATTCGCAGTGCTTTCGTACCCAATCAATATCCAACTTTTTCAATGTATCGCCAAAGCGAATGGTCAGGATGGTGATGTTTTCTTTCCTGTCGACCTTTTCTACAATGCCTTCACCGAAGGTGGGATGTTTGACTTGTCGTCCTTCCCGATAGCCATCAACGCGGGTGCGTTGAACACGTTCACGCTCCATTCTTCGGATATCTTGCTTGAATTCTTCGGTGTATGTTTTTACCGGACGCGCGCCGATCTTGCGGCAACACTCCTGCCAGTCAGGGCCATGGTCTGAGCTGATGCCGTATAGACGGTATTCCATGAAATGGGCGTATTCATGGCGAATGATATCCAATGCTTCCGAGTCCGTAAACCCCGTTTCCTCAAATCGTGTTGTTGAAAACCCAAATGTCATGCGAATGGGATTGATGAAGGTAAAGCATCCCAAAGGTTCAGGCGCGCCGTACAGACGGATCGTTACTTTTGAACTGTCTAATCCGGTTTTTTCATCCAGGCGTCTTATTTCTTCTCTGATTCGATCTTTGGACCATTTCAGCTGTTTCTTTTTTACAGTCGGCATCGATTGGTTTCCTCCGTTGATTCGATACTGTTCAAACCGCCGTATAAGCAATGACGACGATTCTATTATATGTCATATGACAGAAAACGACAACCGGAAAGGACTGAAAGATGGGTTTTGATTCGTTCACTGTTTAAAACCAGTCTTGACAGCAGAATGACGGTCATGTACAATCGAAGGAAAGAGTATGGGAGGTAATGATGACAAATGGATATCAATGCGGAAACGCTTGCGGCTATCCTGGACGCTTATCCCTATGAGGTCGTGTATGTGGATCGTACGCATACGATTCGCTACATGAATAAGGCGGCGCATACACGATATGACGGTATTGTCCACATTGGGGGAAATCTTTTCAGCTGCCATAATGAGCGGGCATGCGTCAAGATCGAGGAATTCCTTCGACGGGCTGATGCGGGCGAGATGGGGGAAATGTTTGAAGTGCTGAACGGCTCCACCGGGGAAAGGGAATTTTTTGTCCCCGTTCGTGATGAGAAGGGCGTTGTGATCGGTTATTTTGAACGTCATGAAATGTATTGGACCAAAGAAGACCCGACAGCACCGGTCATTTTGCCAAAGGCGTAAAAAAGGACGGATTTCATTGAAAAAGAGTCTGCATGGAGGCAGACTCTTTTTATGGTGTGATGTGTTTATGAAGTAAGCGGTTATTCTTCCTTGATTTTTTTCTTGATCGGTTTTTCGGCGATTTTCATTCTGTTTTCCGGGTCTTCCATCGCTTCCCGCCAGCATTCATCTGCAAAGCCGCTAAAAGAAAGATTCTTGGAGGAATCGCCTGTGACCCTCGTGATGAGTTTGTTCATTTCATCCAGTTTGGCACAATAATTCCAGGGAACGATGATGGTTCTTGTGTCGGTATCGAGTATGATTTTCATCTTGTTCTCCTTTACAAGCTGAATTATTGGAATTTGCTGATAAGGCGTACTCCATACAGCAACAGTAAAGAAAGGAGAAGGAGTCCGGTCAGAATGGCAATCGGCGTATGATCTCCTGTCTTCGGAATTTCGGTATCAGGGGAATCGTCAGGCTGGCTATCGTCCCACTGCAAAACAAACGGACTGAGGTGATCCTCTGTAAAACGCAGACCATAGGGCGTTGCTTCCACCGGAATCAAAGTGCAGTTGCCGTAATCCTCACGAAAATGATACAGTTGATAGATGATATTTTGATCCGTATAGCTGAGACCTGCCGGGTAGGGAATATAGAACGGCGTGCTCTCACTTAAACTGTAGGTGATGCCGCGATCGTCCTCGATATGAAGGTCATAATGAATGGCCCTATCGCCAACCTGCGGATCGTGCCGTACGACCAGCAGATAGCTGTTGTCTCCGATGCCGGTCACTTCGGATATAGGCGCTGCGATCTGACTCTCCAGGTTCAGCATGGGATTGCGAACCTTCTCGCTGAAATCATCATGCGTGATGGATACATATTCGATCAGCCGGGGTTGATCGGCGGTCAAATCGTCGTACCAGCAGAAAACAAAGACATAGCCGCCATAACGCGCAGCGATGCCCTGCTGCAGATAGACCTTTGCGCGTGCCGCCTGCACCACCTTGAACAGAGGTTCATCGTACACGTTTATGGGCTGGCCGGCAGAAACAGGATTGCGGTCATTGCTGATATCAAGACCACGGTCGATCTGATAAATGAAATCACTGCCGGAACCGCTGATACCATATGCTATCGCCCAATCCGGAGCCGATACAGAAAGTCGGATATTGCCGCTGCTTGCAGCGGAAAAATTTAATCCCTTTTTTCCAAGGTGGGCGTTGCCGTATTTTTCATTGTAAATGAGCGGAGTGTTGAGCAGATGGTCGCCCTGCCAGACGGACAGGCGAGCGCTCTGAACGGGTTTTGCACCTTGAGCGTTATAATAGGGGTAAGGCACTTCCTCGTGATCCAGAAGCCAGACGGTCAGCAGACCGAAGTCGTGTACCTCAAACTCAGGTTCTTCGCCGCTGACAAAAGTGACGGTATAATCCAGCTGTGCAGGCGCGATGCTGCCGCGAAAAGTGGAGTGACTGTTTCCCGTGATGGTCAGACACAGTTTTCCGTTTTCAATCGGATAAACGGTTTCGTTTGCGTCATAATATACCACCGCTTCTGTGGCGGCCTACGGCGCGTTGATCACAATGGGAAGCGCGGTTAAGGTGGAAAAATCGTTGAATATGCAAGTGATGCCGCCGTTTTCAATTACGGCGTTCACACCGCTCGGAAGCGCGGAAGGCACAGTGGATAGCATTTGCTTGCTGAGACCGGGCAGCTTCACTTCCTTGAGATCGGGATTGGTATGCTCGATCTCCCACTGTACATATTCATACAGCTTTTGCCCATCGGCCATTTGCCAGCAGAGAATCGTTCCTGCTCCGCTGACATCGACGGGATCCAGATAAGTCGTCTCGCCAAAGTGGAGCTCTGCAAAAATGGCGGAGCCATCCAATTTCGCATCGGGGAGGGATTCGGGCTGATAATCAAACCATTCGGGAGACAATCCAATGGCGATGGCATCCAGCGTTTCGGAATCCCAGGAACCGAAGTTTTCTCTGACACCGGCAACGGCGCCATCGGGCGCGGCGATTTCCAGGGATACAATCAAGTGATCCCGGCTGGCGGCTTTCATCAATACTTCGGTCCAGTCGGTGGCGTCGTCATCCACGGTGGTTTTGACTTTTCCGTTTGTAATGACGGGAGCGCTTTTGACCACCATTCCGGAAGGCAGAGAGACATTCTTGATGCGGCTTGCAGGTACCTGCTGAATGCCCGCTGCCATTGCCTGAGCACAAGTCAGCAAGAGGACTGCCCAAAAAAGGATGCCGGCTGTGAGTTTCCAACGATTTCGCATGATGCATGACCTTCTTTTTATTTGTTCGATTCCTGCTTATGGAAACAGTTATTGTATTATCACCTGTTTCGCCGCCGAAGTCACGCAAAGAACCTTTTACATCCGCGATAATCCTTGATAATTCACTGTATGCTATTGTTTTTTTAGCGCATTTGCTTCATTTTTCCATCGGCAGATAGTACCGGGATTCAAACGTATGTCCGGCGTCATCCACGCCGCGGATCCAAAAACCAATCCCCGTTTCGGCTCCGGCCGGCATATTGATGCTCATGCGTCGATATTCATTGGCACCGATATAATCTGTCCCGAGATTGATGGTCAAAAAATCCTGCGGCGCCAGAGAGTCGATCAACAGGACATTCTGCCCCTTGAAATACACAAGTGTGATCTCCTGTATGCTGCAGCCAATTCCATTTTCTTCCTTCATGAAGACAGAACACTGGTAGATGGGTGTTGCTTCAGGGCGGTGCTGTCTTGCGTGAACAGGCGATTCCGGACTATAGGTGCGGATATGGGCCTGTCCATCCCGACGAACCGGCTGCTGCGAAAACCATGCCACAGTATAGGGTGAGACCTGCTTGGGCACTGTGATCCAAATCACCACGGCGATGCTGATCAGCAATAACGCCATTGATGCCCGAAGGAAGCATCGCCGATGGAAGAAAGACTTCTTTGATGGGGATGTATCAACATTTTGCAGGACTTTGGCTGGCTGCGGCAATTCTGCTGCATTCTGATGGGATAGGGGTTTGACATTTAGCGGAAGGATATTTGACAGCTGCTCCAGCATCACATAATCCGGCACAGAGCGGCCGTTTTCCCAATTGGAAATCGTCTGACGGGTGACGTGCAGGACCTCTGCCAGCTGTGCCTGGGTCATTTCATGTTCGATGCGGGACTGCTTGATTCGGCTGCCGATTTCGCTCATTGAGAAATCTCCTGAGATAATTCAAGAAGACAGCAGAAGGTCAGCTCGTTGCCGTTGGCATCCTTTCCGTTCAGTTTTAATCCTACGTGGGTAATGGGCTGTTTCATGGCGCTGTCACCGTAACGAAGCTCGCTTTCATTTTGAATGAAAGCATCGTTTTCCAGCCATTCCTTGAGCAGAGCTCCGGGCATTGTGATCACATTCACCATTTGATCATGGTTGAACAGGACCCGTGTCAGTTCTTTCGGATAAAACGGGATATCAGTTTCATTCTTCAGTGAAACAAAATAGTGCCAGCCCTGATTGCCTTCGAAGAACGGATCCATCACCAACGGAACGGGATTGGCCTCCGGAATCATGGCGATATAGGCTTTGCCTTCCTCCTTTGCGGCAGAAACAAAATCGTTGGGAGTCAGGACGTTTTCAACTTCTTGTGAAAGCGGGATAAATAAAGAAAATGCGAGTTCATTTCCCTTTTCGTCCACACCTTCCAAGGCCATTCCGTAAGCAGTATTTGCGGATAGCAGACGACTGATATTGTAACCATAGGGCTTTCCGGAAACCAATGTGGATTCCTCAAAATAACCCTCAAACTCGTCGTTGCCCGTTACCCAGTAATCAGTGATGTTGCCTGCAGCGTCAAAGAAGACTTCCGTCATGCGAGTCACCGTGAAGGGAATTCCGTTGACTTCCTTGAAACTGAGAACGATGTTCCATTCAAAGGGCTCAGGCGCATTTTCCAATGGGGTCAGTTTTACAGGGGACTGCAGTGTGGTCATTTCGAGAAAAGCGCGCCCTTCCATACGGTCAGCCGGCTGCTGATACCATTCCGGCGGAAAATCCGCGGGCGCCAAAGGCGAAGGCTCAGGACTCATGTCTTCTGTGAGCGGAGATTCCTGTACGGGCTTCGGCTTAAACTGCGGCAGAACGCCATAGATAACCAGAATCGCCGATAACACGCCGCAAAAGAAGGCAATCAGCAGCTTCCACGATTCGAAGTGTTTGGTTTGCACAGGCTGCGGGGTAATATCCATGTGCAATAATGCAGAAAGGCGTTCAATTGCGGCGGCGTTTGGTCTCATGCGGCCGTTTTCCCAATGTGAGATCGTTTGGCGGGAAACGTTCATGGCTTCGGCTACCTGCTCCTGCGTAAGCCCTGACGCTTTGCGGGCCTAAATCATTCTTTTGTTGAAAGGCATCATCAGAGGGGCCTGCTTTCTTTGGTGATGGAATCCATTATACAGGAACCACAGGCGTAGCGCAAGTAAACGGCGATTGCGGTCAATACCTTCCATGACACGGAAAATCCGTCATCAGCAGGAAGAAAGAAAAGGAAATCTTCCGAAAGAAGGAAAAAGAGAGAAATTGTTTCCGATACCGGATATCCGCCGGAATCCGCATGCGTTTTTCTTCATGTGTTTCTTTAAAAAAGAATGAAAATTTTTTGTTGAGCGAGCTTTTGTCAGGCGGACAGGATGCACTTCAGGAAACGTGCGTTGCATGAAGGGCAGTGCTCTTTAATTTGCTTGTCAGAAGGTCATGATTATGGTATCATTATCATATATGGTAAAAGGAGAAATGACCTTATGATGAAGCATTTGATCATCGCCAAGTTTAAACCCGAATACACTGCAGAGGACAAGCAGAACATGCTGCCCGACATCGAAGCCATTTTTAACAAAGCATTGGACACGGAGGGAATCCATCGCATTGAGGTGATTCCCAACTGCGTGGTGCGTGATAACCGCTATGATGTCATGATCCGCATTTCGATGGATCAGGACGCTCTCTGCGCGTGGGACAGCACTGTTTCGCACAAGGAGTGGAAGGCCAATTACAGCGACAAGCTGGAAAAAAAGTGTATTTTTGACTATCTGGAAGACTAAACAGCCGGATCGAGGGAAACGGATGAAAAATATGTGCAAGAAACTGCTGCCTTTCCTGCTGATTTTGCTTCTGATGATGAACACGGCGCTTGGCGAAACAGTCACATTCCACAATAAACTGACGGTGGAAAAGGACACGGAATCGATTGACTATCCGTATTCAACGCTCTGGGATCTGGAAGAGTTTATCACCTTTCTGAAAAAACTGCCCAACCTGAAAACGGTGGACATGTTTGATGTGACACTGAAAAAGAAGCAGATGGATCAGCTGACGGAGGCGTTGCCGGATGTGTCGTTTGGATGCACCCTGAAGATTGCCGAGGATCATCTGGTGCGCACGGACGCTACGGCGTTTTCCACACTGCACTGGAGCAATAATACCGATCCGCACAGCAGCAATACGTTGTCGGTGCTGAAATACTGCAAAAATCTGCAGGCGCTGGATATCGGTCACAATGACGTGGAAAGCCTTGAGTTTTTGCGGGAACTGCCGCAGCTCAAGGTGCTGATCATAGCCTGCAACAACATTGTGGATATCTCACCGTTGGCGGAGCTGACCGAACTGGAATACCTTGAAATGTTTTCCAATCGGGTGGTCGATCTGTCGCCCCTGGCGGGTTTGACAAACCTGGTGGACCTGAACATCGGTTACAACACGGTGGGGGATTGGTCACCGCTGCATGAACTGAAGCAGCTTGAACGGCTGTGGATTTATAACAGCTGCGCCAATTTCAATCGCAACAAGCAGGTGCCGCAGGAAGTGATCGAACAGCTGAGGCTGGAACTGCCCGACACCTATCTGGATACCGAAAGCATGCCGACACTGGGCGGCTGGAGAGAGCATCCGCGATATGATATCATCCACGCGATTTTTGAAACAGGAGAGTACAGACCTTTTGAAGACTAAAAAAACGGCCGGAAACGGCCGTTTTTTTAATATAATCAGCATTCGCAGGAGCGAAGATAGGCTTCAAACTCGTCCTCGGGCAAAGGCTTGGAAAAATAGTAGCCCTGTACGCAATCCACCCCGAGACGGCGGACCGTCTCAAGCTGCTCGGCGGATTCAATGCCCTCAGCGGTAATGCGCAGTCCCATGTTTTTTGCAAGACCGACACATGCGGCAAATACCTTTTGCTTGCGCGGCATGTTCAGCTGACGGACGAAGGACATATCCATTTTAAGCGAGTCAATGGGCAGCTCAGAGAGGGCGGTAAGTGAGGAATAACCGATGCCGAAATCGTCCAGCTCGATCAGATGTCCCTGCTCTCTGAAATAGGAAAGTGTATCGATGACCGGTTCAATATCCTCGGAAAAGATCGATTCGGTAACTTCCATATACAGGCTGGAGGGGGAGATACGGCAGTGGCGGGCAGCCTCGGTCAGACAATGCCGCAAAGAGGTGTCGGAAAGATCCGCACGGGAAAAATTGACGGAAACGGGAACGGTTCGCAGCCCCTGATCCTGCCAGCGGCGAAGGTTGGTACAGGTTCGCTGCCAGACAAAAGCATCCACATGGGTGACAAAACCGGTCTGTTCAAGAATGGGAATAAATTCAATCGGGAGGACCGTACCGAGTCGGGGATGAATCCAGCGTACAAGCGCCTCAGCACCGATCAAGCGACCGGAGGCACTGTCATGCTTAGGCTGATAATAGACCCGGAATTGCTGGTTCAGGTAGGCGGATGGTGTGGCAACTTCGATTTCGTGGATGCGGTCAGCCTCCTGACGAAGCTTATCGTTATAGAGCGCATAAGGAACGCCGTAACGGTGTTTGATATGCATCAGTGCCAGGCGGGCAAAATCGCAGGAAACGGCGATGGGGGTGCTGCGGTCGACATGATCGCAGACGCCGTACTTGATGTCGACATTCGGGAAAGAAAGGGTTCCCTGCAGCTGGCCGATGAAGGAAGAAAGCTCCTCCTGATTGACGCAGCTCCCTTTGGTGCGCAGCAGGGCGGCAAAATGATCATCCTACAGACGGCCGAGCAGCGCGCCTTTGCTGTTGAGACGACTGAAGTAATTGGCAACATCGGTCAACAGCTGATTGGCAGCGGCCACGCCGCGGCGGCGGTTGATCTCCTTAAAACCGTTGATATCGGTCACGATCAAGGCAAAATTGCGATCCGGGTACTGGCACAGAAGATTGACAGCGTGATGATAAAAGGCTTCACGTGTGTAAAGGCCGGTAAGGGAATCGAATTCCACCGCCTGAAGGGTGGCATCGGATTCGTGCAGGCGAATCAGGTTTTCAGCGCGGGCAAGCAGCAGTTTGCTGTTGACGGTTTTGCGGATATAATCCGAGGCACCGTACATCAGGCAGTTATATTCGGCCTGCGGATCGGCGTTGTCGGACAACACAAACACGGGAATGGTGTGGAGCAAATGGTCCTGCTGAAGTGTTCTGAGAAGATTGCCGCCTTTGAATAACTGCTCGGAGACACTGTAAAAAATCAAAGAGATGCTGCGGTACTCGGTTTGCAGGATCGTCAGGGCACTGGCTTCGTCCACGGCATGAAGGACGTGATACTGGCGGAAAAGAATGGCACTCAGACGGCTGCGCTCCGCGGGGTCACTTTCAATCAGCAATACAAAGCGCTTGCCGACAGGCGGAAAGCTGAGCATGGCGGTGTGACGCTGTAAATCGGACATTTCGAGAGAACGGCCTTCATTTTTGACGGTGTCAGTGATATCACGGATGCCGACATACATATGATCGGCATGCTGATTTCCATCCAGAGTGAAGCGGCCCTGAAACTTGCGGCGACTGCCGTCGATAATGGCATCGTATTGGATGACGAATTCACGCTGAACGGAAAGGACGACCTTCAGACGAGCCAGACGGGTCAGCTCAATAAACCGGTCACGGTCCTATGGCGCGACAATGCTATTGGCATATTGCAGGATGTTGGTGCCGAATAAAGCACCGGCAGACCATTCCGGCAGACGAACGGTATCGCGTCCATCCAACAGAAACTTCAGTTCTTCTTCAGTGGTGAGATCCACGGCAATGAGGGCGATGTAATCATCCGCCACCTTGCGCATGACATCAAAAAGCAGGGCCGCTGTATTTTGACGGTCCTACGTGGAGAGCGTTTCCGGGCTTCGAAGGGAAAGATGGTCTTTCATTTCGGCTCCTTCCATGGGGTAAAGTGCTGCAAACCGGAAAAACGCGAATAATCACAGGAAAATGGTGAAAAAGGTTACAAAGTGATTACATTGTATACCATCGCTTTGTGACTGTCAACATAAAAAAGCCGGCGAACCGGCTTGTGATGTTGCTTCTGCAGGATGCTTTTTTTCACAACAGAAGAAACGTTGGTGTCATGGGACGAGAGGCGGCTCTTCACTTTCCTTTTCAGGCGGCTGCGGCAGATCGTTCAGAGAAGTCAGCCCGAAGTGCGAAAGAAAGGAATCGGTCGTGCCGTACAAAATGGGCCGTCCCAGCGTTTCTTTGCGTCCGACCTCTTCGATCAGTCCTTTGTTGACAAGAGACTGCACGGAATAATCACATTTGACGCCGCGGACGGTTTCGATATCCAGACGGGTGACCGGCTGACGATAGGCAATGACCGCAAGCGTTTCCAAAGCAGACTGGGAAAGGGATTGTTTCTGTATGGGCTGAAGCAGTTTTTCGATGTAGGGAGCGTAATCGGCTCTGGTGGATAGCTGTACATGGGAGCCGAAGCGCTTGAGACAGATGCCGCGGCGGTGATAATCGTATTCACCGCCGAGATCATCCAACGCGCTGTTGACTTCCGGTTCGGTGATCTAAAGCGCGGCCGCCAGCGCGGCGGTCTGTACAGGCTCGCCGGCGACAAACAGGATAGCTTCGATAATTTTGACTAAATCGGTCATGCTTCACCTACAGCGCCCGCCACGGTAATGTCATCAAAGATGCCGTACTGTGTGCAGGTAATTTTGCCCAGCTTGAGAAGCTCCAGAATGGCCAGGAATAGGGTGACCACCTCTTCACGGCTGGGATGGGGACTGAACAGGGAAATAAAACTGACAGGGGATTTTTTGACGGAACGCAGGATGTGCGCCATACACATGGGGATGGTATGCTCATCGCGGATGATGCGGCGTACCGGCGGCTGGTGCTCTTCTTCTTCCGCATCGGTACGGCTCATTACAGCGGCAAAAGCGGCGATGAGCTTATCCAGCGTAAGGCCGGTGATCTCAAAAGTGGGCGGAGGAAGGGGATACTCTTCGGGCAGCTTGTGATAGACCAATGCCGCGGCTTTTTCAAAGCCCTGCATATCCGCGGCAATCTGCTTGAACATGGCATATTCTCCCAATTGCCGCAGGAAAAGCTCCTACGGGTCCTCGGCTGTTTCTTCCGCGGGGCGGGGAAGCAGCTTGTAGCTTTTGATTTCCAACAGTCTGGCGGCAACAGCAATGAAGGCACTGGCGTCATCCATGTCAAGCTCGGTATCTTCCTGCACCGCCTTGATATATTGATCGGTGATTTCGGAGACGAAGATCTCACGGATATCGATCTTGGACTTATCCAGCATGAACAGAAGCATGTCCATGGGGCCCTCAAAATCCTTCAGGTGGTAAGTGATGGGCTGCATAGGCACCTCACACAAGACCGAAACAGGAAAGGAACAGAGAGAGCATGCCGCTTTGGACAAAATGGATGATGCTGCTGATGAAGGTGCTGAAAATGTCGGTAATGTTCATAACGATGAACAACGCGACCATGCACGTGGAAAAGGCGCGGGCATTGAGTTTCAAACGACCGCCCAGCAGAATATCGTTGAACACGTGGAAACCATCCAGCGGCGGGAAGGGCAGAAGGTTAAAGACGCACAGGCCAATGTTGCAAATTTCAAACTGGAACAGGAAGCGCTGTACGTGGATCAGAGCGGGCTGACGGAGAAAATTGGTAAGCTCCACCGGGTAATAGCGGTTGCCGTTGATCAGAAAGGGGATCAGGTCGGATTCGGAATAAAGGATCTGCGAAAAATTATGTCCCTGGATGGAAAGAAAATCCGTCCGGGTGAAAAGGTCATAATTGGAGGTAAAAAGTTCTTTATTCCACATCAGCTCGTTTACACCGATGCTGAGCAGCAGTGCCAAAGAGAACAGACAAAAGTTCATGACAACACCGGCCAGGGATACCAGCAGGTCATCCCGAACGCGGTTGCGGAAGTTGTAGGGATTGACCGGTACCGGTTTGGCCCAGCCCATACCGGCTGTGAACATAAGCAGCGTTCCCACAAGGCTTAAATGATGAGCGGGGTTGAGTGAGAGCCGCCCGCAGTCATGCGCTGTGGGATCGCCGCATAACCAGGCGATATAACCATGAGCGATTTCGTGCAGCGTCAGCGCCAACAGCACCGCGGGAGCGCGGTAGAGCATGAACTGCAGACAGGATAGCGGGTCAACGCGAAGCCATTCGAGCATGATAAAGCTCCTTCAAGTATGGATCAGTGAACCAGCTCCGAAACGCCGGTGCCGATGATATCGGTGATCTTGCGGGCGGAACTGGTGCGTCCGGTACTGCCGGTGGAATTGATCTTTTTGCCCATGAAGCACATGACGGCTGTCTGACCGCCGTCCAGATTGAGGGCCTCCGTGCAGCCGGCTTCATACATCAGCTCTGCCAGCGTGATCAGCGTGACACCTTCGCTTGTATCAGAACGGCCTTCACAAAGAATGAAGACATAGTGCCCGGGCACGACCATGCCGATCGAGCAGCGGGGATTGAGGCCGGGAGTGCGGGACTGCAGCTCCGCCATGTTGATGCGGCCGTTGGTAACGAGCATAGGACCAAAGCACAGCACATCGGTGGCACCCATCTCGATATAATCCTGGGCGGTGTAGGCTAAGGCATCAAAGCACTTCATGCCGCCGTCGGGAAAAAGGGCAATGACATCGCGGGAGGGGAGACTGTCAACATTCTTTTTGGTCTTATTGGCAATGATCGTTTTGTGACGCACTACCACACCGACAGGGCCGGAGGCGGCATCGGTACGGTCCGCAAAAAAGTCGCCGTTGGTGGCAAAAACCAGATGCTCGCGGCGGGCAAGGTCATCCACGTAACGGAACTCGTCAAAAGGCTTTTTCTCGTTGGACAGGAAGGTGCTGAGACCTTCGGCGTTTTTCTGATAAATGTTGGCGATGTAATACACTTCCTTGACGGAGGTGGCGGTGTAACGGTCGATCTCGACACGCAGTGTATCGGAGACATAATACCAGAAACCGTTTGCGGCATCTTCAAGAACATACTCGCCGGGGTGGGACAGATAACCATCCGCGTCAAGTCCCTCCACAGTGGGACGCGTCTGCGGTGCGTTGGCGGGAAGCACACTGCCGGCCGTGGCATACAGAGGCAGAAGCAAAACACACAGGACACAGCAGAAAAGCTTTTTCATTTCAATCTCCTTCAAATCAGGGGCTCCGAGAAGGGCGTGAATACGCCGGAACGGAACATGCGATAGATGATTTCATAGTGCTCGCCCACACGCCAGTTGCCTTCGGTCACATAGGAAGTGGAATCCACATAGCAATTGGGCAGGGCAGCTTTAAGCGCCTTGACTTTGTCCCGGTCAACGGGGTACTTTTCGTCATAGCTGTTGCTGTTGTAAATCCACAGCTTTTTGAGGGTGGTCACGGAGTAAAGGGGGGTGTAATCGGGAATTTTGTTAAAGCAGATGTTGAGATCAAGCAGATTAGGTAAAGCGGAGAGCGGCGTCAGATCGTAGATCACATTGGAAAAAGCCTACAGATACTGTAAGTCGTGAAGGGAAGCGATGGGCGTCAAATCGGCTACGGAATTTCGGCCGATAATCAGCACCCTGAGCCCCGGCATGCTGTAGAGAAAGGAAAGATCGGTACAGGCATTGTGACCGATGTCGAGCGCTTTCATGTTTTTGCAGAAACGAAGCACCGCAAAATCGCTGTCGGTATGCTGGGGAGATTTGTTGCTGTGCAGCGTGGAAAAAACCTCGGCATCGGTGCGAATTACGTGATGGTGACTTTCGGTGCCGATGAACATGGACCAACCGAATTCGACCCGCGGATAACGGGCGGTCAGCATTTCAATCTGATGGACGGGAATTTCGGTGGCGTACATATCCACCTTTTTCAGATTGGGCAGGCAATCCAGAAAAGCGGTGAAGGCCGAGTAATTGCTTACCACGGCATCACCCATGTCCACATTATCGGTGCCGCGCGGGACCGTGACGGATTTATAGCTGACAGGATCGTTTAATTCCGGCATGGGCAGGGCCGCCTCGGCCAAAGGCTCGGGACCGGTCTGCCAGATGCGGCCGAGCAGCGCCTCGGCATCGTTCCCTTCGGCAGCAGCGGTAAATAAAACGGACAAACTCAGACAGAAAAGAATCAGAAATTTTTTCATTGCAGTTTGCTGGTCAGCGTCAGGACGCTGACGGTGGGACTGTTGAGGAAACGGAAGGGAAGGGGGTAATCGGAACAGGTACCAAGACCGGGGGTGATGTATTGTGTTACGCCCATGACGGTACTGAGCCCTGTGACTGTGCTGTCTGCAGGCAGCCAGCTGCCGTTTGGCGCGATCAGGGCACCGACACCCGGCAGACGGTACTGACCGGCGCAGGTGTGACCGGCAAGGAGCAGGGAAACGTATTTGTACGGGGAAACGTTGCTCCCGTCAGCCCAGGATTGCATCATGAGCGCCGTACCGGCAGAGGTGGGGTAGTGGGATAAAACGATACGGGTATCGGATTCCTTCATTTTGGCAAAGGCTTCTTCCGTGCGGCGGAGGACATCCAACCGATAGGCAGCGACCTGAATGGCTGCGCTTTTTTCGGGAGAGTCTTCCTTTGTAAGCAGCGTGTTCATCGAAGCCTGATACTGGGCGACAGCCGATTCGACATCCAGATCGAGCACGCTTTCGGGAATCAGCCAAAGGCTGACACCGCCGACGGTGAGTTCATACGGCGCATCCAGATAGATGGCTCCGTGTTCAGCGGCTGCGGTGATGTAGGAAGCGAGCGGAACACCGGAGGTACGGGGAGTGGTCACTACCGGAGCGGGGTCCTCATCTCCGGGAATGAAGAATACGGGCACCTTTCCGGCAAACAGGTCGATCAGCTTCAGAAAAGAGGTGTAACTGCCATTTTTGGCACAGACATCGCCGGTGATACAGACAATATTGTATTTGAAGCTCTGAAGCGCAGCCTGCACGGTGGATTGGTCCTTGCCGAACTATTGACCGTCCAGATCGCTGATGTGCAGGATCCGGAAGGATTCCAGTGCGGAGGGCAGAGCACTGATGGTGATGCTCTGGCGTTCCACGCTGACGCGGCCGTTGTTGACCACATTGAGGGAGAAAATAATGGTCAGAAAGAGCAGAAGCGTCAGCAGCGTCATAATGAGACCGGTGTGATGCCTGCGCTCGGATGAATAATCCCGCATTCGTAAACTCCTTTGCGATATCCGTGATATTATACAGGAAAATGTGGTAAAAATCAATCTTTATCGGCCAAAGCTTCGCTTGCTTGACGAAAAGTGATGAAAATTGTACAATATATAAACCTGCTTTTCTGTACTGCGTATGCAAGGCGGAAAACAGCCCGGTATGAAAAGGATCGTCATCAATGCCCGAAATGCGAGCGGGTTCTTCTCAATAATTACTAAAACTTTGGAGAAATCTATGCTGAAAAAAACAGCGCTGATTATGATCGTCATTCTGCTGCTTTGCTGCACGATGGCTTTCGCAGATGCGTATCGGCCGCTTGCCAATGGGAACAACGGTGATGATGTCAAAAGGCTGAAGCAAAGGCTGTATGAGCTCGGTTACTATAAAAGCAGCAATCTGGATGATAAATTTACGGAGGATACGGCTAAAAAAATCCGTCAGTTTGAAGCGGATTGCGGCTTTGAAGAGACCGGCACAGCTACACCGGCGCTGCAGCAGCTGATCTTTTCCGACAACGCCTACAGCCGCAAGAAAGGCGGTACACTGAACCAACAGCCTGCGATTCTTCCGAACGTTGAAACGAACGGATACCGCGATTTTTACGCGAAATGCTTTGGTGATGATGTATTGGCGTGCAAACAGATGCTGTACAAGTGGCATTTCTTTTCAGAGAAGGCATCCAAAAATACGCTGAACGACTATACGCTGGAAGTTTTCAAACAATATCAGACGTACCTCGGAAAGGAAGGGGACGGCTATCTTACGGCGCAGGAGCAGGAGCAGCTCTTTTTGCTGCCCAATCCGGCGAGCATTCCGCAGGGTCCGCGCGGCGTGATTGAACTGCCCGAGATGAATGAAAACTATTTTCTGGCGGACGACGAAGCGGAGCCTTTCCGTTATTCCGATCGTTAGGATGGACTCTGGTATTATATCGGGCATGATCTTTATATTGAGATCCGCCGATACAGCACTTCGGAACCGGTGATGAGCTATATCGAATGTGAGATATACTGTACCCCCGAAAATCCATTGAAACCGATGCTTGGAACGGGCAAAAAGCCCGATGGATATAACCTGGCGGGACCGCATGCGATCGCCAAAGAGAACAATGCCATTTTTGCAATCAACGATGATTTTTTCGGTTACCGCATCATTGAACAGGTGTGCCCCGGGGTGATCATCCGCAACGGCCGCATTCTGGAAACAGGCAGAAAAGTGACCTACAGACACAGCTGGCCCGAGCTGGATGTGCTTGCGTTCTATCCGGACGGAACCATGAAGACTTACCCGCGCAATGCCCATACGGCGGAGGAATATATCGCGATGGGCGTTACGGATACCTATTCTTTTGGGCCTCTTCTCATTCAGGATGGCGTGATCAACGAGGCCTTGTATACCCGCAAGGGAGAACAGTATCAATCCACGGAACCGAGAATTGCCATCGGTATGGTGGAGCCCTGTCATTACAAGGTTTTGCTGGTTCGTGGGCGTGTGACGACTTCCAAAGGCTGTACACCGGCCTGGCTTGCCGAACATATGAAAGAGATGGGCTGTGTGGAAGCCTTCAACCTGGATGGCGGCGGCAGCGTGTTTATGTGGTTTGACGGTGATCTGATCAACCGTGCCGAAAACATCAAAGCGGCGGATGTACGTGATATTTCGAGCATGATGGGATTCAGTTTCCCGGAGGAATAAACGGATGAACTGTATTAAAAAACTGTTTCCGGTTTTGCTGCTTGCCTTTTTGTTGATTCCGTCCGTGATTCAGGCCCAGGAGATCAGCCGGATGTATGTATGGCAGGCGGATTGCGAACAGAAAGAGGGCGAGTCGCTTCCGGATTCGGCGGTTTTGTGGCAGAATCGGGGAAATAGTCAGGAAATCTACCTGCCTTCCGGCGTGGACGCGTCCCAATTGTTTGTCCATTGTACCGGTTCGGTGACTTATTTTACCGTGGATGGACAGCGGGTGGAAAATGACAGCGTGACAGATGTGCTTGTGCCGGGCAACACTTATACTGTGAAGTGCGGAAAGCAGAACCTGAAACTGACGGTGCTGCAAAGCGATGGCCTGCCGACGTTGTTTGTCAAGACGGAATCGGGAAAACTGACACGGCTTTCCGAAAGCAAAAAGAATCGTGAAGGCGGAGAGTGGTGCGTGTATGATGAAGGAGCGAGGATGCTTCACGCCGATACATTCAATTACATCCGTCTCCGCGGGAATTATTCTTTTTATCCGGATAAAAAATCGTTTCATATCAAGCTGAACGATGGTGTACGGCTGCTTGGCATGGATAAAAGCAAAACCTGGCTGCTGGTTGCCAGCTATGAAGATAATTCCATGATCCGCAGCGCGATGACGCTTGATCTGGCCGCGGCAGCAGGAATGCCGTATACCAGCGATTACCGGTTTGTGAATGTATATGTCAACCATCTGTACTATGGCACGTACATGGCTTGTGAAAAAGTACGGTTGGACAAAAGCAGCGTGAATATCAGCGACCTGGAAAAAGAAACGGAAAAGCTGAATGACAAGGCGCTGGACAAATATAAAATGGCAGGCGTATCCGAATATAGGAAGAACACCATGAAGTATTATAAAATCCCCAACAATCCGCCTGACATCAGCGGTGGCTATCTGCTGGAGGTGCAGAGCTATGACCGGTATGGGGAAGAAAACTGCGGGTTTGTGACTTCTTACGGTACCGCGATACTGTTCAAATCCCCAGAGTGCGCCAGCAAAGAGCAGGTCAGCTATATGAAAACGCTGATCGAGTCTTTTGAAAGAGCCATCTCCGCGAAGGACGGCATTGATCCCGTGACGGGAAAGCATTTCTTTGAAATTGCCGATCGGGATTCGCTGGTGGGAAAATATATTATTGAAGAGATCTCCAAGAATGTGGACGCCAACCGCAGAAGCTTTTATCTGTATAAAGACAAGGATGAGATCAGTGAAAAGCTGTTCTTCGGTCCCGTTTGGGATTATGACAGCGCGTATGCCTTGTATACCAACAGCTACTACAAAGATAAACTGACCAGCCCGAAAGGATTGTTTGCCGCGAAGGACGATGACCGTGCGTATTACTGGTTTCCCAAGCTGTACCGACATGAGGAGTTTGTGCAGGCTGTAAAAGAAGCGTATAACAAAACGTATCGCCCGCTGGTGCAGGTACTGCTCGGGAACGCGCAGGGAACACGGGGACTTCGATCGCTGAACGCTTATCGGGATTTTCTGACTCCTGCGGCGGAAGCCAACTTTTTCCGGTGGAAAACATTCAACAAATCGTCGTTCCCGGTCAAAACCGGAGCGAACTATATCGAAAACATCGAGTATCTGCGCACTTTTCTGACGGAAAGAATGCTGTATCTTGATTCTATCTGGGGGATGGAATGAATTCTGAAGCGGTGTCCGAAAACAAAGGGCACCGCTTATTTGATTGCCTGATTTGCTTGATGACAGGTTTTGTGGTATAATCAGTTCGATTGACCGGCGGCGTCCCAAAGACCGGCGGAAAGACTCGATGGACGGAGGAAAGGGTATGCAGTGTTATTACTGCGAAAAATGCAGACATGAATCGCCGGGAAGAGTGTGTGAAAGCTGCGGAAGGACGCTGAATGAAAATACAATGCGCTTCAAATGGCGCAGGATGCAGCGGCCGCTAGCGGATGGAAAACGTGTTTTTGATGCCTTGAAGGTGTGGACGACCACAGTGGCGGTGTTGTTTCTGATATTGTTTCTGACCGAAATCATCACCCAAAGCAACAAGCAAGCGGCCATGGCGATGGTTTTATCCGCTGCAACGGTGAGATGGCTTGTGCTGGCGTGGGCAGCCGGTGTGGCGATCATGCTGCTGACCTTGGGGCTTCAGGGAGAAGAGGAATGTCTGTATTCGATCGATAAGAACGGCGCCAATCTGCAAATATGGATCTCGCCGAACCGGATACGCTGCTGGACCCGCATGCTTCATTATAAAGCCGGCTCCTATGTTCAGGATCGGAATGGGGTGGAGCATCTGCAGGTCAGCAATGTGACCTTATGCTGGAAGGATGTTAACCGCATTCATTACGGAAAAAGCAGCATTGCTCTCTATCATCCGTCGGGTTACCGCTTTGTGACGCTGACAGCCGATGAACCGGATATGGAATCGTACCGGAGCTATGTGAAAAGCAAAACGGATAAATATCTTAAAAAACGCGTATAATAATAAGCCGCGCTTCCGGGTGCAAAGGAAACGCGGCTTTTTGCTTATTCTTTTTTTAACTGAATATAGCGCACGCCGGCGGTGTAGGCGGCGACCATGCCGGAGCCCATCATCAGACTGCCGAGGATATCGGTCAGCCAGTGAACACCGGAAACAAGGCGGGTGACGACCTGCAGTGCGATCAAAAAGACGAGCAGAATGCTGGAGAGCAGTGAAACTGTGGGTCTTTCGGCAAAGATGCGTTTGACCTGCAGCACACCGGTGCCGCCGATGCAGATGGCGAGCAGCGTGTGGGTGGAAGGATAGGAGGGCTCCAGTCCTTCTGCGGGATCGATGATGAAAGGACGGTAGTTGAGCGCGATCTTGTCAAAGAGGATATAGAGGACAAACATTACCACATAGAACGCGCCGAGCAGAAGCAGCTCGCTGTCGACCTTGAGCAGGCTTTTGCGGCGGAACATTTGCAGCCCGCCGAGACCGGCAAAAGCAACGGCGAAGGCGATGATCAGGTAGCCAATCTTAGAGGAGATACCGTACCATTCATGACTGAAGGGAAATGCGTCCCGAACTGCGCCGTTGATGGAGGCAAAACCGACGGAGGAGCCTTCCGGACCGATGGGACGTACATCCACTTTGACGACGGCGATGGTAAATAGAACAAAGCAGAAAAGAAGCAGCAGAGAGATGAGAAGGGCTCGGCGTGCGGAGGCCTTCAGGGCGTATTTCTGTACTCGTTTCATACCCGTCCTCCTTGTTGTTCCAGCTGCGCCATGATGTCATAAATGGCTTCAAGTTCATCCTGCGAGCTGTACTGCAAAACGATTTTGCCTTTTTTGAGATTGCCGGTGAATGTGGTGCGCACTCCAATGACATTTTCGAGCCGACGGCGCATATCCTACAACTCGGCAGGCAGCGCACGAGCCACTTTGGGGGATGGGATCGTTTCAGGCAGGGAGGCGAGCTTTTCCAGCTCACGGACGCTGAGACCATCACGGAGCACACGCTGGGCGAGGGAAATCTGACGTTCGGTGCTTTCGATACCGGCAAGCACGCGGGCGTGTCCGGCACTCAGCTCACCGGAACGAACAAACTGCTGAATTTCCTCGGGAAGGGTCAACAGACGCAGAAGATTGGCTACCGCGGGGCGAGAACGACCGACGCGCTGGGCAGCCATCTCCTGCGTATAACCACAGGAATCCATCAGGGCACGGATGCCAGCGGCTTCCTCCAAAGGATCCAGATCCTGACGCTGCAGGTTTTCGATGAGGGCGGCTTCCATGCGCTGCTGTTCATCCAGCTCCCGCACAATGCAGGGAACAGTCGTCAATCCGGCCATGCGGGCAGCACGGTAGCGGCGCTCACCGGCCACGATGCGGTAACGGGCGCCTTCACGCACCAACAAGAGAGGCTGCAGTACACCGGCCTGACGGATGCTGTCGCTCAATGTCTGCAAGGCTTCGGTATCAAAATGATTGCGGGGCTGGTTGGGGTTAGGATCGATCTGGCTGATGGCAATCTACAGCGTCTCGTGATCGTTTTTCATCTCGGGCAGCAAAACATCCAGCCCGCGACCCAATCCGCGTTTGGCGGCCATGACAATTACCTCCGTAAGTTTTCGTTGTGCTCAATGACCTCACGGGCAAGTGAGCGGTAGGCTTCAGCGCCGGAAGAGCGGGCATCGTACAGGTTGACCGGCAGACCATG
This sequence comes from Clostridia bacterium, assembly GCA_045599485.1. Lineage (GTDB taxonomy): Bacteria > Bacillota > Clostridia > Christensenellales > Aristaeellaceae > SFMI01. The sequence goes on along the minus strand of JAZRWA010000073.1, from coordinate 33,464 downwards.
GCTGGGGGCTTCGCCAAGACGTACATTGCGGGGAATCTCTGTTTTGAACACCAGCTGTTTGAAGTGTGTGCGTACCTGATCGGCTACCTGCTGCCCAAGATTGGTACGGTTGTTGAGCATGGTCAGAAGGATACCTTCGGTTCTGAGCGAGGGATTGAGACCATGCAGCAGGCGGTTGACGGTATCCATCAGGCTGCTGACGCCTTCGAGCGCGTAATACTCGCACTGAATGGGAATCAGGATGCTGTTGGCAGCGGTCAAGGCATTGATGGTCAGAAGCCCCAGGGAGGGCGGGCAGTCGATGATGATGTAATCATATCGATCGGACACGATTCGCAATGCCGAACGCAGACGGTATTCACGGCGGTCAAGGCTGACCAGCTCGATTTCGGCACCGGCCAGACGGATATCGGACGGCAGCACCGATAAATTTTTCATGCTGGAGCTGACAATGCAGCTCTCCGGTGTGGCAAGCCCCAGCAGAACCTCGTAAATGGTCTGATCGCCGGTTTCGGCACCGACGCCGCTGGAAGCGTTGCCCTGCGGATCTGCGTCCACAAGCAGTACTTTTTTGTCGGCTTCGGCCAGACAGGCAGCCAGATTGACGGCGGTGGTGGTTTTGCCAACGCCGCCTTTCTGGTTGGCAACAGCAATGATGATGCTCATATTTTTCACCCGGTTTATATTTGATCATTTCAGCCATGACGCCCAACGAGAGGGCAGATGGCAGGCTTTGATGGTCAGGATCATGCGTTCCAGTTCATCAGGGGACTGCTCGTCCGCGAAGCGTTCATAGAGTACACGCAGCACGCTCAATGAATCGGAGGAGAAGGAATAGGAACGCAGCTTTTCGTAAAAGAAGGGAGTTTGAGGGACATTTTTGATCGCCAGATACAGCAGGTCATCGGCGATCAGGGCGCAGTCATCCACCGCGATTCGAACTAAGTTTCCGTTATCAAGGGGCAGATGCATGCCGCCGCCGGTCAAAGCGTGGATGGATTCGAAAATGATGCTGTCCATCGCGGAAACAAGAGAACCAAAGTCATCAAAGCCGCAGTCAAACCGCTGCATCATGGACGCGATACGGTCGGAAGCGTAGCAATAGGCAACAAACTGTGACCCGAGCCACGGACGCATGACATTCTGAATATCGGCAAGAAGCGCCATTACGCACAAGCCCCCTTTTACACCTATCAAGATACCACAAAACAGGTCGTTTGTCCATAAGCAGGGCGGGAGGGGAACCTAAGAAAAGAAGAAATTATTTTTTTCAGGGTGTCAAGGAAGATTCATGCTTGTTTTAACAGGGATAGTTGACATCGATCGTTTGCACCACAACCCCTTGTGGAAAACACGATATGTGGATAACTTGCCCCCAAATGGACCTCTATCTTGATTTTATCCACTGAATCTGCTAATATTATGAGGAAAAAGACATTAATTGCAGGTTATCCACCGGAAGTTATCCACCACGGAGCCGGCGGGCAACGGAAAGAATGACAGGGGTTGTAAACAATGGACGCCGGACAACTGTGGGAACGGGCACTGAACGTACTGAAGGAAAACATTGCATCCGTGGCTTACGATACTTTTATCGTGCCGGGAATCAAGCCGATCGAAATCAGTGATAACACGCTGATTCTGGAATCTGTGACGGATAACTATTATACCTTTATTACCAAGCGATTCCTGCCGCTGATTGAAAGCACAGTGGCCAATGTGAGCGGCGTGGCAATGGGCGCCAAGCTGCTGAAGCCTGTGGAGGCGAAGAGCTACCAGACGAAACCCGCTGCGCCGGTAATTCCTACTTTCCTGAATCCGCAGTATACCTTTGACACTTTTGTTGTGGGCAACAGCAACCGTTTTGCCCATGCGGCTTCTGTGGCGGTGGCGGAGCTGCCGGCTGAAGTCTATAATCCGCTGTTCCTTTACGGCGGAGTCGGACTTGGCAAAACGCATCTGATGCATGCCATCGGTCATTACTCCCTGAAGGAACGTCCGGGAACAAAGATCAAGTATGTGACCTGCGAGACCTTTATGAATGAGCTGATCGAAGCGATTCAGAAGGGCAAGACCCAGGAGTTCAGGGATCGTTACCGCGGTATTGACCTGCTGATGATCGATGATATTCAGTTTATCAGCGGTGCCACCAGCACGCAGGAAGAATTCTTCCATACCTTCAATGCCTTGAAGGAAGCGGGAAAGCAGATCGTTATTTGCTCGGACCGCCCGCCGAGGGATATCCAGCGCCTGGAGGAACGACTCAGAAGCCGTTTTGAGTGGGGTCTGGTGTGCGATATTCAGAAGCCCGATCTGGAGACCCGTATCGCCATCATGAGAAAACGCGCGGAAGAACAGATGATCGTCTGCGACGATGATGTTTATCAGATGATCGCCGAAAGGGTGGAGAACAATATCCGTTAGCTGGAGGGATGCCTGACCCGCATCAAGGCCTTTTCGGAATTGACCGGCCGAACCATCGACAGGGCTTTGGCGGAGGAAGCGCTGCATGACTATCTGGTGACCATACAGCCCCGTAAGGTAAACTGCGATGATGTGCTGCATGCTGTTTCCAACTATTATCATGTGTCGGAAGAAGACCTGAAGGGAACAAAACGGAACCGTGAGGTTTCGGTGCCGAGGCAGATCGCCATGTATCTATGCCGTGAGATGACAGACTATTCCATGGCCCGTATCGGAGATGCGTTGGGCGGCAAGGACCACACCACCGTACTTCACGGATGCGATAAGATCGCTGAACAACTGAAAAGCGACGAGGGCCTTTCCTCGGTCGTGGATGATTTGATGCACAGACTGAAAAATAAATAACTTATACAAATAAAATTCAAAAATGGGTTGATTTAATCAGAAGTTTGGGCTATAATGCAACGGTAGCCCAAACTTCTTGCGTTGAAAGGATTCTCGTGTATGTCTACTCAACTGTCTGACAAGGCACTTTCCATTGCCCCTTCTGCTACGCTGAAGCTGAACGCCACCGTGGCGGTCATGCGGAGCGAAGGAATTGATGTGATTTCGCTGGGCGCGGGCGAGCCTGATTTTGATACGCCCGATCATATCCGCCGTGCTGCGACCGCTGCCATGGAGCAGGGCAAGACCCGCTATACCGATGTGGCCGGCATTCCGCAGTTGCGCAAGGCGATCGCCGATTTTATTCAAAAGAAAAAGGACCTGACCTATCAGCCCAATGAGATCATCGTCGGCTCCGGTGCCAAGCAGGTGCTTTATCACGGCCTGCAGGCAATGCTCAATCCCGGTGACGAGGTGATCATTCCCGCTCCCTTCTGGGTGAGCTACACCGAGATGGTGCATATGTGCGGGGGTGAGGTCGTGCCGGTCTATACCAAGGCCGAGAATGATTTTCTGCCTACCTTTGAGCAGATCGAAGCAGCTGTGACCGAGCATACCAAGGCCATCATTATCAATACGCCCAACAACCCCACCGGCGCTGTATGGCCGCATAGCCTGGTGAAAGGTGTGGCGGAGCTGGCGCAGAAGAACGATTTCTATATCATCAGTGATGAGATTTATGAGAATCTGGTTTATGACGGTGTGGAACATATCTCTCCCGCTTCCATTTCGGCCGACGCTTTCAGCCGCACATTGGTGGTTTCCGGTTTCAGTAAAGCGTATGCCATGACCGGATGGCGCGTTGGCTATGGCTCCGGTCCCCGTAAACTGATCGCCGCCATGACAGCTCTCCAGAGCCACGCTACAGGCAATGCCAACAGTGTGGCACAATATGCCGCATTGGCAGCCCTGCAGGGTCCGCAGGAGAGCGTGCGCATCATGACGCAGATCTTTTCCATGCGCCGCAAGATTCTGCTTGACAAGCTGAAGGAGCAGGGGCTGATAGCCGGCGTACTGCCCCGTGGCGCCTTCTATCTGCTGCTGGATATTCGCCCGTACATTGGCAAGGATTGCCACGGAAAGAAGATTGAAGGCGATATGGATTTTGCCTCCCTGCTGCTGGAACATGCGCTGGTGGCGGCAGTGCCCGGTACGCCGTTCAATGCTCCCGGTTTTCTGCGCATCTCCTATGCGACCAACGAAAAGCAGATCCTTCGCGCTATGGAGCGCATCGGCAACTTTGTCCGCTCACTCAAGTAAATAAAAACGGTTGCAGCATTTCCAAATCATATGGGAATGCTGCTTTAAGATTTTATGCTTTCGGGATTTGCATGTACGAGTATTTGAATCATGATAAGGAGAAATTATATGAAACATCAATACCGCTATTACGCTCGGTACGCAGCATTGGTTGCTTTGATATTGTGCGCGATACTGTTGACAAATGTGATGGCCGAAGGCCAGAGTGATATGCTTTTTCCGGAGGCTGTACTTCTTAACGCAGAGGAATATAAAACATTGGAGTTTGATCAGGACAATACGTGCCTGTTGAAATTTACTGTCCCATCGACCTGTTGCTGCGTAGTAAGAATTAGCGGGTACCATCCTTCGGGCGTTCTGATGGATGAAGAGGGGAAGACCGTCACCGGAAAAATGGTGTGGTATGTACAGGATGATTTTAGTTTCGACTATTACTTTCTGGCTCAGGAAGGCGAAGTGTATTTCCTGAAAGTATCGGAAAAAATCGAAGACGATTTTAAACCCTGGGGAGAGGCTGTTATGTTTCCCGGATGGAGCGGTTTTATCGAGCTGGAAAGTGAATCTGCGGTGAGAGACAATCGCATCATTCTTCGAGAAGGCGAAACTGCAGTCATTGATCCGATCGTCTACGGTTTGATGCCGGGCGAAGATGCACCCATCTATTGGGAAAGCATGGATGACCGATTTGTTACAGTACAGGACGGTGTGATTACCGCTGTTTGTCCGACGGATAATCAACCGATCACCGTTATTGCCGAGCTCAAAAAGCCCGGGCAGTGGCGTGGTGGCGTTGCGGAGGTTGTTGTTCTTAAGGCAGACGCGCAGGGACTTGAATTTAAAGATGGTGATTTTGTATATATTGCCGAGCCGATGGCCGAAACCTGTACCATTATCGGCTACAATGGGAAGAGCACAACGCTGGAAATGCCCCTGACTGCGTGGAATGGTTTTATAGGTCACCAGTATGACGTTGCTGCCATTGGTGAAAATGCGTTTGCCGGAAATTCAGAGCTGATCTCCGTTAATATTGACTGGATAGAGACGGTTGGAAAGGGCGCGTTCAGCGGCTGCGCTAATCTGAAAGAAGTAACGTTCGAAATGGGGACTTCTGTTGAAGAATACGCATTCAGCGAATGCCCGAAACTGACCACATTCCACTTTGGACATTATATTGAAAAAATAGGGGCTTATGCGTTCTATAATTGTAAATCGCTTGCGCAGATATTTGGACTTGATCAGAATTAGAATCTGAAGCAGATCGGCGATTATGCTTTTAACGGAACGAGCATTTATCAAACCCGGTACACAGATGGATAGGGCATGAAGCACGTAGAGTACTATGGTTATGACAAAACGAAGAATAAACGGTGGTATATTTGGTTATTACCCAATGTTGAAATCGGGGAAGAGGCGTTTGTCAACGTCGATCGTAATTGGTAAACCAATGTATTCTGTTGAAAATAATCATCAGCAGATTTGAAACGATCAAAAGATACGAGGCCTTACGATTTCGAATTGATATCAAAAAGGCACAGACACTGCGGTGTGTCTGTGCCTTTAAATGGGCTTCATGCTCTGTGAACCGTTTTTTTACGCGAACGAAGGACACCCGCCAGCATCAGGGCGGCACTGATGCCGATGGCAATCCCCAGGGCGTATTCGGTGGTGAGGCTGCTGTACAAACTGAAAGCGGAAGAATTGGCCGATACAGCCGCGTTCATGGTGTAATAGAGGCTCGCTCCGGGAATAAGCGGGATGACAGCCGTGATCAAAAACATGGTGGAGGGAGCCTTACGGAAGCCGGCCATGATTTCGGCATAGATGCCGGCAATAAGCGAGGCAAGCAGGGTCACCAAAAAGACAGAGGAAACCCACTGGGAAAAAATGAGGAAAGCAGCCCAGCCGAGGAGACCGCCGAAACAGGCAAAAAAGATATGACGTCTGGGGAAGTTGAAGACAAGTGCGAAGCCAAAGGTGCCGATGGTTGCTGTCAGCAGCTGGACGAATATTTCTTTCATTGTTATACTCCCATCAAAGCGATGGCCATCATGAAGCCGCCGGCGATGGCACAAGCCCAAAGCAGGCTTTCGGTCAGCTTCAGCAGGCCGGACATGGTGTCGCCGGTCAGCACATCGCGGACGGCATTGGTCATGTTGATGCCCGGGATCATCAGCATGATATCGCCGATCATGATTTTGTCAGCATTGAGAAAGGGAAGGAAGCGGCAGGAAAGGCAGGCAAGGAAACCGACGCTAAAGGAAGCGGCTGCCAGGAAAAGGACCTTGTTAGGGAAAAAACGGTGCATTTTGGCATCGAAGCCGCAATAAAACAAACCGAGCAGCAGGGCGGCGAGACCGTCTTTGACGGTGCCGCCGAAGAATATGGCAAAACCGAATGCCGCTACCAGGTTGCCGATCAGGAAAGGCATAGTGCGGGCTTGACTGCGGACGATGGCACTGACGGAGTCGGTGAACTGCGAAACGGGCATCGGGTGAGAGCAGCAGGAACGACTCAGGGCATTGAAACGCTAAAGTTTATCAAAATCAGTACGGCCGGTTTGAGCGATGCGGCGCGTCTGCGTCAGGATGGCATTGTCTTCGAACACAAAGGTGAGCACAATGCTGGAGGTGATCACAAAGGTATCGGTCCGCACTGCGTGGAATGCTTTGCCGATGCGGGAAAGGGTATCCTCAACACGGTTGATCTCCGCGCCGCACTGCAGCATGGATTCGCCCATATCGAGAAGGGACTGCAGCAACTGCTGCCGCTCCTGAGAAGGATCAGGGATCATAAAAGCCTCCGGGTTTTAAATCGATTTTATTATAAATCGTAAGGTTTGAAAATTCAACAAAAAAAGGGCGGCACCATGCAGGTGCCGCGTAGAAAAATGCACTCAGGCTTCGTTTGGAATGTTGCCGACAAACAGGTAATTCTGCGTGGCGAAACCGGCAACGCCATCCTGCTTGAGGCCTTTTGCTTTCTGATACTTTTTGACGGCGGCTTCGGTACTGTCACCGAAGTAACCATCGACTGTGCCGGAGAAATAACCGGCATTTTTGAGTGCCTGCTGCAGCTTTTTGACGGGTTCACCCATCATACCCTTGCGCAGGGTGGGATACTGACCCTTGGGCGCTGTGGTGACGTTGACATACACATTGGGATTGGCGGTGGGGGTGGCAGTCGCCTTCTTGGTAGTCTTGGGAGTGGCCGTAGGCTTGGGCGTTGCGGTGGGTTTGTTTGTAGTCTTGGAAGTGGGCTTGGGGGTAGCAGTAGCACCGTTGGCCTTGCGGACGGTTCCGGCGAAAAGCTTTTGCAGTGTATCGTAGCCGGCCTTACCGTCGGCCTTCAGACCATTGTTGCTCTGGAAATTCTTAACGGCGTTGACGGTGTTGTTGCCAAACGTGCCGTCAGCGGAATCGGACAGGTAACCGAAGGACTTGAGCTTACTCTGCAGCAGCTTGACTGCGGAACCGGTATCGCCTTCCTTGAGGGTAACACCGATGACACCGGCAGCGGAGGAGGCGGACTTTGCAGAGTGGGAATAAAGCTTCGCAAGGGTATCGGGGCCGGCAACACCATCGGAGGTGAGACCGTTGCGGGACTGGAAGGCCATGACAGCCTGCTCGGTGATGGCACAAACGGAACCGGAAGCGCTGCCGTACAGGTAACCCAGCTCGATCAGACGATTCTGCATCGTCTTGACGTTGGTGCCGCTGTTGCCCTTGCGCAGATAAACATTGGAGACATTGGGGGTGGCGGTCGCCTTCTTGGAGGGGGTGGCAGTCACCTTGGGATTATTGGTCGGGGCATAGGTGGCGGCGGCACTGGAGGAAAGCTTGGCCAGAGTAGAGGGACCGACGACACCATCCGCGGTCAGACCGTTGAGCTGCTGGAAGCGCTTGACGGCGTTTTCAGTATATTCACCAAAATCACCATCCGTACGGCCCTCAAAATAGCCGAGGCGCATCAAAGCCTTCTGAACATTGGCAACGGCAGTGCCGGAATCACCGCGGCGAAGCAGCGAAGTGGTGGGCACAGGCGTGGGGGTGACAGGGACACCGGTGGGCGCATTGGAAATCACGGGCGTCTGCGTGACAGAACCGACGATGGTGGCTGCCGGCACCGTGGTGACAGGGGCCCAGCTCTGCGCATTGGGGTCAACAGTGGGCGTTACATAGGGCTGCACCGAGTCTGTGGCAATCGCAACGGTGGGGGAAGCTGTGTAGGTCTTGTATCCGGCGGCCGTGGGATTGACGTTGGCTTCGGGATTGACAAGGCAGCCGCTGAGCAGAACACCGAGGGCGCAAAGCATTGCCATGAGCAGCGTCAGTTTGCAAGCACGAGATTTCATCATTGATGTACCTTCCTTCGAAATGTGCGGAAATTGCTTTCAATAAATATAACGTTTGGAAAAGGGAATTTTATGCAAGAAGATCCTGCCCTGTGAAAATAATGCCGTTGATGCCGAGCTGCCGGGCGGCTTCGATGTTGACATCCCTGTCATCGATGAAGACGGAATCCGCCGCATCGAGATGATAACGCTCCAGCAGAATACGGTACAGCCGGGGATCCGGTTTGTTGATGCGTTCAATACCTGAAATGACAAGTCCGTCAAAAAGGTCGAAAATTTCAGGATGCTTCTGTCTGGCACGTTCAAAAGGAGCGGGACCGTAATTGGAAAGGACAAACAGCTTTTTGCCCTGCCGCTTGAGCACCGGCAGGATGTTGACTGTGGGAAGCACCGGCATGTAATCCTGATAATGCTGGATCACACGGAGGATATCCTTCCGCCAGGCAGAACAGTGGACTGTTTCGGCAATGATATCGGCGACCTCTTCTTCGGTCAGGGTGCCTTCATCCAGTTTGTCCCAATGAGGGGAACCACAGAAAATTTCGGGGGTGAGGATGGCTTGCTGTTCGGGCGTCAAAGCCTGATGGAGAACAGATGCCGGATCAAAACGTAGAAGAACGTTGCCGACATCGAAAACGATGTTGTGACATCTGGCAATGAGATCGTTCATCAGCAAACCCTCTTTCGTAAATTTATACATAATAAGCATACCATAAAACGCTTCGCAATGCAATCGCTGGGGCGGAGAAAAGAGAAAAAAACCGCTGTAAGAAACAGCGGTTGAAGAAGAAATGACGAAAGCAACGTCAGGTGTTGGTAGTACGGACGGACTGGATGTGCGGATAGGCAGCAAGGTGGTTGATCACATCGGTATAGTTGATCTTGGAAGGCAGGTGGAGGGTATACGCATTGACATAGAAGCCGCCCGCGCCGTCGCCATCCTCGGAAACGGTTTCGATGTGGAAGTCAAGGTCAAGCACCTTGATGCCGTTTTTGTCAAAGAAATCGTTGATAAAGGTGATGGTATCGGCACGGTGATTGAAGCGCACTTCCACGCGCTTGATGGCATTGACACGGATGACCTTCTGCAGCAGCATCAGCACGGCTAGTACCATGACGGCCATGAAAAGAGAGACCCAGTAATAGCCATATCCCGTCAGAATACCGAGGCAGGCGGCGTTCCACAGAGAAGCAGCGGTCGTCAGACCGGCGATCTTTTTACGCTGCGTAAAAATGGTACCGGCACCCAGGAAGCCAATGCCGCTGATGACCTGAGCGCAGAGACGACCGAAGTTGTATGTCACGTTGCCCGTTGTATCGGAGGAAAGGCTGGCGGTGAAAAGGCATTCCGCAAGGGCAATGGAGCAAGCACCGAGACATACCAGCACGTGCGTGCGAAGACCCGCGGGGCGATTTTTGTATTCACGTTCCGCACCGATGATGCAGCCGATGAGCACGGCTATGGCAATGCGGATGAACATATCTGCGGACGTCAAAGAAGAAGCAGTGATAAAAGAAAAAGACATGAAAAATAACCTCCGTTTAAGAGATACGCAGAATTATAGCACAAGCATTGTTAAAAATCCATACCCATAAGCGGTAAATTTGTAAAATTTGAATATTATTTGGACAGATAGCGGGGTATCGTATGGGGAACGCGGTTGTATTTAAGCAATAAATGTGCTATAATTCATATTGGTTTTTTGTACACTTCAGGGCTCACGGAGTCCTTGCACGAGAGGAGAAACAAAAATGAAAAAACTGATTGCGGTTTTGATCTGCATGGTGCTGTGCGCTGTGTGCGGCTGCGCGATGGCGGAGCCTGAATCCCTTTCCGTGGAGGAAATGACGGATTATATCGATCTGCTGCTGGCGGATGCCCTTCGCCTGGAACCCTATGCGAAGGAAAGCACTGCCAATGGCTGGAAATACAGTTATGACGGTTTTGCCCTGTACAGCCCCGAGGATCAGCTGAACGAGGAAAGCTTTATCAGTGCCGTGGAGCTGAACGGCAACGGTGCGTATGTGGTTGATATGCGCGGTGTGGCAGTGGGCGACACGCTGAACAGCCTGATCGATTCCTACCCGCTGCAGGATGAAGCCCTGTCCGGCACCTGGAGCGAAGCCGTGATGTACATCGACGGCATGCTGCCCGACAGTGTCAGCATGGGTCATGCCGTGCGCAATGGTTCCCGTGTATCGGTGGTGGAATACACCGTATACGCGGTGGACGGTGAGATCGTGGAACGTAACAGCGTGATCTATACGCTGCAGGGCAACGCGGTTTCCTGCATCACCATTCAGCTGGCGCAGGCCATGCTGACGCATGAGGCAGCGCAGGAGGAATTGGAGCAGTACTCCTATGTTCAGGAAAGCAGTGAGTATGTGATGTACAAATCCACCGAGCCGGAGATCATGGCGCGCGAGGATCTGTTGATGGAGGAGATCGACTTCCTGAGCGCAACGCCCGCCATGTTTACCGCTAAGTTCGGCGAGCCCGAAAGCGACAGCTATGAGCCCGACGGCGATGGCTATCTGCGCGTGATGCAGTGGAACGGCCTGACCGCGGTCTTTGAATGTGACGCCAATTACTTTGCCAAGCGCTGCTCTCTTGTCCGGATGTATCGGGATATGATGGAAGGTCCCCGCGGCGTGCGCGTGGACGATACGCTTGAAAACGTACTGGAACGCTTCCCGATGGAAGATGAAGAAAACCTGTACGGCGACGGCATCAGCGCTCCTTACGGCGTACGTGAGAACAACGGCGTGGAAGTGGCTGTCAGCTATGCGGTGGATGCCGAGGGTGAAGCCCTGCTGGTGCGCATGATCTTTGTCGGAAACAAGTTGGCTGAAATGACGATCACCTGTCTGTAATCAGCCGCTGAAAGGAATCAGAACATGAGAATCGACCTGACCTGCCCGGTTGAACTTTGGAATTACGCACTTCCTACGCGGCAGTATCCTGTCTGCAGACTGCAGCTTTTCAATCTGACGGAAAGCAATGTTGTCAGCGTACAGGCGATTTTTACCTGCTACGACGCCGCCGGAGAGATGATTTCCAGGCAGGTGGAACGCGCACAGGGGCTTAACGGCCTTGGCAGAAGCGCATTTGAGATGACAGCCGAAATTGAGGGCGGGGAAGAGGCGGCGATGCTCGACTTCTCCATCGAAAAGGTCTGGTATGAAAACGGCACCATCTGGCGCCATGCCCCCGGGCGCGACAGCGATTATCGTCCCAATGCACTGCCGGAAGGCAGACGCCGCGAGGTGCTTCGACACCTGGCGGGAGAAGACGCCGCCGGCTTCCCCAGCGATCAGGGAGCGGTATGGCTGTGCGTGTGCGGTCGTCCCAACAGCCCATCCGAGGAGAATTGCCGCCGCTGCGGTCGTGAAAAACGCGATACATTTACCCGTTTCAATGAGGCGGAGATCAACAAGGTCATTCTGGAATACGAAAACGCGGCGGAAGAAAAAGAGCGCCAGGAACGGACGGCTGCCAAGCAGGCGGCTGAGGAAAAGGCCAAAATTGAAAAAGAGAAGCTGCGCCGCAAGAGAAGAAAAAGATGGACTGCCGCTGTTGCACTGATCACGGTGGTACTGGGCTTCGGTATCTACTTCTACGGTCTGCCTTTTTATCGGTATACCGCGGCTTGCCGTCAGCTGGAGAACGGGGTTTACGCATCTGCCAAGCGGGAGTTTGAGGCATTAGCGGAGCAGCAAGGCAAGTACAGCGTGCCCATCAGGATCGACGCGATCGGGCTGAATATCGATCTGCTGAATATTGATCTGTATAAAAAAAGCGCCGATATGGCAAAGGAGTGTACCTATCGCCAAGCCAAGGAGACCATGGCGGTCGGCACCATCACCGCACTGAAAAATGCTGAAGAAGCCTTTGAAAGCCTGGGTGATTACAGCAACAGTGCAGAACTGGCCCAACAGGCCAAATATCAAAGAGCGGGCAATGTGCTGCTGAGCGGTCAGTATGAGGCCGCCGAAGAGCTCTTTGGGGAACTCAGCGGTTTTTCCGATGCCGATCAGCGCCGGGAAAGCTGCGTATATCAGCATGCTTCGGCTTTGATGGAGCAGGGTGACTATGAAACGGCAAGGACAAAGTTTTTGACGCTGGGCAGCTATAGCAACGCGGCGGTGAAGGCGGATCAGTGCATTTATCAGCCGGCCATGGAAAAGCTGAACAGCGGGGACTATCTTGCTGCAATCGATTTGCTTGAACTGCTGCCGAAGGATTTTTCCAACACTGCGGTGAAGCTGCAGGAGGCAAATTACGGAGCCGCGGGGGAGTATTTCAAGGCAGGAGATTATGACACTGCTGCCGAGTATTATCTTGCCGCAGGTGACTATCTGAATGCGTTCTATCAGGCGACCGCCTGTCTGTATGAGCCTGCCTGCCTGCAGCAGGAGGCCGGTAACTACGAGGAAGCGCTGGAGATGTTTGCGAAGATCCCCGCATATGAGGATTCCGCTGCGCGCATGGATGAATGCAAATGCCGTTTGGCAGAACAGGCAGCAGCGGACGGCGATTATCTGACAGCCAGAAGCCTGCTCAGTGAGATCGGAAGCGAGAACGAAGAAGCGGCGACCTTAAGGAAAGAATATACGTATGTGCCTGCCTGCGAACTGCAGAACAACGGCAGCCTCGATGAAGCCGAAGCGCTGTTTGAAACCATTACCGGATATAAGGACACGGATGAGAGACTGCGCAGCATCCGTTATGACCGTGCGGTGGCGATGCTGAACGCGCATGAATACGAATCGGCCATTGGGCTGTTTGACGCGTTGGGGGATTACAAGGACAGTGCCGCCTGCGCGGTGGATGCCCGGTATGGTTTGGGCATTCAGCTGCTTAACGATGGAAAGCCGGAGCTGGCTGTGCCCATTCTGGCTGCGCTTGGAAACTATCAGAATGCCGAGAGCTATCTGCAGCGCTGCTATTATGAGCAGGGCGTAAAAGAACTGGACGAAGGCAATCTTGAACAGGCAGCGAAAAGCTTTAAAAGCGCATCGGATTACGGTGACGCTGAAACGGTCTATCAGGCATCGGTCTATCAGCTGGCGCAGGCAGCAGCCGCCGATGGACGGATGGACGAAGCCATTGACTACTTTGCGCAGATCCCCAATTACCAGGATGCCGATATGCTGCGCATGCAATGCATCTACACGGAAGCGGAAGCCAATCAGGAAGCGGGCAATCTCTCTGCCGCCGGTATGCTGTTTGCCTCTGTGAGCGGATATGAGGATGCGGCTGAACGTGCAGAGGCCTGTTATGACGCCTACTATCAGGATGCGTATAATTCGGCCAAGAGCGCAATGCAGGAAGGCAATTATCTCGTGGCCATCAATGTGCTGCAGAACCTTTCCCGCGAAAATCTTTCTTCCCGCTACAGTGACATTGAGACGATGTATCAGGAAGCCAATTACAGATACGCCAATGAACTGTATGAGCAGAAGAAACCGTTTGAAGCGCTGGTCTATTATAACAACATCAAGGACTATCGTGACGTCAGCACGAAGATGCTGCAGCGTATGGTATACCGGATGATCGGCAGCTGGCAAAGTGTAAGCGGTGTCAAGTTTGTTTTCCGGGACGACGGCAGCTGTCAGATCGATGGCAGAGAGTACTATTATACGGCCACCAATTACGCTTTCTATATTGGCAGTCAGCCGGATGAGCTGAACCAGAAATGGACGATCTACTCCTGTGAAAACAACAAGATGTCCATCCAGAATGATAAGACCAAGTCGCAGTATAAGCTGACAAAAGAATGATGAACATCAAACAGCTGAAAGCAAAATACCAGACCGTTACGCAAACAGAGCGCGGCGGGCGCATTCCGGCTTTGGACGGCGCCCGCGCGCTGTTTGTGTTTCTTGTGGCTGCGTTTCATATCTGGCAGCAAAGCTGGCTGACACCAGGAATCTGGGTAAGACAGCGGTATATTTCCATGGATCCGGTACTGCGCTGCGGCTATATCTGGGTAGACGCCATGCTACTGCTAAGCGGATTTTTGCTTTACCTGCCCTTTGCCGAAAGTGAATACAGCGGCAAAAAGCTGCCGGGGGTATTGAGTTTTTACAAACGTAGGCTGCTCAGAATCGTTCCTTCTTATTATCTGTGTGTGCTGGTCGTGCTTCTTGTGGTTGCCCTCCCGAACGGAAGCTACATGACATTCGGTATCTTGGATACAGAAAGAATGGGTAAGGACCTGCTGGCACACGCCACCTTTACGCATACCTTTTTTGAATTCAGCTATACAGGTTCGCCTTTGAATGGTGCGCTGTGGACCCTCGCGGTGGAAATGCAGTTTTATCTGCTTTGCCCGTTTATTGCGAGAATGTTCAGAAGGTATCCGGGCGGTACATGGCTGTGTATGGTCCTGCTGGCTTTTTGCTATCGTCATTGGGCTGCCGGTCAGCACAATACCGCGCTGCTGATCAATCAGCTGCCGGCGATGCTGGATGTTTATGCGAACGGTTTTGCAGCCGCCGCTGTCTATACGGCCCTGAAGCACCGTATGAAAGAAGATAAATGGACCCGGGTCTTGTTTACGGCACTGCTGATTGTGGCTGTGATAGGCCTCTCTTCCCTGGTCTCTGACCAAAGCGGTGAAATGAATTATGATCGCATTCGGCTGGGACAGATGGAAAGACGCTTTATCCTGTCTGTATTGACAGCAGCAGCGCTATTGGGACTGACCTACGGTATTCGCGTCATTCGTTTCCTTTTCGGAAACAGGCTGACAAGGATACTGAGTGAGATTTCTTTTCAGTTCTATATGTGGCATCAGGTGCTGGCGGTGCAGCTCAAAGCGTGGGGCATACCCGCTTCGGTCAGCGATACGCCGTGGATGTATGGAGAACATGACTGGCAAGTGCTGTATGTACTGCTGAGCTTCGTGCTTGCGGCGGTGCTGTCGATCTTGATCACCTATCTGTTTGAAAGACCGATTTCTTCTTTGGACAGAAAAAAGTCCAAACACTGAGTCCTAATGCCGGAGGTGTTATCATGAAACGAACAGAGAAACTATTTCATCTGATGACGCTGGCTTGCGTGCTGGTGCTTTTGTTTTGCTGTGCCGCTTTGCCAAAGGAAGCACAGGCGGGTGATGTGATGGACGGTACTGTGCGGGTATGGCTGGCATCGCTTGGCAATCCGTCAGAGGTGGATATCACTGTTTGCGGCAGCTACAGCCTGAACGGAAGCACTATCAATAATGGGACGACGCTGAAAGTGTCGTTTGCATCCTCTGCCGGCAGGCTGACATTGAACATGAATGGCAGCACCCGAGATATGGGAAACAGCTTTACACTGAAGCGTCATCAGCTGAGCGGTACCAACGGACTGAAGATTCAGCAGGCGCGGCAGAAAAATAATGTCTATCCCGCAGATCTGGAGTTTTACACCGAATATGCCTCCGGCAGCTATAAGCTTTATGTGATCGCTCATGTATTTATTGAAGATTATCTGTACGGTGTGGTTCCCTATGAGATCGGTTCTTCCGCACCGCTCGAAGCGATGAAGGCACAAAGTGTCTGCGCAAGAACGTATGCGGCACGTGCCATGAAAGCGCAGACCGGCAAAAAGTACGATGTGCAGGATACTACACAGGATCAGGTTTACAACGGAACTCCGGCATCCTCCTCCCTCAGCGAGCAAGCTGTGAATGAAACGCGCGGCATCGTGCTTTCCATCAACGGCGATTTGACGGGAACTTATTATACCGCCTCCAATGGCGGACAGATCGATTCCCCTGTCAACATCTGGGGCTCCAACAGCATCTTCTACCTGACTGTGCGTGACGACCCTTACGATTACGCCAACTCTGCTGCGCAGGTGAAATCTTTTAACGTGATCAAAAACGGGATCCAGACCAATGGTGCGCTGAACAGTCTGCTTATTGAAAAGGCGAAGAAAACGTTTGGAGCAACCACCGTCACCATCAACAGCGTGAGCGGCATTCTGCCGCATACTCCCCGCTATGCCGCTCCGAGCAGACTTTACACCAAACTCGATTTTGATGTATCTGTCACCGCGGATGGCGTAAAAAAGAGCGGTACGCTGAGCTTTGATATCTTCAGTGAGCTGGAAACTCCTCTTTCCATGAGCATCAACTCGGGCAACAATGAACTGTGGACAGTGACCGATCAGGGCAGCAGCTTTACGGTGCAGGCCAGACGTTTCGGCCACGGTACGGGCATGAGCCAGCGAGGTGCCATGACGATGGCCAGACAGGGCTATCGGTATGATGAAATCCTGGCCTTCTATTTTCCCGGCAGCGTAAGAACACCCTATACATTTGTTTCTTCTGTTCTGCCTCCTGTCTGTAACGGATCGGTGACACCGATCCTGAACTCTGAAAGTGCGTCGGCAATTGGCAATGCCGGCTGCTGCTATGGCGTGGTGTACCTTTCTTCCATGCAGGCGGAAACGGCATTGCGGCTTTCTGCTTCGGATACTTCCGATATTATTGCCGGTATTCCGCATGGCGCGGTGGTGCACGTGCTTGCACGGTATGGGGAATGGGCCCTGATCCGCTATCGTGAACTGACGGGATACATCCAGTACGCGGCGCTTTCCGTAAATGATACGATCCCGGGAACAGCAGCATCGTCAACGGTACTGTATTCCTACGGCAGGATCACCAACAATTCCTATCTGAATCTGAGAGCGGGAACGTCCACCTCCACGGAATCTTTGGCGTAGATTTCGACCGGAACGGTTCTTCCCATTCTTTCCCTCAACGGAAAGTGGGGCTATACCCAGTACGGCGCCCTGAACGGCTATGTGTACACCGATTATATGGCACTGGAAAACAAATACAGTGGCAAGGCAACGGACGCCTCTGCTTCCGGTGCAGAGGTACTGGTTTCCGGTACCACCATATTGGCAACGCCTTCCACGTCCGGTTATGTGCTGGATACCGTTCCGGCGGGGGCGAGCGTAGGGGTGAAGTACAATGACGGTTCCTGGGCGTTGTGCTATTACGCGGGCGTCACGGGCTATATCCGCTCTTCCCAACTGCTGTTTGGCACGACTACGGTGGAAGAGTTTATCGACCAACCCGGTCCTGGAGAAAGCTACGCGGTGGTCGCCAGCAGCGCGGCTTCCCTGAACATGCGCAGCATGCCTTCCTTGAACGCTGAACTGCTGATGGAGATCGCCAAAGGCGAAACGGTGATCGTTGCCTCCTATGGTTCTGAATGGTGTCAGGTGCGCTATAACGGCATCAGCGGTTACTGCATGACCAAATATCTGAAAATCAGCAGTCAGGACACATCCGCGGCGTTGACGGCCGTAGTGACCACTGCATCTGGCGGTCTGAATCTGAGAAAATCCGCCTCGACCAACGCTACGATTCTGATGGCTATCCCGCGCAATTCCACTGTAACAGTGCTGAACAAGGGAGCCGAGTGGTCTTATGTCACATACGGAGACAAAACCGGCTATGTGATGAACACTTATCTGACCTTCAGCGGAACCGTTGCACCGACGACAATCCCGAATGTGCAGGTTACACCGACGCCCATTGCGGTGGTGCCGACTCCCACACCGTCCTATACTGCCCCTTACGCGGTGGTAACAACGGCCTCCGGCAGCCTGAATCTGCGAAAATCCGCTTCCTCCGATGCCACCATACTGGCCAAGATTCCGCGGCTTGCCACCATCAAAGTGCTGGGTATTTACGGTACCTGGACGCAGGTCAGTTATAACGGCACGGTGGGTTACGTGATGAGTGTCTTCCTGACCTATGTTTATACAGAACCGGAAGTGACGGCAGCGCCTGTGACGGCAGCGCCGACAGCGGCAACCACTTATTATACCTACGCGCGCGTGACCACAGCCTCCGGAGGACTTAATCTGCGATCTTCTGCCAGTACCTCGGGCAAGGTCAAGGCAGTCATTCCCCAAAATACTGTCATCAGCGTGATCAGCATGGGCGGTACCTGGACACAGGTCAGTTACAATAATATGACAGGTTATGTGATGAATTCCTTCCTGACATTTATCAGTGTGGAGGGAACAACGGCTCCCACAGCATCACCGTCTGCTGCCGCCACGGCCAAGGTGACGACCAAACAGGGCGCGCTGAACCTGCGGCAGAGTGCTTCTTCCTCCGCCAAGGTGTTGACGACGATTCCGCAGAATACCATTGTGAATGTACTGAGCCGCGGTGATACCTGGTCACAAGTCACTTATTTGAGTCATACGGGCTGGGTGATGAGCTCCTTCCTGACATTTGATGCGGTAATTGGTGAAAATGTGTCGATCGGACCGAGTGAAACCTCCGCACGGGTGACCACAAAGCAGGGAAGCCTGAACCTGCGCAATGCGCCCTCTACATCCGCCAGTATCCGAACGACGATTCCGCAGAATATGGTCATTGAAGTGCTGGAAAAGGGCGCCGTTTGGACAAAGGTGATCTATTCCGGTATCGAAGGCTATGTGAAAACGGAGTTTTTGACCTTCATCAGCACGGTAACCTCCACGCCCGCTCCGTCTGTGCCTTCTGTGCCTTCCGCGATGGGCAATGATTTTGTGACATACGGCGTTGTACGCGTCGGAATCGTGACAGCAAACGGAACAACAAATCTGTACAGCTCCACCGATGCGAGCGCGATCAACGCGGTGCTGATGAGCAGCGAATATGTACAGGTGACGGCTGAAAACAACATCTGGTACCGCATCAGTTACAACGGTACGGAAGGGTATGCGGCAAAGACCGCCATTACGCTGAAGTGACAGAAAGAATTGATGATTTACAGCGGGGCGGGCTGAAAATACTGCAGAAGAACGGAGCGTTTTGTTTCGGAACCGACGCGGTGCTGCTCAGCGATTTTGTGCGTGCGGGGAAGCATGCACGCATCTGTGATCTGTGCACGGGAACGGGGATTATTCCGCTGCTCGTGTACGGTCGGGAAAACAGCGTACAGATCGACGCGGTGGAGATTCAACCTGACATTGCGGAGATGGCGGCGCGTTCTGTGGCTATGAACCGGCTGGAAAACAATATTCGTATTCTGGAAGGGGATATTCGTCAGATCCGTGAGCTGCTGCCGCATGCGGCCTATGATATCGTATCCTGCAACCCTCCCTACGGAAAAGCGGGCGGCACGTTAAAAAACCCGGATGAAACAAAACGCCTTGCACGGCATGAGGAAAGCTGTGAGCTGACGGATGTGGTCACGGCGGCAAGGTGGCTTTTGAGAAGCGGCGGCAAGTTATGCTGTGTCTATCCGGTTCCCAGATTGACCGAACTGTTCAACCGGATGCAGGAAAAACGCATCATGCCAAAGCGGTTGCGGATGGTTCATTCTTTTATGAATCGCGATGCAAACCTGTGTCTGGTAGAAGGAATGGTGGATGCACATGAAGGACTGCGGGTTGAAAAACCGCTGGTCATTTATGAAAAAGACGGAAGTTATACCGATGAAATGAAACGGATTTATAATCTGACCCCTAAAGAAAATTCATCGGTTTAACTTTAGAAAAATTTGTAAACAAAGAGGCAGGGAGTGTTATTGACAAACTCCCTGCCTTTTAGTACAATCAATTTATCGTTGTTAAATATTGTTGTTCACAAAGGGAGAATATTTATGGATTTTTCCAGACAGACTGTTTTGTGTTTTATTGAGGAAGATAATGTACAGCGTGCTTATTTCCGCATCAGGCCGCTTTTGACGGTAAATGGCCCCGTTTCTGCGGAAGATATTCAAAAGCTGCCGGATGAAGGCTATATGCGCATCGTTCCGGATAAGAATGAACAGCATACCTTCAAGGAGCGCATGCGTTCGCTGGGTTCTTTGTGCGTGCTCGATTTGTCGGGGATTCCGCCGGAAGTCAGCAAGATTCGTTCCAATAAGAATTATCTTCCGCAAAAGGGTGAGGTAAACCAGTTTATTGTATATTCCGACGCTGTGCAGCCCGTGCCCGCGGAGCTTTTCTGTGAGATCATCACGGCAGAAGCGGATGAAAAGGAAAAAATTGCTCAGGCGAAAACGGCGATGTGCTATCTGCGCAGCGGCGGCAATATATTCGGACCTGTCAACAGCCGTACCGCGGTGGCGCAGGACGGCGCGGGCAAACTTGCTCCCGATAACCGCAATATTCATGCTGTGACCATGCCGGACAATAGTGAAAAGCTGTTCTACTGCGGCGGAAAAACAGAGGCGGCCGAGCAGCCTGCGCAGGTCAATGAAGAAAAACCGGCACAGAAAGAGAACCTTGACGGTGTGCCGCTCTATCAGACGGTTGTTAAGAAACCCACCGGCGTGCCAAAGGCACATAATGCGCTCATCGATACAGTGGATCGTCAGCTTCGGAAGGTGCAGACAGTGCAGCCCGGCGCGGAACTTGGCAGTGGTGTAGCCGTTCGCCGTGTGGAAACACCAATGGAGGACTTTAAGCATAGCCTGAACAGTATCTGGTCCGTGACCGAGATGCAGCAGAAGGCCGTGGATTATATGCTCGGCATGACCGGGGTACGCCAGATTCTGGATCAGAAGCTGGGAGGAGCGGAAGCCAATGCGGCGGCGGCAGCCTTGGACAGCCAGATTCAGGATCTAGAAGCGGAACGGCTTTCTCTGATCATTCAGATTGAGAAGGCCAAGAAGGACATGGGCGAGCTGAAAAAGAGCGCGCTGCAGGATGTTCGTACAGAAGATGCTGCAATGCTTGAAAAGCTTGCGGCAGAAATCAAAGCAGCCAAGGCAGAAAAGAACAGGGCAGAAGAGGAACAGGTTGAACTGATTGAAAAGAGGGATCGGCTGCTGAAAGAAATCAGCGATAAAGATCCCGGATTTGTGCATATTGCGACGGAGCTTGGCGGCTCCTGCGATTTTAACACGCTTTGTGAGCGGGTGATGAACCGCCTTCAGAATGCCGGCTTTGAGTGCACCCCCAATCTGGCTGTCCATGTGCTGAGCGTGATGACAGCATGTGACGGCGTTCTTTCTTTCAAAACCGAGGCGCCGTGCGATCAGGTGCGTACAGCCAAGGCGATTGCCTGTGCTTTGGGTGCTGCGTTTGCGGAAGAAAAGCCCGGAAAGCCCGTGATGATGCATGCCGGCGGTGACAGTGCGGCGGTTTATGCTACCACTGACCTTCGAAGCAGCCCCGAAGGGGTGCTGGCTGTGGCAGTTGACTGCAAAAAGTTCAGCCACCCTGTGGTACTGCTGAAAAATAGCCGGAGCTGGAAAACAACGGCAGCTATCCCATGCCCTGCAGTGAAAAAGAAAGCCATCAAGGAAATGCTGGAAATCGGTGCCATTGCGGTGCCGGCGGAAGCACTGAACTTGTTTGATAAGGCCGATGAGCTGCTGCGAGGCGCAGGCGTTGCTCTGCCTGCCGGATATCGTGCGCAGATCGGCAGCTATCTGAAATATGCCGGCGGAAAAATGAAGGGTGGTATCGCTGCGGCGATGGATATGGCGATGGCATCTTGGGTCATTCCTTATGCGGTTTCCATGAAGACACCGGAAACCATTCTGCGCGAATTGACGCTCAATCTGCCTTCCTCCAAAGAGATGGCACTGTCTTTGGGGAGAATGTGATGCTGCAGACCATAACAAGCCCGCAAAATGAACAGGTGAAGCTTTGGCGTGCTTTGCTGACACCCAAAGGGAGAAATGAACAGGGAAAATTTACGGCTGAAGGGGAACATCTGGCCGGGGAAGCGTTGAAGGAAAAAAAGGCACAGTCACTGATTATTGCGGAGAACCGTCTTGAACGATACTCCGTCTATGCCGATCAAGCCCAAAAAATGAAATTGCCCATCACACTGGTATCTGACCGTGTGATGAACGCTTTGTGCGATGCAAAAACGCCGCAGGGTATTGTGGCAATATGCAGTATTCCGACAGCAACACAGGTGAGGGGCAATCGCTTTGCGGCTTTGGATGGCGTTCAGGATCCCGGTAATGTTGGCACAATACTGAGAACATTGGACGCGGCCGGGTTTGACGGATTGCTGATAGACGAAAAAACCGCGGATCCCTATGGCCCCAAAGCGCTGAGAGCATCGATGGGCGCGGTCTTCCGCGTTCCTGTGTATAAGGGCGATCTGGTACAAATGCTGACAGCTTTTCACGGTGACTGTGAGTTGTATGCAGGGGCGTTGGATGGGGAACCTTTCTTTGAACGGACCCGAGAGAGAGAAAAGGTGTGCGTCATCATCGGCAATGAGGGCGCGGGCATTTCAGACAAAATTTTTGCTATAGACGGCATCAAAAAGGTGAAGCTGCCCATGGTGGGCGGAGCGGAGTCACTGAATGCCTCTGTGGCGGGAGCCATTATGATTTATGATATCGTCCGCTGCGGACGGTGATATCATTTCTTTTCGATGCGGGCAAACAAAAAATCCATCAGCTTCAAGTAAAGCTTCGGACGCTTAAAACGGCCCGATTGATACCCGAGCATATAATCGATCAAATGCAGCGGTTCTTTACGGACCGCTGTTTTTTTGAGCTCATAGGGAATGACCGCTTTGCGGCCGGCGGCATGCATGCCGGCAGAGACGCGGCAAATCAGCCGAGAACGGAGCATATGATAATCAGAAGTGACGATCAATACCCGTGGGCGACGCTGATCAGGCAGAAGTGTTTTGGCATTAAGAAAGTTTTCAACGGTGATCTGGGAGCGATCCTCACAGTGAATGGCGGATTCCGGTACATTCAGCTAAAGAAGCTCACGTTGCATTACGGTGGCTTCGGAGACAGGCGTTCCGGGAGTCTGACCGCCGCAGGGGATGATCAGGGGAGCAAGCCCCTTCTAGTAGCATTCGGCTGCTTTCCGGATACGCAAAAGCAACTACTGCCGCGGGGAACCGTCGGCTTCGAGCTTGAGACCGAGCAAAAGAATAGCGTCATAAGTGCGGCGCATGAAAACACCTCATCATGTTGTAGATTGATTGCAAAAAAAGCGGGGGTGAAATGTGAAATTAGCTTTCTGCGAAGGAAAGCATACCTCTTTTGCATGCTCAAAGACTTGACGCGTTTTTGATACGCGGTTCAGTCGGCTGAACCGCGCATGAATCTTGTTGATAGCATCCAGTGATATATCCCTTCGAGCAATACGATTATACGCCGTGAGATGAGGATAGTCAAACGGAAGTCGGGAGCAGGAGAATTGAGAATACGGTGCGCTTTGTTGTTCAACGCTTGATAGCGTCATAATCACCGACAGGGAATGCCTGTAAGTCCTTTTACCTGAATGAACCGGCGTTATCCGTCGATTGATCTTGTTTACAGGCACGATAAGTGAGATAAAAAGATGCAAGGAACAAAAAGTGTTGTCAGAAAGGGGATTGCAGCGTATAATAAGCAACATAGTGAGGTGCTGATGATGCTGAAGGATAAAGAGTTTGGTTATCCGCGAATCTGCGCGCATCGTGGTTTCAATATGGCGGCTCCGGAAAATACGATTCCGGCATTTGCCATGGCAGTGGCGCTTGGCGCACAGGAGATTGAACTGGACCTTTGGGAAGACAAGGATGGTGAACTGATCGTCTGTCATGATCCCAAGCTGCTTCGAACGACGGGGGTGGACGCGGCGGTTTCCGATTTGACAACGGAGGAAATTGCAAAGCTTGATGCCGGAAGCTGGTTCAATCCGCTGTTTGCAGGCGTGGGCATGCCGCGTTTCAGCGACGTGCTGGAGTTGGCGGCGCAGAAGACTGTCCTTAATATTCATATCAAATCGTTATTGAGAAATAAACCGAATTTTCCTGAAATGAAAGAGCGCAGCCGCGATCTGAACATCCGCCATACCAACCATGCCGTACTGGTGCCGCCACTGCAGGAAGGGGTGGAAAAGGTGCTGCCGGAAGTGGAAAACCGTCCTGTGGTGCCCTATAGTGAAAAGGCATTTGCAAAAATCCTTTCCGAACTGGACAGATTCAATTGCAGGGAATGGGCCTACATCACCGGTGAGAAAGATGTGCTTGAAACGGCGCGCAAAATGGCTCCGGATCTGCCGAGATGCTGCCTGGAAGGACACATGAATTATTCCATCGTGGAGCACGCGCTGGAATTCGGCTGCACACGCGTGCAATTTTGCAAGGGACTGACTACTCAGAAAATGATCGATCGTGCGAAGGAAAACGGCCTGATCTGCAACCTTTTCTGGGCGGATACAGCGGAGGAAGCCAAAGCCTATCTGGATATCGGCATCGATTGTGTGCTGACGAATAATTATCAGGTCGTCAGCCGTGTTTTGAAGGATATGTGATTATGGAACGATTGGCGAAACGCTTTTGCTTTGAGGGAAATGTGCTTGCTGTATCTCCCTGCGGAAACGGACATATCAATTCTACCTTTTTTGTACATACGGACAGCGGCACGGATTATATCTTACAGAAAATCAATCATCATGTCTTTCGGAATGTTCAGATGCTGATGAACAACATTCGTCTGGTTGTTGATCATCTGCATGCAAAAGGGCTGGATGAACGGCATGCGCTGACCATCATCCCGACGACAGAAGGCGGCAAGGATTATTTGCTGGATGAGGACGGCAGCTATTGGCGTGCCTATCTTTATCTTACCGACAGTGTCAGCTTGGATTGTGCGGAAACCGTACACGATTTTTATCAGAACGGAAAAGCGTTCGGCCGGTTTCAGAACCTGCTGAGCGATTTTCCGGCGGAAAAACTCGGGGAGACGATTCCGCGTTTTCATGATACGGAAAAGCGATATCGGGATTTTGAACAGGCCGTAAAGGAAGATGTATGCGGTAGGGCGCGCGAAGTGCAGACAGAGATCGACTTTCTGCGGGAAAGACAGCATGAGGCCACCCTTTTGACAGACGCGCTTGCGGCAGGCCGTATTCCGCTGCGCGTGACGCACAATGATACCAAGATGAACAATGTCCTGCTGGATGCCGTGACCCGCGAACCGCTTTGCGTGGTCGATCTGGACACGGTGATGCCTGGGGCTGCCGCTTACGACTTTGGTGATGCCATTCGCTTCGGCGCCAGTACGGCGCTCGAGGATGAACGAGACCTGGAAAAAGTACATTTCTCCTCGGAATTGTACGAAGCGTTTATCTCCGGATATTTGGAGCAGTGCGGCGAAAGCATGGGAAAAGAGGAAAAACTGTCGCTGCCCATCGGCGCGAAACTGATGACTTACGAATGCGGCCTGCGTTTTCTGACGGATCACCTGATGGGAGATACGTATTTTTCCATCAGCCGTCCGGGGCACAATCTTGACCGGGCGAGAACTCAATTGAAGCTGATCGAGGAAATGGAAAACGACCGGGATACGATCATGCGCATCACCGGCCGTTATCTGTGAGCATCAGAGCTGATAAAGCTCGCTGTATTTTTGCTTGAGGTAGCGAATATAATACATGGGATCAAAGGGGGCGTGAACGACGGATTGCAGCAGTTCCTGCGGGTCGAAGAGGTTGCCGTGTTGCCAGATGTGTTCCGCCAACCACTGCTTGATGAGGTCGAGGCGTCCTGACTCTAACAGATGATCGAAATCGATTTCCTTTTGCATGGTGTCCAACAGCTGCGCACCGTAAGCGGAGCCAAGGGCGTAGGACGGGAAATAACCGAACATGGCCCCTGCCCAGTGCGAATCCTGCAGTACGCCTTCACTGTCGGAAGGCACATCCACGCCCAGATATTCCTTGTACAGACGGTTCCATTCGGAGGGGAGATCATCCACGGAAAGCGTGCCGTCAAACAAGCGCTGCTCCAGTTCGTAGCGGATCATGATATGCAGGCAATAGGTCAGTTCATCGGCTTCGGTACGGATCAGTGAAGGTTCGGCAATGTTGAGGGCACGGTAGAGCGCCTCTTCGCTATATTCTTGCAGAGCGGGAAACAGACGACGGAGCTCCGGCAGGATAAGGCGGATGAAGGCGCGGCTACGTCCGATGATGTTCTCATAGAAACGGGACTGGCTTTCATCCAGACTCATGCTCGGGCTGTGATTGAGCGCCGTATAAGCCAGCTCATCTTTCAGGTTGAGCGCATAAAGAGCATGACCGCCCTCGTGAATGACGCTGAACATCGAGGAAGAAAAATCCTCTTCGTGATAATGGGTGGTAATGCGGACATCGTATTTGGTCATGGCATCGGTGAAAGGATGCTCGGTTTCGCTGATGACACAGTGAGCGTTGTCCAGCCCGATGAGGTCCATCAGAAAACGACTGAAAAGGCGCTGCTGCTCCATCGGGAAATGCCCCTCGATGGGAGAGCAGTCGGGTTTGGGCTGAAGACGGATCTTTTTGATGAAGGGGACAAGCTCCTGACGGAGGAGATCAAAGAAGGCGTTGCACTTTTCTTTGTTCAATCCCTTTTCAAACTCGTTGAGCAGTGCATCATAGCAATCGGCCTCCGGATGACGGAAGGCCGTTAATTTTTGGGTTGCTTCGATCAGCTTTTTGAGGTAAGGCTTGAAAAGGGCATAGTTGTTTTCAGCCTTCGCCTGATGCCAGACGGCATCCGAGGCGGTAACCAGCTTCTGATAGGCGACATAATCCTCCATCGGGACAGCACGCATATCATCGATATCACGGCGCATCTCTTCCACAACACGGCGATGCACGGAATCGAGATGATCTCGCTGCGCATAAAGACGGTCCACAAGCGCGATGGTATCGGGGGAGGTACAGAAGCTGTACATTTCTTCAGACAGAATACCAAGCGTTTCGCCGCGGTTTTCGGCACTGCCGGAAGGGGCAACGGTGGCCCCATCTACATATAGAAGGGACATGGCGTTGGAATAGGCAATTTGTTTGTGCATCAGCAGATCAAGCTGCTTCAGGTCTTCGTTCATTTTTCTGCTCCTTCACGGATGACATAAATGTCGTCATAAATTGCGGCCAGACGCTTTGGACCGATTCCTTTAACAAACATTAAATCTTCGCGAAAATAGAAAGGGGCTTTCTGCTCTCTGAAATCAACAATGGCCTGCGACAGCACTTTGCCGATGCCGTAAAGATCTTGCAGCTCTTTGGCATCGGCGGTGTTGATGTTGATGCGGCCATCCTGTTCATCTGCAGGCCAATAGAGCGAAATCTCTGCACGTGGTGTGACAGCGTAAGTATATTCACAGCCACGGTCGATATTCGGTATTGCCAAAATGGCACATACAATAACCAGGCCGGCAAAAAACAGGATGCCGGCCCGGTAGGTAATGTGCTGAAACAGGCAGTGGAAAAGGCGCGTTAAACGGTCTTTCGTACTTTTTGGCCTTCCTTCGTATCTTCGATGGTATAACCCATGGCTTTCAGCTGATCACGCAGCTCATCGCTCTTTTTCCAGTCCTTGTTCTTACGGGCTTCCACGCGAGCATCGGCAAGAGCCTGTACCTCGGCAGGCAGACCGTCGATCTTCTTCATCATCAGGCCCAACACATCGGCCAGGGAAGTGAGCAGGTCGAGTGCTTTCTTGACCACGGAGGAAGAACTGTCTGCGGTGAGGGAGATGTTCGAATCACGGACGATCTCAAACAGCGCGCCCATGGCGTCGGCGGTGTTGAGGTCATCATCCATGGCGGTATCAAAACGATTGAGGTAGGAGTCAAGACGGGCACTGAAGGCCTGCTCCTCAGCGGTTTCGGGCTTTTGAACGGCGTGCTCCAGCAGGAAGGCGAGATGATCGCGGCCGGTGTACAGACGAGTCAGCGAAGCATGAGCCTGAGCGATCGTTTCACGACTGAAATTGATGGGGCTGCGGTAGTGCGCGGACAGCATGAACATACGGACGTCCTCGGCTTCAAATTCCTTGAGAATGTCACGCACGGTGAAGAAATTGCCGAGGGACTTGGACATCTTTTCGTTATCCACGTTGAGGAAGCCGTTGTGCATCCAGTAGTGAACATAGGGCTTGCCGGTAGCGCCTTCGCTCTGAGCTACTTCGTTTTCGTGGTGGGGGAAGAGCAGATCCTTACCGCCGCAGTGAATGTCAAAGGTTTCGCCAAGATACTGCATGCTCATGGCACTGCATTCAATGTGCCAGCCGGGACGGCCGAGACCCCAGGGACTTTCCCACGCGGGCTCGCCGGGCTTCTGCGCCTTCCAGACAGCAAAGTCGGCAGGATGACGTTTGACATTGTCCACCTCGATGCGGGCACCGGCTTCGAGATCCTCCAGGTTTTGTCCGGAGAGCTCGCCATAGGTGGGAAAAGCAGTGGTGTCGAAATAGACATCGCCGTTCACTTCGTAGGCGAGGCCTTTTTCCACCAGCTTGGATACGAGTGCGATGATCTGCTGGATATGCTCGGTGGCACGGGGATGAACGGTGGCCTTGCGGATGCCAAGGGCGGTAGCGTCCTTGTAGTATTCACTGATGAATCGGTCGCCGAGTTCACGGACGGTGGTCCCTTCCTCGTTGGCGCGACGGATCATTTTATCGTCGATATCGGTGAAATTCTGTACGAAGGTGACGCCATACCCGCGATGCTCGAAATAGCGGCGCAGAACATCAAAAACAATGAAAGGACGGGCATTGCCCACATGAAAGTAATTGTAGACCGTGGGACCGCAGGCGTAAATGCCGACTTTGCCGGGGGTGATGGGAACGAATTCTTCCTTCTGACGGGTTTTACTGTTATAGATCTGCATAAATAAACCTCCTGAGTGTGGTTATTTTTGTTTGTTCAGCTGGGCTTCCAGCTCGGCGATTCTTCGGTTCAGCTGCTCGATTTTTTCAAGGACAGGGTCGGGCAGGTTCGCGTGGTCAAGGGCGGGTCGATTGTCATCCTTGCGGCGGACGACACGACCGGGGTTGCCGACAACGGTGCTGTCCCGGGCAACGCATTTCAGCACGATCGCGCCTGCGCCGACCTTGACGTTTTCACCAAGAGTAATGGGGCCCAGCACCTTAGCACCTGCTCCGATCATGACGCCGTCCCTGATGGTCGGGTGACGCTTGCCGTGATCCTTGCCGGTACCGCCAAGGGTAACGCCCTGATAAATGGTCACATCATTACCAATCTCAGCGGTTTCGCCAATGACAACGCCGGCACCATGATCGATGAAGAGCCGTCTTCCGATAGTGGCACCGGGATGGATCTAAATACCGGTACGGCGTTTGGAGTGGGCAGAGACCCATCGGGCCAGCAGCAGATGGTTGCTTTTATACAGACGGTGGGCGAGTCGATGCCAACACAACGCTCTGACGCCGGGGTAACAAAGCAGCACTTCGGTCGTGCTGCGGGCGGCAGGGTCACGGGCGAAAACGGTGGCGATATCTTCTTTCAAATGATCAAACACAAATTCCTCCACAAAAAAAGTCTTCTGCTGACGCAGGAGACGATCAGAAACCGCGGTTCCACTCCAATTAAAGCCAAAGAGCTTTCACTTGATAACCTTAACGCGGTTTATACGGCACGGCCTACTGTTGTTTCGGGGTGCTGCTCACGGAGGCACTGACCGTATCCGCAAGGCGTGCTTTCAGCCGCTGGCACGTCCTCTCTGATGCGGATGAACCGGACATCATTTCCGTTCATTGCAGTTCTATTATAAAAAGGAAAGGCAAAAAAGTCAAGCATCATCGTGCAAAGGAGCGGACGTCCCGCCCAAACCGGAGGCGAAAAAAGAAAAACCATAAATGCTTCGCCATGGGAAACAGACGGGACGGGAAATTAATAAACTTTGGGATAAATGCAGGAAAAACGGTTGACAAAATGACCACATATAACTATAATAACAATGTTCATGATAAGGGGGGTAAACCTTGCTGCTGAATGTTTCTCAAGCTTTGCGGACACCGGAGGAAAGGATTCCTTTTACTCATTATGAACATATCGCCCCGCAGGAGATCAACGGCGAAACTGTGACGTTCGATGACCCGATCGTCCTCGAAGGTCATTTTTCCATGTTTGAAAGCAAACTGACGCTCGAAGGGACACTGACTGCAACGGCCCACTCCCGGTGCTGCAACTGTCTGGAGCCTGCAACGGTTTAGCTGAAGGTGCCGTTTAATGAGTATTTTACTCATCAGGACCGATACTCCGCCAAGAACGAGGACGATGACAGCGAGGAGAACACGACTTTTTCCGGCTACGAAGTGGATCTGGAAAAGATGGCCTTCACGCTGACTCTGTTGGAGCTGCCGATTCGTTTTCTCTGCCGTCCCGATTGTGACGGTTATAAACGGTTCGCGCCCCAATATACCGGGAATGACGGCAGGGAGAATCCCTTCGCTGTCCTCGGAAAATTGCTTAATAATGATCTGAACGATCAGGAGGTATAATCATGGCTCTGCCTAAAGGAAAAATCTCGAAGGCTCGTAAACACAGCCGCCGCGCCAATTGGAAGCTCACCATTCCCGCTATTGTTGAATGCCCCCAGTGCCACAAGAAGATGCTGGCGCATCGTGTGTGCAAGAACTGCGGTTATTACAACGGCGTGCAGGTCATTGCTAAGGAAGAAGCCAAGTAATCCATTTACGGATATTGACTTTGCCCGGTGAAAAAGAGGAGTACGGTTACAACGCCATCAGAGAGAACGGTCAACAGCTGTAAGACCGTTTGGGCTGCAGTGCCGGAAGTCGCTTTGAAGGGTAACGGGTGAACAGAGTAGCCCGTTCGTTTTGCGTACGTTATAACGCACAGAGACAGCTGAAGCTGTGAAGCAAGGTGGTACCACGGGTCGCCCCGTCCATGCAAATAATGGACAGGGGCGATTCTTTTATTCAGGGAGATTGAGTATGAGCGAAAAGTTTGAGATGGAAAAACAATATAACCCTCAGGCGATTGAAGGGGAAACCTATCGCCGTTGGGAAGAGAGCGGAGCCTTCAAGGCGAAGATCGTCCCCGGCAAAAAGCCGTTCAGCATTGTGATGCCTCCGCCCAACATTACCGGTCAGCTGCATATGGGCCATGCGATGGACGCCACCCTGCAGGATGCCCTGACCCGCTACCATCGCATGAAGGGTGACCCGACGCTGTGGCTGCCCGGCACGGACCATGCTTCCATTGCCACTGAAGTGAAGGTGGTGGAAAAACTGGCCAAGGAAGGCATCAAAAAGCAGGAGATCGGTCGCGAAGGCTTCCTGAAGCACGCTTGGGCGTGGAAGGAAGAATACGGCGGACGCATCACGCGTCAGCTGAGAAGAATGGGCGCCAGCTGCGACTGGTCCCGTGAACGCTTCACCATGGACGAGGGCTGTTCCAAGGCCGTGCGTGAGGTATTTGTCAACCTGTACGAAAAGGACTTGATCTACCGAGGCAACCGCCTGGTCAACTGGTGCCCCTGCTGCAATACATCTATCTCTGATGCAGAGGTGGAATATGAAGAGCGTGAAGGCAACTTCTGGCATCTGCTCTACCCTGTGAAGGAGACAGGGGAGATGCTGGAGCTGGCGACGACCCGTCCCGAAACCATGCTGGGCGATACTGCGGTGGCCATCAATGAAGCAGACCCGCGCTATGCGCATCTTCATGGCTGCCATGTGATCCTGCCGCTTGTCAATAAAGAAATTCCCATCGTGTGCGACGAGCATGCCGATATGGAAAAGGGAACGGGCGTTGTGAAGATCACTCCCGCCCATGACCCCAACGACTTTGAGGTAGGACAGCGTCACAACCTGGAGATTCTGCGCGTAATGACCTATGACGGCAGAATGACCGGTAAAGCTGATTTTGAAGCCGCTGAAGAACTGTTCGCATCCGGCAAGGCGACCGTCAATGAACCCCGCGTGATGGATTGCGGCAAATATGCCGGAATGACCGCGCTGGAGGCCCGCAAGGCCATTCTGGCCGATCTGGAGGCAAGCGGCAACCTGAAGTATACCGAGCCCCTTAAGCATGAAGTGGGCACTTGCTACCGCTGCCATACCGTGATTGAACCCATGGTGTCCAAACAGTGGTTTGTCAAGATGGAACCGCTCGCCAAGCCTGCTGTGGAATGCGTGAAGGACGGCCGCGTGCGTTTTGTTCCCGATCGCTTCTCCAAGAATTACATGACGTGGATGGAAAACATCCGCGACTGGTGCATTTCCCGTCAGCTGTGGTGGGGCCATCGTATTCCCGCATGGTATTGCGAAGAATGCGGCGAGGTGATCGTCAGCAGAAACGATCCCACCTGCTGCCCGAAGTGCGGCTGCAAAAACATTAAGCAGGATGAGGACGTACTGGATACCTGGTTCTCTTCCGCGCTTTGGCCTTTCTCCACCATGGGCTGGCCGGAAAATACTGAAGATCTGAAGTATTTCTATCCCACCAGCACGCTGGTGACCGGCTATGATATCATCTTCTTCTGGGTAGCCAGAATGATCTTCAGCGGTCTGGAGCAGATGAACGACATTCCTTTTAACACCGTGCTGATTCACGGCTTGGTCAGGGATGAACTGGGCCGCAAGATGAGTAAATCGTTGGGCAACGGCATCGATCCGCTGGAAGTTATCGACCAGTATGGCGCTGACGCTCTGCGCTTTTCTCTGTGCATGGGCATCAGCCCCGGCAATGACACCCGTTATTCCACCGGTAAGCTTGAATCGGCCCGTAACTTTGCCAACAAGGTGTGGAACGCTTCCCGCTTTGTGCTGATGAACCTGGACGGCGTCGAAAAGCTGGAAGGCAAGGAGCTGGAGCTTGCAGATAAATGGATTCTGACCCGTTATCATGAATGCGTCGAAGAAGTGACCGCTCACTTTGATTCCTGCGAATTTGGCATGGCGGCTCAGAAGATTTATGACTTTGCCTGGAGCGAGTTCTGTGATTGGTACATCGAACTGGCCAAGGGCGGTCTGCTTGGCGAGGATGTGAACCGCAAGGCTACTGTGCGCGCGGTGCTGACTGAGGTGCTCAGCGGCATCCTCAAGATGCTGCATCCTTTTATGCCTTTCCTGACGGAAACAGTCTACAGCTATCTGCCCGGATGTGAAGGCGTTTCCTGCATGCTGTCCGATTGGCCTAAGGCAGAAGAGATCGCGTCTTATCCCGCCGATGAAGACCGTATGGCCGGCATCATGGAAGTGATCGTGGCAGTCAGAAACCTGCGTGCCGAGATGAA
>JAZRWA010000072.1:0-9454 GCA_045599485.1 Clostridia bacterium | reverse complement strand
CCGAAGGTTTCGAGTTACAGGCGCTGCATATTCATCACGGTTTGCGGGAAAATGCGGATGCTGATGAGGCATTCTGCCGGGAATTTTGCCGTCAGAACAACATTCCCTTCGAGTCATTACGGGTCACTGTCCAACATCACGGAAGCCTTGAAGCGAATGCGCGAGATGCTCGGTATGAAGCATTTAAAAATAAACTGGCAAGTTCCGGCAAGGAATGCGTGATTGCCTTGGCACATCACATGGATGACCAAAGCGAAACGATATTGCTTCACCTCCTTCACGGCTGCGGGACAGATGGGCTGGCGGGCATGAAGGAACTGAACGGTTGCTATTGGCGGCCTTTGCTTCATGTAAAGCGAACAGAGATTCAACAGTCTCTGACGGACCTTGGGCAAAACTGGCATGAAGACGAAACAAACACCGATCTGCATTTTACAAGAAATCGTATTCGTCACGAGCTGATACCGATTCTGCAGGGTATTTCACCCAAAGCGACAGAGAACATTGCAAGAAACGCAGCGTTTATCCGTGATGAAAGTAACTATCTTGATTCCGTGGCCGGTGAAAGATTAAAGGGAATGGCAGGAGCTGCACAGCCTTTTATCCTGTTGGAAGCATTCAATGGAGTGGAGACGGCGATTTGCCGTCGAATGCTTCGGCTGTTTCTGATCAAACATGGGATTGAGACCACGGGTCTTCAGTTGTAGCGGCTTCGTGCTGTCATCGATGCACCGATTGGCACATGGATGAATCTTCCGTGCGGATGGCGTGCTTTCCGCTCAGAAACCAGACTTCATCTGGTTGCGGAGGAAGGAATGACCGCCCCGGCATCAAAGATGCTGGTTCAAAGCACTTGCATTCCAAAGGACATTTTTCAAAGCAATTCGCTTACTCAAATTATTCCAACTGAATTGCTTTAGAATGCGATTTTGCGTTTTCCGCTGCCGGGGGATGTGATCATTCCCTTTGGTCATCAGAGTTTCAAAAAACTGAAGGACTATTTTATTAACCATAAAATAGACTGCCCTTTCCGCAGGGTTTGGCCGGTTCTGTGCATAGAAAACGAGGTGCTGTGGATGATTGGCACAGGCATTTCGTAGAAACTGAGGATTAACAAGGATACAGCCAATCAATTGAATTGCAAAGTATTGACATATTCAGGCGTGCTGCCTGACAGGATTGAGAGGGATATATGATGGATTGCAAAAAGGATCTTTACAAGGACCTGACTGAGGTCATTCTTCCGGAAGATAAGATCAGGGCACGTGTGGCCGAGCTCGGAGCACAAATTACCG
Source organism: Clostridia bacterium (assembly GCA_045599485.1). Lineage (GTDB taxonomy): Bacteria > Bacillota > Clostridia > Christensenellales > Aristaeellaceae > SFMI01. The sequence continues at coordinate 8,159 of JAZRWA010000072.1, read as the reverse complement.
CTGACTATAAGGGAAAATAGCCCGTGGCAGTTTGCATTCTCAAGGGTGCTGTGATGTTTTACACCGATTTGGTACGCTGCATCGATCTGCCTGTTGCACTCGATTTTATGGCAGCTTCAAGCTATTACGGCAGTACGGAATCCACCGGAATCGTGCACATTTCCAAGGATATCGAGACGGATGTTTCCGGAAAAGATGTATTGCTGATTGAAGACATTGTTGACAGCGGAACAACACTTTCTTATATCAAGGCGGAAATGCTGCACCGTGGAGCCGCATCCATCCGGATTGCGACGCTGCTTGATAAGCCTGCCAGAAGAAAGACCAGCCTAAAGGCGGACTATGTGTGCTTTGAGATACCCGATGCATTTGTCGTAGGATACGGTTTGGATTACGACCAGAAATACCGTAATCTCCCCGATGTGGGCATCCTTGACCCACGGGTGTATTCCAAGTAATGGACGGAGGATAGTGATTTGAACAAAACGCAAAGACGCATTCCCGGTATTCTTCTGATTTTGCTGCCGCTGATTGTTCTTTATTTGCTGTTCGGCAGCGGATCGGGGAACGGCAGCGAAATTGGTTATTCCGAGCTGCTGAAAAAAGTGACTTCGGGTCAGATTCAGCGTTTGGCCATCGAAGAGAATACTGTCTACGGTCTGTATTATGATACGGAACGGGCTTCTGCTTCTTTTCCCAAAGTTTATGATTTTTCCTGCATCATCGGTCGGGAATTTATTGATAATCTGCACACGATGGCCGCCAATGAGGCGGGTGTTGCAGCTGAAAAAATCAGCGATAATGACTTGACGTTCGCCGGGAAAAAGCTAAGCCTGCAATACATTAAGCCTGCGGATTCTTCCTGGCTGCTGGATTGGCTGCCGTTGATTCTGATGGCTCTTATGACGGGTGGACTTTGGGTGATGATGGCTCGTTCGCAGGGCGGCGGAAATGCCAAAATGATGAACTTTGGCAAAAGCCAGGCCCAGCTCAGTGATCCTTCACGCAACAAGATCAGTTTCAGCGATGTTGCCGGAGCAGAAGAAGAAAAAGAAGAGCTGAAAGAAATCGTTGATTTTCTGAAAAACCCCAAGGCATACCTGGATTTGGGAGCACGTATTCCCAAAGGCGTTCTTTTGATGGGACCTCCCGGCACCGGTAAAACACTTCTGGCAAAAGCCGTAGCGGGTGAAGCCGGTGTGCCGTTCTTTTCCATCAGCGGCTCTGACTTTGTTGAAATGTTTGTCGGTGTGGGTGCAAGCCGTGTCCGAGATCTTTTTGAACAGGCCAAGCGCAACTCACCGAGCATTGTATTTATCGATGAGATCGACGCGGTCGGCCGTCACCGCGGTGCCGGACTTGGCGGCGGTCATGACGAGCGTGAACAGACGCTGAACCAGCTGCTGGTCGAAATGGATGGATTCGCTCCGAATGAAGGCGTTATCGTATTGGCTGCTACCAACCGGCGTGATATTCTCGACCCTGCTTTGCTGCGTCCGGGGCGTTTCGACCGTCAAATCACGGTCAACTATCCCGACATTTACGGAAGAGTCGAAATCCTGAAGGTTCATGCAAAGGGAAAGCCTATGGAAGAGGATACGGACCTTGAAAACATTGCCAAGCGCACACCTTTTGCTACCGGTGCTGATCTGGAAAACATTATGAACGAAGCCGCCATCCTGGCGGCACGTTCCGGGAAAACTGCCATCAGTCAATCCCTTCTGATTGAAGCTGTGGAAAGGATTCAGATGGGTCCGTAGAAAAAAAGCCACAAGGTACTTGAAGAAGATCGCAGACTGGTTGCATGCCATGAAGCCGGTCATGCCGTTATTGCACACTACTCGGATCTTTGCGATCCCGTACACACGGTTACCATTGTACCGCGCGGCGCTGCCGGCGGCTTCACCTTGGCCCTTCCCGAAAAGGAACTTGACAACATGAGCAGAAGCCGTCTGCTTCAGCGCATCGTCATGATGCTTGGCGGGCATGCTGCCGAAAAGCTGGTCTACGACGATGTATTTACTGGAGCGCAGAGCGACCTGCAGCATGCGACTTCGCTTTGCCGTTCCATGGTGACCAAGTATGGCATGAGTGACGAAATCGGCACTATTTATCTCGATAGCGATCAGGAAGTATTTGTCGGCGCCTCCTTCGGACATAGTCGCGAATACAGTGAAGCTGTCGCAGCGCGTGTAGACGGCGAAGTGAGTGATATGCTGAAGCGTTGCTATCAGAAGGCCCTGAGCATTCTTGCAGAACACCGTGATGCTTTGGACCGCCTGACCAATACCCTGATTGAAAAAGAGACACTGTCTCGAGAAGAATTTGTTGCCTGCATGGAAAACCGCATGCTTCCCGGTGCGGAAAACGATGAACAGGTGTAAGTATGGAAGCTTGTTTTCAACCTGATCTGCATAACCATACAACTGCTTCCGACGGTGTGCTGCATCCTGTTCAGCTGATGCAACGCGCTTTTGATCACGGTGTCAATCTGCTTGCCATCACCGATCATGATACTGTGAACGGACTGGACGAAGGGGCTGCGGCTGCTGAAAAACTGGGAATTCATTTTGTTCGCGGCGTTTAGATCGGTTGTGATGCAGGCGAAGAAGTTCATATTCTCGGATACGGTGTGGAAAATGCCGGTGATGAATTTCACCTTTTCCTGAAGACGATGGCAGAAGAGCGTGAGAACCGTACTGATGCCATCCTTGAAAGATTGTCCAGACTCGGTCTTCCTCTGCAGAAGGAAGAAATCCGCACTGGGGAAGGCGGTGTAAAAGGCCGTCCGCAAATTGCCAGAGCGATGATGGAAAAAGGCTATATTCACGATGTACAGGAAGGATTCCGCCGTTACCTCGGCAGCGGTTGTCCGGCATATGTTCCCCGCAGGCTGGAAACGGCCGAAAATGTTGTGGATATGCTGCATCGTCAGCGTCTTCTTCCTGTCTTGGCTCATCCGGGACTGTACAGAATGGACCGAAGTCAACTGGATAAACTGGTTTATAAATTGATTGACGCCGGATTGGCGGGGATTGAAGCGTTCCATCCCGACAATCGTGGTGAAGGCGTAATGTATTGGCAAAGGTATGCCACGCAACATGGCATGCTCGTTACCGGAGGCAGTGATTTTCATTCTTCCGGTGATAAGCACGCTGAAATCGGTCAAATGTGTGCTTCCTGGGAAGAACGACACAAAGATGCCGAAATCTTTCTGCAACGGTTGCATGAACTGAAATGAGTTTGGTCTAAATAAAATGCGAGGTGTGATTCTTTATGAAAAATACCCGGCACGAAGCGATACTCGAAATCATTAAGAATAATGAGATTGAAACCCAATCCGAACTTGCAAATGCGCTGATTGCAAGGGGAGTTCCTGTCACTCAGGCAACCATCAGTCGGGATATCAAGGAACTTCAGCTGATGAAACTTTCCACCGAAAACGGTAAGTATAAATATGCTGTCAAGGAAAAAGAGGACAACGAGATTTCGGATCGTCTGGTGCGTATTTTCCGCGAGTCTGTTTTGAAGGTCACGGTTTCTGAAAATCTGATCGTACTCAACACGATTTCCGGAAGCGCCAATGCGGCCGGTGAAGCAATTGACAGTATGAATCGACCGGAAATAATCGGCTCAATTTGCGGTGACAACACCATTTTTGTTGCGATCCGCACAGCGGATGAATCTGAAAAAGTCGCCGAAGATTTCCGCAGCCTGCTTCGAAAGTAAATCTGCCTTGCTGGAGTACATTCATGCTTGTACAGTTGTTGATACGTAACATTGCTTTGATTGACCGTGTGGAACTGCAATTCGGTAAGGGACTGCATGTACTTACGGGAGAAACGGGCGCGGGTAAATCGATTGTTGTTGACGCAATGAATTTGGTTCTTGGTGCCAAGAGCGACAAGAACCTGATTCGTGCGGGCGAAGAAAAGGCATATGCCGAAGGCTTGTTTGATGTATCAGACGCCCCCTTGGCAATGGCTTGGTTGAAAGAGCACGAAATTGAATGCGATGACCACCTGGTGGCAATTGCAAGAGAAATTCATACCTCCGGGCGCTCCACGAGCCGTATACAGGGAATTCTGGTCCCGCTTGCGCAGCTGAGGGAACTGGCTGCTATGTTGATGGACATGCACGGACAGCATGAGCATCAATCCCTGCTGGATGAAAAGAATCACTTGTCGCTGCTTGATGCGATGGGCGACAGCACACATCATGAACTGATGGCTGAAACGGAAAGCGCATTTCGTGCCTATCATGCAGCTGCAGCGACTTTCAGAAAAGCAAAGAAGGATTCTCAGCAGCGTCAGGAACGAGCCGACGATACGCGCAGGAAATATGAGTAGCTTCAGGCAGCTCATCTGGTAGAGGGAGAATAGGAACGGCTGAGAGCCGAAAGAGACGCCTGCCGCAGCAGTGAAAAGATTCTGGAAGCACTCGAAGAAGCTAAAACGGCTCTTTATGACCCTGTGGCAGGTTCATCCTGTCTGGATCAGGCTGAAAGAGCAATGAGGGCGATGGCGGCTGTTGCCGGTTTGGGCAGCGAGTATCAGGTTGCTTCCATGCAGGCGGAGGAACTGTACTATAATGTTCAGGATCTGTCTGAAAGTATTCGCAGGATGCTGAACGGAATGGAAAACAATCCACAGCGAACTGCTGAACTGGAGGACCGACTGGATCTGATCAAAAAGCTCTCCAGACGTTACGGTGCTACGACGCGTGAAATGCTGGAAACGATGCGAAAGCTGGGGGAAGAGCTTGAACTCCTTGATCACGCTTCCGAACGACTCGATATTCTTCACAAAAAAGCGCTGGAATCGTATCAGACATATAATTCGGTAACGTCTCGCTTATCCTCCTCTCGGCATGCTATTGCTGATGAATTTTCAAAAAAAATGGAAGAACAGCTTCATGATCTCAACATGAAAGGAACCAGCTTTTTTGTTCGTTTTGCAGAAAAGGATAAGGTGATACCGACCGCTACTGGCGTGGATGAGGTGTGCTTCATGATCGCCCCGAACAAAGGAGAAGAGGCAAAAGAACTGGCACGCATTGCTTCCGGTGGTGAGCTTTCACGTGTTATGCTGGCCTTTAAAACATTGCTGGCCGGTCATGATCAGGTGCCCTCGATGGTCTTCGATGAGATTGATACAGGTATTTCAGGCAGAGCTGCACAGGTAGTTGCGGAAAAAATGTGTGCGATTGCCCGATATCGGCAAGTACTCTGTGTTACGCATCTGCAGCAGATTGCTGCTATGGCCGAACATCATATTCTTGTACAAAAGAGTGAAAACGCAGGGCGCACCAATACACGACTGCGTGTACTTGACTCGAACGAGCGCATTGAGGAGATTGCCCGGATGATCAGCGGCACAGATGACCATTCGGAAAGTGCACTCAATCACGCCGCACATATGTTGGAGACTGCCGAGAATTATCGTCGTGGTCAATAATCTGCATTTTTTTTGAAAAAACTTAAAAAAAGATATTGACAATTCATCTTGCTTGGTGTAATATAAATCACGCGTTGAACGACGCAGAGTATCGCGGGGTAGAGCAGCTTGGTAGCTCGTCGGGCTCATAACCCGGAGGTCGAGGGTTCAAGTCCCTCCCCCGCAACCATTTGGCTCCGTAGCTCAGCTGGCTAGAGCATTCGGTTCATACCCGGAGTGTCATTGGTTCGAGTCCAATCGGAGCCACCATAAACCGAGTCTTATGACTCGGTTTTTTTGTGCGCTTTGTCACTGGGACATAAGTTCTATGCACTTGTCACGAACGGTGATGATATGATATAATATCCTTGAAAAGGAGTATGAGCAATGCGTGAATTGAGAATCCGAAATTGGGACGAATTGCAGTCGGCTGTGTTTGAGAATGTATGGGAGCCAAGCATCATGCGTTACCGCAACAGCCGGGTGTATCGAGGCATGGCCGATTGTGAATGGGCACTGACTCCGACATTGAATCGCTCCTGTGCACATGACCTTTCGCTTGAAAAAATGATCGTCCGATCATTTGTCAAATACGGATATGCTGAATTGCAGGGATGCAATTCTTTTTGGGAATTGATTGCAATGGGGCAGCAATTCGGTCTTCCCACAAGGCTTCTGGACTGGACTTACTCACCGCTTGTAGCCGCGCATTTTGCAACCGAAGATGTATCACAATACGATCGTGACGGTGTGATCTGGTGTGTAGATATCAACGACGTAAACAAAGAATTGCCTACGGATTTAAAGACACGGCTGGAAGCACAGAAGGGAAACATCTTTGCCAGGGATATTCTGGAGGAAGTTGCCCACGATTTCAAAGCACTGCAAAGCATCAGTGAAACACCTTTTGCGTTATTCTTTGAGCCTGCTTCCACTGTGAACCGAATTGCCAATCAATATGCGCTGTTTTCCGTTGTGTCTGACCCAAAGGTGACCCTTTTGGATTTGCCCGTCAGTGACAGATTTACAAAGCTGGTCATTGACCGTCATGCAAAGCTTGAAATACGAGATAAGTTGGATTATATCAATATTTCCGAAAGAATGATTTATCCGGGTTTGGACGGTATTTGCAAATGGATCGCTCGCCGTTATGCACCACTGGGCCCGATATATAATTCCAGAAACAATGGTGCGGAGCATACCGAGCGATAACGACACAGAGAAAGGAACAACTATGCTCAAAGCGGTTTTGTTTGACTTGGATGGAACGCTCCTGCCGATGGATCAGGATGCGTTTATCAATCTTTATTTCAAACTTTTGGCAGAAACGATGGCACCGCATGGTTATGAGCCGGAAGCACTGATTAAATTTGTCTGGAAAGGCACTGGCGCCATGGTGCAAAACGACGGTATATTGACAAATGAAGAGGTCTTCTGGAAATATTTCAGCGCACAGTATCCGGAAAGAGATATCACGGATGACAAGCCGCTCTTCAATTCCTTTTACAGTACTGTCTTTCAAAAGGCAGTCAATGCCTGCAATCCCTGCAATGAAGCTAATGCTCTGGTGAAATTACTAAAAAAGCGCAATGTGCGGCTTATCCTCGCAACCAATCCTTTGTTCCCTTCCGTTGCTACTTTTGCACGGATTGAATGGGCCGGTCTTGACAAGAATGATTTTGAGTATGTCAGCACCTATGAAAACAGCCGCTTCTGCAAGCCCAATCCGTGTTATTATGACGAAATTCTGAAAAAGTTATCTCTCAAAGCTGAGGAGTGTGTTATGGTGGGCAATGACGCAGAAGAGGACACAGCTGCTTCAATGCTCGGAATGCGATGTTTTCTGCTGACAGATTGCCTTATCAACAAACGCAATACCGATATTCAACAATATCCACATGGCGGATTTGACTCGCTGAAAACATATCTGATTCATCTGGCGGACGAAACATAAGGATTCGACGCGATTATCCCGCTTTCTTCAGCATTCTAAACAGAGGAAACAAAAATGAGAATTAAAACGCCGCTGACAAAAACAAACCTGAAGACGCATTTTACCTATGGTTGGTGGATGTATGCCATTCTGATTGCGGCAGCTGTTTTCGGTTGGAATCTGGTCTATACCACAACCAGCTATCGTTCACCCGAGGATCTCCGTATTGATATTTATATCCAAAGCGGAACAGTATCCGAAGACCGGGCTACCAACTATATGAAAAAACTCGGCAAAGAAGCCACGCCGGATATGGAAACCATTCAGACGGTCATTTTGAGTTCAAGTTCTGATGACTATTATGGCAACATGCAATTGATGGTGTATGTCTACGCGAACGAGGGAGATATTTTCCTTCTTGGCAGCGATGACTTCAAAAATCTGGCCGGTCAGGGAGTGTTTATTGACCTTGAACCCTATGTTGTCAGTGGATAGCTCCAGACCAAAGACGTCAATTTGGATGCCGGATACATCACCGTGTTGGATGACGAGGGAAACCCGACACGTGAGATGCGCCTTTTCGGTCTGCCTATAAACACTCTGACTGCGCTTGCACAGGATTTGAACATGAAGACTGACAATATGTATGTTGGTATTACTACCTACAGCGGAAACGAAAACAACGCCATCGCCTTTTTGAACGCGCTGATTCAAGTCGGCACTCCTGATTGATCCACTTGTATTTCTTACCGCGTTCTTATCGGACGCGGTTTTTCAAAGCGAAAGAGGTT
>JAZRWA010000071.1:0-23994 GCA_045599485.1 Clostridia bacterium | reverse complement strand
GATTCCGCCATGGAAGAAACAATCGAAAAAAGCAATTTTATATGGGATGCCATCAATGAAGATCTCGAAAAAGAACGCTGCGAAGAGATTCATACGCGTTTCCCTCCGGAACCGAACGGATATCTTCATATCGGTCACTGTAAAGCGCTGGTGACCGATTTTGGTACTGCTGAAAAATACAATGGCCTTTGCAACCTGCGTTTTGATGATACCAACCCTGCAAAAGAAGAAACCGAGTATGTTGACGGCATCATGGAGGACATCCGCTGGCTTGGCTTTGAATGGAAAGGCGGTCTGTTCTACGCCAGTGAATACTATGACAAGTTGTACGAAATCGCCGAAGATTTTATCCTCCGCGGTTTGGCTTATGTGGATGAACTGGATCCCAATCAGATGCGTGAATATCGCGGTACCCTGACCGAACCGGGCAAAAACAGTCCCTGGAGAGATCGCCCCGCCGAGGAGAGTCTGGACCTGTTCCGCCGCATGCGCGCCGGCGAATTCCCCGAAAAGAAATATACCCTACGCATGAAGATCGATATGGCTTCCCCCAACATCAACATGCGCGACCCTGCCATGTACCGTATTCTGTACAAAGAGCATCACAGAACGGGCAGCAAATGGTGCATCTATCCGATGTATGATTTTGCTCACCCCATCAGTGATGCCTTGGAAGGCATTACGCATTCTTTGTGCTCGCTCGAGTATGAAGACCATCGTCCTCTGTATGACTGGGTTGCGGAAAAAGCCGGTTTCCGTAATGAAAGCCGTATCAACGGTCATGTCTATCACGGACCCCGTCAGATTGAGTTTGCCCGTCTGAACCTGACCAGAACGGTCATGAGCAAGCGTCACCTGCGCCGTCTTGTCGAAGAAGGTTATGTCACTGGCTGGGATGACCCGCGTATGCCCACCCTTTGCGGTATGCGTCGCCGTGGTTTTACCGGCTCCTCCATCCGTGATTTTATTGACCGCGTCGGTCTTTCCAAGGTGGATTCTGTTGTGGATATCGCCATGCTCGAAGCATGTGTGCGCGATGATCTTGGCAGCAAGGCTCCCCGCGCCATGGCCGTCCTGAATCCCCTGAAGGTCATTCTGACCAATGTACCCAAAGATTGGTCAGATACGCTGGAAATGGAGAATCATCCCGATCATCCCGAGCTCGGTTCGCATTCCGTTACGATCGGGCGTGAAATCTGGATTGAGAAGGAAGACTTTGAAGAGATTCCTCCCAAGAAGTTCTTTCGCCTGAAGCCCGATGGAGAGGTCCGTCTCAAGGGCGCTTATATCATCAAATGCGAAAACATCCTGCATGATGAAGCCGGCAACGTTACTGCGGTTGAGTGTACTGTCGATCTGGATTCCCGCAGCGGCAGCGAAGGCGCTAACCGTAAAGTCAAGGGCACCATCCATTGGGTCAACGCAGCGGATTGCGTACCTTTCGAAGCCCGTCTTTACGATCAGCTGATGACCGAAGAGTGGGATACTGCCGATGCCGCCGAAAAAAAAGATGTTACCAGATTCCTTTCGGATCATTCCCTGATCAAAGTGAACGGTTATGCTGAACCCTTCCTCGGCAATTGCCCGAACGGCAGCACCTTCCAGTTCCTGAGAATGGGCTATTTCTGCAAAGATCCCGACAGCACCGATACTCTTCCCGTCTACAATCGTGTTGTCAGCCTGAAGGACAGCTATAAGCCTGTCAAATAAGGAGTTTTTATGAAAGAAGTTAGAACCCGTTTCGCACCTTCCCCCACCGGCTTTATGCATATGGGTGGTGTCAGAACGGCACTTTACAATTATCTCTACGCCAAAAAGAATAACGGCAAATTCATTCTCCGCATCGAAGATACCGATCAGGAGCGTTTTGTTGAAGGTGCCACCGAGGTGATTTTCAATACGCTTCGCGAGTGCGGGATGCAGTGGGATGAAGGTCCCGATATCGGCGGCCCCTGCGGTCCGTACATTCAATCCGACCGCAAAGACCTGTATCTGCCCTATGCCAAGCAGCTTGTTGAAAAAGGCGCTGCCTACTATTGCTTCTGTACGAAAGAAGAATTGGATGAGCGCAGAAGCGCTGCCGAAAGCCGCGGTGAGGTCTTTAAATATGACAAGCATTGTCTGAGCTTGACAAAGGAAGAAATCCAGCAGAAGCTGGATGCAGGTGTTCCCTATGTGATTCGTATGAACGCCCCCACGACCGGAGAGTCCACTTACGATGACGCTGTGTTCGGTCATCTGACATTCCCGAACAACGAAGCCATGGACGACATGATCCTCATCAAGCAGGATGGTATGCCTACCTACAACTTCGCCAACGTCGTTGATGATCACCTGATGGGCATTACCCATGTCATGCGCGGTATGGAATACCTTTCCTCTACTCCGAAGTATAATTTTCTCTATAATGCTTTCGGCTGGGAGATTCCTCAGTATGTCCATCTCACTACCGTTATGCGTGACGCCCACCACAAGCTTTCCAAGCGTGACGGCGACGCTTATTACAGTGACTTTGTTTCCAAGGGCTATCTGAAGGAAGCCTTGATCAATTATCTGGCCCTTGTAGGCTGGAATCCCGGTGATGACAGAGAGTTCTTCACGATGGAAGAGCTTGTTGAGGCGTTCGATATCAATCGTCTGAACAACGCCCCGGGCATTTTTGACATGGATAAGCTGACCTGGTTCAACACAGAGTACATCCGCAAAATGCCCTTTGAAGAGTATCTTGCGATAGTTACTCCGTGGTTCGACCGTGCGCTGGCTGGACGCGGAATTGATTACAAACGTCTGGCGGAACTGATGCAAGGACGCACCGAAGTATTCAACCGCGTCCCGGAAATGGTCGCTTTCCTGGCTGACCTGCCTGAATATGACATCGCACTATACACCAATAAGAAAATGAAGACCGACCCCGCAGTGTCGTTGGATGCGCTTCAGCAGATCAGACCCATCCTGGAATCAATTGGTGATTGGAACGAAGCCGTCATTCATGATACCGTGATGGAAGCCATTGCGGTGTCCGGCAAAAAGAACGGTGCTGTATTGTGGCCTTTGAGAATTGCCATCAGCGGCCTTCTCTCCACCCCCGGCGGTGCGTTTGAAATTGCTTATTTGCTCGGGAAGGACGAAACGCTGCGCCGCGTCGAAAACGGCATTGAAAAACTTCTCGGCAATACTTGATTTTTATACCGAATCAGGTATAATCATATTATTCAAAATCAAATCAGGAGGATGCTTTCGATGAAATCGATTCCGATCAAGCTCAGCTTCGCCGAAGAAGTGAAGACTTTTGTCAACATCGTCAACCGTTATGATTACGACATGGACCTGCGTGCCGGCCGCCACGTGGTTGACGCCAAATCCATCCTCGGTATCTTCTCCCTCGACCTGAGCCGTCCGATCGCTCTGGAAGTCTATACCGATGACTGCCCCGATCTGGAAAACGACATCACCCAGTTCAAAATCTAATGCATCAAAAGCCTTTCCTTCATGGGAAGGCTTTTTTATTATGCGTTTCCGGCAATAACGATTGACAAAATGCCAGAATATAGTATGATAAACATGGTGTGTTATACACACCGCAACTTTGTTGTGTCAAAGGGAGAATTCTGCTTTGCTGTTATCATTGGAAAACACAGAGTACTATCGTTTGCTGTTTGGCATGAACGACTGCAATATTTCTACGCTTGAAGAAGAGCTTGAAGTCACTGCTGTGCTGCGCGGTCAGTAGCTGCGTATTACCGGAGCAAGCGAAAACGTTTCGCGAGCTGAGAACGTCATCATGCAGCTGCTGAAGATGCTGCGCAGCGGAGAAAGTATTGACCCCATTCGCGTCCGTTACCTTGCTTCTATGATCAAAGAGGGAACCGAAGTAACCGATGAGCTTATTTCCGCCGATATCGTTGCCTACAACCATCGCGGCAAGCCGATTCGCTGCAAAACCAACGGACAGCGGCAGTATGTGGAAGCAATCCGCAATCACGAACTGACCATCGCGGCGGGACCGGCGGGAACCGGCAAAACCTACCTGGCCATGGCGCTTGCTGTACGGGCACTGAAATCAAAAGAAGTCGAGCGCATTATCCTTACACGGCCGGCTGTGGAAGCCGGAGAAAAGCTTGGTTTTCTGCCCGGTGATATGACGCAGAAGATTGACCCATACCTCAGACCGCTCTATGATGCTCTTTATGACATGCTGGGGACGGATGCATACCAGCGTCTGCAGGAACGTGGCGCCATCGAAGTTGCTCCTCTTGCATTTATGCGCGGCCGAACGCTGAACAACGCTTTCATTATTCTTGACGAAGCACAAAACACCACCTGTGAACAGATGAAAATGTTCCTGACACGTCTCGGCGCAGGGGCAAAATGCGTTGTTGCCGGTGACATCTCACAAACCGACCTGCCGCGGGACAAACGCAGTGGTCTCGGGGAAGCATTGCAGGTATTAAAAAATGTTTCGGGTGTCGCTATTGCCATGCTGCGCTCTGAAGATGTAGTAAGACACGAGCTGGTACAGCGCATCGTCAAAGCATACGAGAATTTCGAAAGGACCCAAAAGCATTGAAACATCCCGATAAAACGAAAAAAAAGCACATCAAAAGCAGCAGACAACAGAAACGAACGCAAAAAGTCAAGCACTTCTTCAAAGCACTTCTGTCGCTTCGTGCTTTGATCGTGTTCATCAGCACACTGATCCTGATTGCCATCTTCTGCGCTGCGATCATTCCGGCTAAATACGACATTACCGTGGGAATGGTTCCGACGGTTACTATCGCGGCCAATCGCGATGTGGTGGATGAAATTACCACGGAGAAACTGCGTGAAAACGCGGCTGCCGCAGTGAAGCCGACCTATCATTTTGTTGAAGGTATTACCGAAAACGTACTTTCCAAGCTGCAGAACATCTTCACACAGTTGGAAGCCGCTGTACAGTATAGCTCAACTTTGGAAGACAATGGTCCTACAAGACGCTATACCGCCGAGGAGCTTGCGTACGCGCGCACGATCGTTACTGAGATCACCCTTCATGATTATCAGCTTCGTACCGTGCTCAATACCAGTTATGACGATCTTACCTCCCTCTATCATACCCTGTACAGCGCTGTACAGAATACTATGAACAGTACCGTCACCGAAGGGATGGAAAGCGAAGCTGTCGCCAGCATCGTGCAGATCGTCGGGTACAGGGTGGATACCAGCCTGTTGCAGAATGTGGTACAGCCTGTACTTCGCACAGTAATCGAAGCCAACATGGTCATCGATCAGGAAGCCACCGCCGCGGCTCGTTAGGCAGTACGCGAAAGTGTTGAGCCTGTCATTTATAAACAAGGCCAGAACATCATCGTCAAAGGCGAAGGCCTTGTCGAAAAGAATCAGTATGCCATGCTTCAAAGCCTCGGTGTGCTCAATAACGGAAACACGACCGACTTCAACATCTATGTTGGCGCTGCTCTGCTTGTCATCATACTGGTCATCATGGAGTACCTGATGCTGTATCTGTTTGTTCCGGCAGTCACCCGGGATAAACGCAAGCTGCTCCTGCATTATATCGTTATCTCAATCTCTCTGGGAGGCAGCATCCTTCTTCGGACAGCCAACAGTTATCTGGTCCCCATGATGCTCAGTGCCATGCTTTTAGCAGGCACACTCGGTCTTCCCGCCGCCATTATGGCCAACATCATGTCGGCTGTGCTGATCAGTTCCCTGGCGGCCGGAAGCAGCGACGCCTATACCGTCGAGATGGTCCAGCTGATTACCTGCACGCTCGTTTCCGGTTCATTCGCCGCCGCCATTTGCTCTGGCCGTTCCGGAAGACTGCGGATCCTATTTGCCGGTCTTGCGGCGGCAGCCTCCAATTTTACCATTATGTACCTCTTTGGTCTCATGACCAGCAGTACGCCGGAAGCACGTGTTTTTGATGCGTTGTGGTGTGCCGGAGGGGCACTGGTTTCCTCCCTCCTCTGCATTGCACTGCAGCCCCTTCTCGAGGTGATCTTCAACCTCCCGACAACTTCCAAGCTGATGGATCTGAGCAATCCCAATCATCCGCTTCTGAAGCGGCTCCTTCTGGAGGCTCCGGGTACTTATCATCACTCCCTCGTGGTAGCGAATCTGGCCGAAGCCTCTGCGGAAGCCGTTGGCGCTAACCCTCTGCTTGCAAGAGTTGGCGGCTATTATCACGACGTCGGCAAACTTCGCCGTCCGGATTGCTTCAAAGAAAACCAGCTCAGCGCCTACAACAAGCTTGCGGAAATGGAGCCCGTTGAAGCGGCGCAGCTTGTCATGTCGCATACGCGTGACGGCGCGACTCTTGCGCATAAGTATCATCTTCCGCGTGAGATTGTCCGCATTATCCTTGAACATCACGGCAACACCCCTGTTATGTATTTCTATACGCTCGCCCTAAAGCAGGCAAACGACGGCTCGGTTGACGTCGAGGATTACCGCTATCACGCCAATCCTCCCTCTACCAAGGAAGGAGCCATCGTGTTGCTCTGTGACACCATTGAAGCTGCCGTGCGCTCCATGCAGAATCCTACGCCGGAAACGATCGAATAGTTTATTGTCAAGCTTGTCCGCGGCAAACTGCAGGATGGTCAGCTCTCCAATTCCCCCTTGACCCTTCACGACATCGATGCAATCTGCCATGCCTGCACAACAGTGCTGAATGGTGTATTCCATGAGCGTATCGAGTATCCCGATCCTCCGGTAGTTGTTGCGCCCATTGTCAAGCCGGCACCTTCTCCCGAGAAATAGGACGATGAGCAAGAAGAGGAATGGGACGGCGAGACCGTGGAAGGCGGCGACGTCGAATACGACATGGTCCAATCCATTGCGACGGATGACACCGCTCCTATCATTGTCAACCCGGAAGAGTTCGATACAAGTGCTTCATTGCCTTTGGTGGAGCCTCCCGTGGTTCAGGAACCGATCAGCATAGAGCAGGCGCTCGAAATAGACGCAAGTATAGAAATCAACGAGGATTCTGCCAAGAATGAATAATACCTTTACATTTGAATTTGACGGCGAATCATTGCCTGAAACCGTTCAAAAGAAGCTGACTAGGCTTGCTTCTTTCTGTCTTGCAACAGAAGATGTGCACAAACCATGTTATGGCTTTTTACAGATTACCGATGATGAAGAAATTCATCGAATCAACCTTGAATATCGCTCTGTTGACAAAGCCACAGATGTATTGAGTTTTCCTGCTGCTCCCTTTTCGCCCTCGCAAACAGCCGGTTGCAGAGAGGATTTGCTGCTCAGGCAATGGGATCCCGAAAATCGTGCTTGTTATCTGGGTGATATCATTATCTCAAAAGATCATTGTGCCGCACAGGCCAACGAATTCGGACACTCTTTTGAACGGGAACTTGCCTATCTTACAGCACACGCTCTGTTTCACCTGATGGGGTACGACCATATGAACGAGGAGGACAAATCCAAAATGCGCGTTCAAGAAGAAGCCGCACTGTCCAAAGCCGGCATTTCGCGTGTTTCAGATGACGAACTTTGCCGCAAGGCAAAAGAAGCCATGGCTTTTTCGTATTCTCCGTACTCTCATTTCAAAGTCGGCGCTTGCCTGCTGACCGCTGATGGCAAAATGTACACCGGCTGCAATATCGAAAATGCTTCCTACGGCGTCACCAATTGCGCGTAGCGCACTGCGCTCTTCAACGCTGTCAGCCGTGGAGAGCGATCTTTCACTGCCATCGCCATCGCGGCAGAAAAAGCCATGCCATGGCCTTGCGGCGTCTGCCGGCAGGCGCTGAACGAATTTGCGCCGCACCTCCGTGTGATCGTCACCTGCGGCGACGAAACCGATGAAGCCTATCTTGATGAACTGTTGCCGCATTCCTTTGGTCCAAGTACCGGTACTGATGATTTTCTTGGTAAGGAGTAAACTATGTCTGAAAACCGCCCTTTCCGTTCCGGATTCATTGCAATCGTGGGACGCCCGAACGTTGGTAAATCCACCCTTTTGAATGCCCTGATCGGTGAAAAAGTCGCCATTGTATCCGCCAAGCCGCAGACCACACGAAATAAACTGATGGCCATCTGCGGCGGCGATGATTATCAGATGATTTTTGTCGATACCCCCGGTATCCACACACCGCGCACCCAGCTCGGCACTTTCATGATGAAAGCAGTCCAGGAAGGCATGGATGGCATCGATGCCCTGATGGTACTGGCCGATGTTACCGCCATTGGACCGCAGGACCTGTCGATTGCCGAAGAAATGTCCCACAAAAAAGTGCCCGCGATCCTGGTTCTCAATAAAATCGATCTGATTGAGCCGCAGCGTCTGCTTCAATGCATAGCGCGTTTCAAGGATATGAACTTCACCGCTGTGCTGCCCATCAGCGCAAGGACCGGCGATGGTCTGGAAGAATTAAAATCCGAACTGTTGAGTCATCTAAAGCCCGGACCCAAGTACTTCCCCGATGATATGCTGACCGATCAGCCTGAACGAATTATTTGCGCCGAGCTGATTCGTGAGAAGGCACTTCTGCACCTTCGTGATGAAGTGCCGCACGGCATCGGCATCGAAATTCTCGGTATGGAAAAGAAGAGTGACAAACTGATCGAGATCCATGCCGATATTTACTGCGAAAAGGATTCGCACAAATCCATCATCATCGGAAAAAAAGGAGCCATGATGGCTTTGATCGGCAAGGAAGCCCGTCAGGATATCGAAAACCTTCTTGGAATGCATGTCAACCTGCAGCTGTGGGTCAAGGTCCGTCCGAACTGGCGAAATTCTGCCGCCGATTTGAAAACACTCGGTTATGAAAACAGACAATAAAGTGCAAATCCGTCATCGTCTGAAGCGGGCATATTATACTCCGCTGCTGTTGGTATGGGGCTGCGCTGTGTTTTATGCGCTGTTATGCACGCTTCTGCACATCAGCCCCACGGGTACTTCCGGCTATAGCACCTATACCCTGCAAGCCCTGACCTGGCGCAACGGAAAGCTCTCCCTCGGGATGGATTATCCATGGTTGGAGCTGGCTGTCTATCAGGGGGATTGGTATGTTTCCTTTCCCCCCGTTCCAAGCATTCCCCTGTACCTGCTTACATTCTTCTTCGGCAGCCAGACGCCTGATCATCTGCTGGTGAAACTCTATGTCTTGTCGGGATGCCTCGGATGCTACTACATGCTGCGCAAATCCGGTTATGACAAAGCAAGCTGCGCAGGTTTTGCCCTATTTCTCAGCTTTGCTACCTGCCTGCTTACTCTGACCACCAACGGCGCCGTATGGTTCCAGGCTCAAACGCTTGCCTATGCTCTGACGGCGTGTGCCGCAGCCTGCATATTTTGTTATCGTCCGACGATCGGTCTGTTTCTGTACGCGTTGTCAGTTGGCTGCCGCCCCTTCAATGCCCTCTATGGGCCGCTTTTGTATCTTGTATATTTTACACGCTCACGAAAATAGAAAAGCATCCGGGATATCCTGCGTGCCTTGATTCCGGGCACGCTGCTTGGTCTGATGGTGGCCGTCGCGCTTGGTGCCTATAACTATCTCCGCTTCGGGAATATTTTTGAGTTTGGCCATAATTATCTCCCAGAATTTTCCACGCAGGGCGGCATTCAGTTTTCGCTCAGTCATGTGGCAAAGAACGTCCAAACCTTTATCTTCACCTTGCCTTTCAATCCGACCGGCTCTATGAATGCCTTCGGCTTCTCGTTTGTATTTGTAAATCCGGTTCTGTTGCTGATGCTGTTCTGGTTCGTCTCCGACTTGTTCAAAAAACGTCTCGACTTCGTAAAAGGACTCACAATTGCATTGTTTCTTTTACATTTCTTCCTTCTGCTGCTTCACAGAACCTTTGGAGGTTATCAGTTCGGAGCACGTTACACCTGCGACTTGCTGATTTATCCTCTCATTTATCTGGCCCTGCCGGGACGTAAAAGAAAAATGTTTTTGCCGGAAGCGATGATTCTCATTGCCGGTTTTGCATTCAATGTTTACGGTGCCTTTCACGTATTGATTTAAGCGTTTATGCCATTTAGGGGCTTTTCAAGCGTCGGAAATTTTGCTATAATGCTAATTGCAATGATGGGAACGGGTGCCTGTGGATGCTTTCAGAGAGCCGGAGCAGCTGAAAACCGGCAGCAAAGCCTGCACCAGATCATCCCGGAGCGTTGATTCATTTCACGGCAGCCGCCGTTATCCGGCTAAAAGAGGATGCTTTTTTGCGTCAATTTGGGTGGTACCGCGGCCTGTCCGTCCCATGGGGAGGACAGGCTTTCCTTATGCAAAGATTCCGAAAGGAGCAAATACATGTACAAAAAGATTACAACCGACATGAATTTCGTGGAACGTGAAAACGAAGTCCTGAAATTCTGGAAAGAGAACGACATCGTGAAGAAGAGCTTCCGTCTTCGCGAGGGATGCGATCATTTTACCTTTTTTGATGGTCCGCCTACTGCCAACGGCAAGCCCCACATCGGTCACGTCCTGACCCGTGCCATCAAAGACCTGATTCCCCGCTATCAGACCATGAAAGGCAAGAGCGTACTGCGCATTGCCGGTTGGGACACACATGGCCTGCCCGTCGAACTGGAAGTGGAAAAGAAGCTCGGTCTGGATGGCAAACCGCAGATTGAATCCTACGGTATCGAGCCTTTTATCAAGCAGTGCAAGGAAAGTGTTTGGACGTACCTGCATCAGTGGGAGGACATGTCTAATCGTGTCGGTTTCTGGGTGGATATGGAACACCCCTACGTGACCTATCATGACAATTATATCGAGTCTGAATGGTGGAGCCTCAAACAGCTGGCCGAGAAGAACATGCTGTACAAGGGCCACAAGATCGTTCCCTACTGCCCCCGCTGCGGAACGGCCCTGTCCTCCCACGAAGTCGCGCAGGGTTATAAAGCCGTAAAGGAATTCTCTGCCTTTGCCAAGTTCCGTGTCAAGGGCGAAAGCAACAAGTATATTCTGGCTTGGACAACGACCCCCTGGACACTGCCCAGCAACGTTGCTCTGTGCGTCAATGCACATGAGGATTATTGCCAGTTTAACTTCGGTGACGAGGTTTACATCATGGCTCAGGCCCTGATCCCCTCCGTTTTCAGCAAGGATGACCAGGCTTCTATTGAGGTTACCTCTGTATTCAAAGGTAGCGACTTGGTCGGCACTGAATATGAGCCCCTCTTCCCGATGCAGAATCCTCCCAAGGAAAAAGCTTGGTATGTCGTCTCTGACGATTATGTTACCCTGACCGACGGTACCGGCGTTGTTCATATTGCCCCGGCTTTCGGTGAGGACGATGCCCGCGTTGGCCGTGAAAACAACCTGCCCTTCGTTCAGCTGGTCGATGCACAGGGCAAAATGACCGCCGATACCAAGTGGGCCGGCATCTTTGTCAAGCAGTGCGATGAGCCCATCATGCAGGAACTGAAGGAGCGTGGTCTGCTTCTTAAGAAAGCGCTCTACGAACACGATTATCCTTTCTGCTGGCGCTGCGACACTCCCCTGCTCTACTATGCCAGACCTACCTGGTTCATCCGTATGACCGCTGTGCGCGATCAGTTGGTTGCCAACAACCGGTCTGTCAACTGGATGCCCGAAAACATCAAAGAAGGCCGCATGGGCAACTTCCTGGAAAACGTGGTTGACTGGGGTCTGTCCCGTGAACGTTATTGGGGTACTCCCCTGCCTATCTGGCTGTGTGAAGACGGGCATATGCACGTGATCGGCAGTAAACAGGAACTCTTTGATATGGTCATCGGTGATGTCGACCTGCCGGAACTGCATCGTCCTTATATCGATAATGTCGTCATCAAATGCCCGCATTGCGGCAAACCCATGCACCGTGTCAAGGAAGTCATCGACTGCTGGTACGATTCCGGTTCCATGCCTTTCGCTCAGTGGCATTATCCTTTTGAAAACAAAGACAAGTTCGAACAGAACTTCCCTGCCAATTTCATCTCCGAAGCTATCGACCAGACCCGCGGTTGGTTCTATACCCTGCTTGCAATTTCCACGCAGGTCTTCGGATGCTCTCCTTTCAAAAATTGTCTTGTGCTTGGTCATGTTCAGGATGCGCAGGGCCGTAAAATGAGCAAGCACATCGGCAATGTAGTGGATCCGTGGGATGTGCTGAACGATCAGGGTGCCGATGCGGTTCGTTGGTACTTCTATGCCGCTTCCGCGCCCTGGCTGCCCAGCCGCTTCTCCAAGGCGAATGTTTCCGAATATCAGCGCAAGTTCATGGGTACCCTGTGGAATACCTATTACTTCTACACCATGTATGCGGAAATCGACCAGTTTGATCCCACCAAGCATGACTTGAAAAATGTTCAGCTCAGCCTGATGGATCGCTGGATCCTGAGCCGTCTCAACACCCTGATCCGCGGCGTGGATGAAGATCTGGATGCTTATCGTATCACCGAAGCTACACGCAAACTGAGTGATTTTGTCGATGTTCTTTCCAACTGGTATGTGCGTCTTGGCCGCGAGCGTTTCTGGGGCAAGGGAATGGAAGGCGATAAGGAAGCAGCATTCGTCACGCTGTACACCGTCCTTTCCACTCTAACAAAGCTGATTGCTCCCTTCACCCCCTTCCTGGCGGAGTCCATCTATCAGAACATCGTTCGCAGCGTGGATGTCAATGCTCCCGAAAGCGTGCATCTGTGCGATTATCCTGTCTGTGATGAAAGCCTGATTGATTCCGAAGCCGAAAGACAAATGGCTGCCGTTGAAACCGTCGTACAGCTTGGTCGCGCCTGCCGCAACCTGAGTAACCTCAAGGTTCGTCAGCCCCTTACGACGCTGTACATCTCCGGTGCTGACTTCGGTAAAGCCTACAAGGCCCTTGTTGAAGACGAACTGAATGTCAAAAATGTCATGTTCATCAACGATGCCGGTCAGTTTGTCAACTATGACCTGAAGCCCAACTTCATGACCTTGAAGTCCCGTTATGGCCGCTTCCTCGGCCGCATGCGCGGAGAACTGCAGAAGCTGAACGGTGCCGATGTGGTCCGTGCCTTCGAAAATGGTGAAACGGTAACGCTCGTCATGGACGACACCCCCATCGTTCTCAGCAAAGAAGATGTTCTGGTGGAAGCCATCAAGAAAGAAGGTTTCACGTCTCAGGTAGATGGTAAGCTGACGGTGGTACTGGATACCCAGTTGACGGATGAACTGATTGAAGAAGGCTACGCCCGCGAGTTCATCTCCAAGGTTCAGACGATGAGAAAAGACGCCGGCTTTGAAGTTACTGACCGTATCGTCATCTGCGCCTCCTGCTCCGAGAAGCTCAAGGCTGCGCTTGACAAGCATTCCGCGATGATCAAGGCCGGTGTGTTGGCAGATGAACTTCTCTACACCGCTGCGGATAATTGCGAAAGTATCAAAGAACACGACATCAATGGAGAAAACGCCACCATCGGCGTAAAGAGGGTCTAATGTTTATAGCCGATCAATGGCAGGATTTTGAAGTTCTCGATACCGGTAACGGCGACAAATTAGAGCGTTGGGGCCGATATGTTTTGTGCCGTCCCGACCCGCAGGTGATTTGGCCTGCGGGCGACGGCTCCCTTTGGAAAAAGGCGCAAGCGCATTACCACCGAAGCGAAAAAGGTGGCGGCGAATGGGAGTTTATGCAGAAGCTGCCGGAAAAATGGCAGATCGGATATAAGGATCTTCGCTTTTATGTAAAGCCGACAGGCTTCAAGCACACCGGTCTTTTCCCTGAGCAGGCCGCCAACTGGGACTGGATGCGCAGTTTGATCCGGGAACGCGGCAAAGCAAAAGTGCTGAATCTGTTTGCATACACTGGTGGAGCCACCGTTGCTTGTGCAGCGGAAGGTGCCCATGTCACTCACGTGGATGCTGCCAAAGGCATGGTTCAGTGGGCAAAGGAAAACCGTGAACTGTGCGGTCTGCCGGAAAGCAGCTGTCGTTTCATTATCGAAGATGCGTTGAGTTTCGTCCGCAGGGAAATTCGTCGCGGCAATACCTACGATGGCATCCTGATGGATCCGCCCAGTTACGGTCGTGGCCCGAATGGCGAAGTATGGAAGCTTGAAAATGAGCTGTATACGCTGGTGGATACCTGCGCGCAGGTGCTTTCTCGCGAACCCTTGTTTTTCCTTGTCAACAGCTATACAACGGGCTTCCAGCCGGCTGTGCTGCAAAATGTCATCGGCCGGGCCGTCGTACGCCGCTTTGGCGGTTGCGTCGATGCCCAGTAGGTCGTTCTGCCTGTAACATCCGGTGGTGTTCTCCCCTGTGGTGCCAGCGGAAGATGGCAATTTAAATGAGAGGGATCAGTTTATGAGCGAAATCATCAAAGAGCCCATTGTATTGTTTGAGGATAACCATATCATTGTCGTGGTGAAGCCCGTCAATATGCTCGTACAGGGTGACAACACGCAGGATCCCTCTTTGCTCGATTGGGTCAAAAACTATATCAAGACCAAGTATCAAAAGCCCGGCGAAGCCTTTGTAGGTTTGGTGCACCGTATGGACAGACCGGTTGGCGGTCTGCTGGTATTCGCAAAAACCAGTAAAGCCGCTTCCCGTCTGTCCGAGCAGGTAAGAACCCATCAGCTCCGTCGTGAGTATGTCTGTGTCTGCCAAGGCAATGCAGAAGACCGCTTTACGCTGCACGATTGGCTGCAGAAGGATGAAGAGACCAACATGGTCAAAGTCATTCCTCCTTATCTGAAACTTCAAGGCAAAGAAGCGATTCTTTATGGCCGCACCGTGGCGCATAAGGAGAATCATTCTTTGGTCTGCATCCGCCTGGCGACCGGTCGTCCCCATCAAATCCGTGTGCAGATGCAGCACAGTGGTCATCCCCTCTGGGGCGATAACCGTTACGGCAACGGCAAGCGTGGACAGCAGATTGCCCTTTGGGGCTTCCGCTTGACGCTCACTCATCCCATCACCGGTGAAAGCATGCTGTTTATCGCTCCCCCCACCGAAACTTTGCCTTGGACTGCCTTTACGCGTGAACTGAAAGGTTTGGAAACCTCCTGGCCGCAGATTGTGTTTGAATAAGGAGAGCGAATGGAAAGAACTTTCTCTTTTGAACTGAAAAAACGCGACGCCTCCTGCAATGGTGCGCGCCTTGGCGTTGTTCACACTGCTCACGGTGATATTCAAACGCCTATTTATATGCCGGTTGGCACACAGGCCTGTGTCAAAGCAATGACAGCGCGTGAAATGGAAGAAATCGGCACGCAGATTCTGTTATCAAACACGTATCACCTTCATCTGCGTCCCGGTGAGGCATTGGTGGCAGAGGCAGGCGGATTGCACAGTTTCATGAACTGGCACAAGCCCATTCTCACTGACAGCGGTGGTTTCCAGGTCTTTTCTTTGGCGGCTCTCAGAAAGATCACCGAAGAAGGGGTGGCTTTTCAAAGTCACCTGGATGGCAGCAAACGCTTCCTATCTCCTGAAGAATCCATGCGTATCCAGCAAACTTTAGGCTCCGATATTGCCATGTGTTTTGATGTCTGCTCCGCTTACCCTTGCGATTACAAAACCGCAAAGGCAGCCATGGAAAGAACCCATCGCTGGGCTGAAAGATGTCTGAAATATCACGAGCATCCATACCAGGCTTTGTTTGGAATCGTACAGGGCGCTTTCTATGGCGATCTTCGTATCGAAAGTGCCAAATTGCTTGGTTCTATGGACTTCCCAGGGTACGGCATCGGCGGCCTTTCCGTAGGTGAACCAAAGCCCATCATGTACGATATGCTGGATCAATTGATGCCCTACCTGCCGGAGACGAAGCCCCATTATCTGATGGGCGTCGGCACTCCGGATTGTCTGCTCGAGGGCGTTGCCCGTGGCGTCGATATGTTTGACTGTGTGCTGGCTACCCGTATTGCCCGCAACGGCACTGTCTTTACCAGTCATGGTCGTCTTGTCATTCGCAATGCGGAATACGCGCATGATTTCCGCCCCATCGAAGAAGGCTGTACTTGCTATGCATGCCAGAATCATACACGCGCTTATATCCGGCATCTGTTCAAGGCCGGTGAAATCACAGCGGCGCGTCTTGCCAGTATCCACAATCTGCATTTCCTTTTGAATATGATGCAGGAAATCCGTGACGCCATTTCCGAGGATCGCTTTGCTCAATATCGTTCCGATTTCTATAAGCGATATGATATGAGCCGCAATTTCTGACAAACAAAAGAGCACGATATCAATCGCGCTCTTTTGTTTTATTTTACTTTTTCCACGTATTTTTCCATCACATAGCCTTCGGCCACATCGGTCCTTACCTTAATCCAGCCCTCAATATCGCAAGCAGAAGCGATCAGCTGCTGACCGTAATACAGAACCCTTACGATGGACGAATCCGTTCCGGCAGCTGATCGCAGGTTCAGGCTTGAATTCTCGGAAATTCCCGTCACTTTTACGATCCATTCCCCCGGATTAGGGGTAGCGCTGGACGGCATCAGAGTCGGCCTTGGGGTTGCTGTTGCAGCAGGCCCCGGAGTTGCCAGAAAATCCGCCTCAATCGCAGGCAGCGGTGTAGCAGAAGTTCCCACAGCCATAAATGTAAGTCCCGGATAATAGAACTTCAATATCTGTTCCGCAGTCCAGTGATAATGCCCTGCCAACCATTGCGCTCCCCTCTGGCTCATGCCAACCCCATGACCATAGCGCCTTGATTCGATAACGAAACTCTCTTCCTGTTCATTGACTGTGATGATCTCGTTATCAGAACCATTAATGGAAAGCCCCATGATCGGCTCAATCGCAGCAAATACAGGCACTTTCACCTATACCGCATCTTCCAGGGGAATGGTATTTCTGTTTGGCTCACGATACTCGCTGCTGTGTTCGCTTTGTTTACCGATGCCAAAGAGTTCCACTTCCTGGGTATCCATGGCTGCAGCCGAAAGCTCTTTGCAAGCACTGACCTTCAAAGTAAATACCATGGTATTGGAAACTTTTGTCTCAAGCTGCTTTCCTCCACTTTCGCATCGAATTCCGAGCACCGCATCGATCCATATTTCAGAAGGATCACCGGTATACCCCTTTAACAACAAAACCGATGATAGCTGAGTCTTAATATAGTCTGTCAGTTCCTTGTTATATACGATTCCTTCGGGATCATGCTTTGGGACAACAGCCCGCTTTACGGGGCTTTCGGGGTTTTCCACATCATAAGGATCATCATGCATTGTGATGTATCCGTATTTTGACCCCCACACATTCTATGGGATCTCCACCTGACCACCGTTGCTGGCGGTATAATAACAGGTGGCCAGTTCATTACGATAATATCCGCAGATACCATTTGTAAGCGTTACCGCCTATATGGCATTTTTATTGGCTGCGTTGTACCCCCTGAAGACCTGATCATTGGTATTGTCATAAACATCGTATCTACCGGTAGCACTCGAGGCTTTTTTCATCGCATACGTGCGTGCTGCAACAGCCTGCGCTTTCAGTGCTTCCACAGGAAAAGAATCGCTCATCTCATAGGGAACAACGCCTAAAAGATACTCCTCCACAGGGATATGCAGCACGGCCTGTATCAATCCTCTTTCGGTATACAGATGCAAGTCGCCGCAATATAGATTCATTTCACCGTTGATACGCAGGCCATTCTCTTTGTTGTCTGTCACTGCATGCCGAAGCAGCGTCATCTCTTTTCCGCAATCCAACGCCATGCCTTCATAATAAAGCATCAGAGTCCCTTTTGAAGATGAAATCGTAACATGCGATCCGCGCTGAAATGCGATTCCCTGGATGGTATAACTGCCATCCAAAGCCAAGTCAACACGGTCAGTCAGATTGAATCTTGTCAAAAGAACCCTGATGATACCATTAGCCTTTCCGGCTGCATGTACATTTGGTTGCATTGAAAAAAAGATACAGACTATCAGTATGTAGATGATAAGCTGTCTTTTTTTCATACAAGTACTCATTATCCTTGAATCTTATGGAGAAGGTTAAAATCCCGGACGATATTGCTGCTCACCCAGTATGCCATATACTGATGGGTTTCGCCCACAGCTACCTTTACTTCGTTGTAGACAGTAGCAATGATTTTACTGTCTTTGATAACTTCCTTTACATGCGGAGCTACACGCTGATCGGCGCTCTCACTGTAAGAGTCAATGGCCAGCACCTGAATTTCTCCGTCCATTTCCCTGGCATCAACAAGCGTGACAATATGCCCGACCCGCAGGTTGCACAAAGCGCATCCCCGATGATTGAGCAAATGCGTCCTCAGCGTGTCCAGATCATTTCTGAGCCCATCATTATGGTAAGAAAAACCAAAGTCCGTTGCAATACCTTTGCTCATCATGGCAGCAAGCAGCACAGGGCGATCCGTGCCGTCGTCACCGCGTCCGCCGTTTTCCATCGAAAACTCCGCCAGCTGAGCCGGATCAAAGACCTTGCCGGTCAGCCACTGTCCTGCGTGACATACAGAAAAAATACCGCAGCCGGCATTGGAGAGTGTCTGTTTCATCGGCTGTATATAATCGTAATAATGCGTCCAGTCTCTGCAGCGCTGATTATAAAGCAACATATCCCGACCTTCGAGAACAATCCCTATACTTTTCTTCATTATTAAATCCTCACTTCCATCCAATCGCTATTCCGACGTTCGGTCCTGTCCTTCTCCATGTGATATCTCTGAAGCCCGCATGAGCCATCCCATTTAAAAGGGAAATGCGTGTCATTGTATCTTCGATATCTTTGAGTCCGAGAAATGCCATTGTCTTTTGAATCCACTCAGGCATCCCTTCCAGTGCAATCAACATCTGTCCGCCTTTTTTTAGCACACGGTTAGCTTCTGCAAGTGTCTTTTCATTTATAGCGCTTTCTGCTTGATGTACTTCAAGAAAAGCGACATCAAAGGTTTCGTTCTTCCATGGGATGTCTTCGGTCCTTGCAGCAAAAATTTCCGCGTCTGGGCAGTCCTGCCTTAGAATCCGTGCTTTTTCTGTTGTTTCGGCGATTCCACAGCTTCGAACACAGTACCTCCAGTTTAATGCCTGAAGCAATGATGTAGTGTTGCAGCTCATATCGAGCACAGCACTGTAATCATCTGTCAACGCCCATTGTAAAAGAGATTTTTGCGGTCCGGTAACCAAAAAATGCATCCCAGATACATTACTTCGTAACAGCAGTTTATCCTGGACACGATTGAGCATCGTATCTTCCCCCAAATAATCATTTAGCAAAGTACAGTATTGATTATAACATACTTTTGAAATATTTGCATCACATCTTGTAATAAAATTTTAATAATTTTTTCGTTACATTCCCTTTATAAAAAAACGTTATGTTTCACTCTTCTCTTATTCATTTTTATCGGTTTTGGGAGTGCATTTACGTGTTGACACTCATGACCAATTTTGTTAAAATCATTTGTGGATTATAATCGATAGGAGGTGCTCAAATATGAGTTCTGTTCATGTGTTCGATCATCCGCTGATCCAGCACAAGCTGGGTATCATGAGATAGACGACCACCGGAGCCAAGGAATTTCGTGAGTTGCTGGAAGAAATCTCCATGCTGATGGTCTATGAAGCTACCCGTGACCTGCCGCTTGAGGATGTGGAGATCGATACCCCCATGTGCAAGGCGACAGTGAAACGCCTTGCGGGACGCAAAGTTGCCGTCGTGCCGATTCTGCGTGCCGGTTTGGGTATGGTGGACGGTGTACTGAACATGATCCCCGCTGCCAAGGTGGGCCATATCGGTCTGTACCGTGACCCTGAGACCCACGAGCCCGTTGAGTATTACTGCAAGCTGCCAGCTGATTCCACCGAGCGTCTGATTCTCGTGGTCGATCCCATGCTGGCTACCGGCGGCAGTGCCAGTGCGGCCATCCAATTCATCAAGGATCGCGGTTGCAAGCACATCCGCATGCTGAACCTGATTGCCGCCCCCGAGGGTGTGGCACGTGTTCAGGCCGACCATCCCGATGTCGATATTTACGTAGCCGCCATGGATGAATGCCTGAATGATCACGCTTATATTCTCCCCGGTCTCGGCGATGCAGGTGACCGTCTGTACGGTACCAAATAAGACGTCTCAAAATCAATCCGATGCAGGAGGTGACGCAGTGTGCAGATTGATGAAACAGTAAAAAAAGAAACACTGCGAATCGCAGCCGGGACCGGAGTGTTGTCCGCACTAATGCTTGCGGTATTTCTTCTGCTTAAAAGGTTCGACATCACTGTTCTTCTTGGTGCACTTTGGGGTTCATCCATTGCTGTTCTCAATTTCTTTCTGTTGGGACTTTCTGTTCAAAAAGCCAGCAGACGTATGAACGGTGTTCGTATCTCTAATGAATCGGAAAATTCCGGTTAGAGCGAAGAGAGCGCGCAGCAGATCGACACAGGCAGTGTTGACATTCCCGAAATCAAAGAATCCAAAGAGCAAATGCAGCGTTCCTATATTGCGCGTTTGATTTTGGTCGCCGTCGCGGCTATCATTGCCGTTCAATTGCCTTGCTTTGATAGCCTGGCCGGTATTCTCCCGCTGCTCTTCCCCCGTATCGTGATTGCCATCATCAGTCTCCGAACAAAGGGCTGATACCCTCGTTCTATTCTCGCTTCCTATTCTGGAAAAGGGAGGTCAATGCACATTGAACGCAAAAACGAAAGCACGCGTTGTTGATATCCTGCTGATATTGATGATCATTGTGCCTTTCATTTTGGGAATGATTCTAAAAGCAATGACGGAACCTCCGCATGACGGCATCACCGTCACAGGTTCGCTCATTTACTTTACAATTCCCATGCCTGTGCAGGATCTGCCGATAACCGAATCTCAAGTCAACTCGCTCATTGTCACCATCTCCACTTTAGGCTTGTGTTTGTTTTTCACGCACGGTCTGAAAGTAATCCCCGATTCCAAGCGACAGATTATCGCCGAATTTGTGGTTGAAAAGGCGCAAAGCTTTGTTCAGTCCAATATGGGCGAGCGTTTTGCTGAAGGCTTTGCGCCGTTTGTCGCAGCAATCATGGCGTTGAGTGCGTTGTCCAGCCTCTCCAGTCTGGTAGGCCTTCATCCGGCCACCTCGGATATCAACATTGTTGCCGGCTGGGCGATTCTGGTTTTCATCCTGATCACCTACTACAAGCTGAAAGGCGGTCTGTGGAGTTACATCAAAGGGTTCGCCGATCCGATTCCTGTGTTTGCTCCATTTAATGTCATCAGCGAAATTGCAACGCCCATCTCCATGGCATTCCGTCACTACGGCAATGTGTTGAGCGGCGTTGTCATCTCGACACTGATTGCCTCCGCGTTGCAGGGTTTGACACAAACCATCCTCGGCTGGCTGCCGGGTGTGTTTGGACAGTACACGCTGCAAGTAGGTCTTCCTGCAGTCCTGTCTCTTTACTTCGATTTGTTCAGCGGTTGTCTGCAAGCATTCATCTTTGCCATGCTGACGATGCTGTACATTGCAAACGGCTTCCCGTAGGAAGCCTATGAGGCACGTCAGGCGAAGCGCAAACAGCGCAAAGCCGTCCGCGCCTGAATCTTTCACGAATAACGATTGGAGGTTAAACAAATGTTGGAACTTGCTATCGGTATCATCCTCGGTTGCTGTGCTCTAGGTGCGGGTTGTGCCATGATCGCCGGTATCGGCCCCGGTATTGGTGAAGGCAACGCTGTTGCCAAGGCTTGCGAAGCCATCGGCCGTCAGCCTGAATGCCAGGGTAAAGTAACCACGACCATGCTGATGGGCTGCGCCGTTGCTGAGACTACCGGTCTTTACGCTCTGGTTATTGCCATCCTGCTCATCTTCGTTGCTCCCAACCTGCTGGTAAGCACTCTGACCAACACCCTCAAGACGCTTGGCAAGCTGTGATTATAAATCATAGCTGACGCCGGTACACGGAAGGTGAAAATATGCAACTACAGGCTCTGGAAGTTATATCGGTAAATATCTGGCAGATCATCATTGCTCTGCTTAACCTTGTGGTCATGTTCTTCATTCTCAAGCGTTTCCTGTTCAAGCCGGTCAAAAACATTCTTGCGCAACGCCGCAATGAAGTTGACAAGATTTATGACGAGGCTCAAAAGAATCGGGAAGAAGCCGTCGGAATGAAGCAGACTTTTGAAGCCAATCTGGCTCATGCTCGTGAAGAGGCAGACAGCATCGTACACAATGCGACGCAAACTGCCCAGCACAAGAGTGAGATCATGCTACAGGAAGCTTCTATGACCGCCGCTCGCATCAAGCAGAAGGCGCAGGAGGAAGTCCTCACCGAAAAAGCGCAGATGCTGCAGGATGTACGCAGTGAAATTGCCGGCATTGCCGTAGAGATCGCCTCAGAAGTCATGGGTCGTGAGATCAAAAAAGAAGATCACGAGGCCTTTGTAAATGACTTCATCAAGAATGTTGGTGACGCACAGTGACAGAATTGGCAAAGGAATATGGCACAGCGTTGTTTGATCTTTGTTCTGAAGAAAAAATCAGCGCTGAAGTGCTATCGGAATTACACGATTTGCTCGCACTGTTCGAGTAGAATCCCGATTATTGTCGCTTGCTTGGCAACATGTCCATCAACAAGGACGAACGCTGCAGCATTCTTGACACCACTCTGCGCGGCAAAATCCAGCCTTACCTGCTGAATTTCCTCAAGCTTTTGTGCGAAAGAGGCGCTATCAGTGAATTTTCCGGCTGTGAAGAAGCTTACCGTGATGCTTTCAATAAAGCTAACGGTATAGTAGAAGCGACCGTATTCACCGCTGAACCTCTGACCTCTTCTCAACGCAGTGAACTGCTTCAGAAGCTTGTCGCGATGAACATGGGCAAGGCTGTCAAACTGTCAGAAAAAATTGACGAAAAGCTGATGGGCGGCGTGATGGTCGAAATGAATGGTCAGCGGTGGGATAACACCATCCAACGCCGTCTGTCCGACCTTCGCCGCCGCATGGCCGGTGAAAACTAAGAACAAGCATGCAGGCATATTATTGCCTGTAATCAGCAAAGCAAGCGGCCGTTTTCACGGCCCATCTACTGAAAGCTGGTGAAACAATGGAGCTGAAAACCGAAGAGATTTCAAAGCTCATTAAAGAACAGATCAAGCATTACGAAAGCCGCATCGTACAGACCGATACCGGCACTGTCATCACTGTTGGTGACGGCATCAGCCGTGTTTCCGGTTTGGAAAAGTGCATGGCGAACGAACTGGTTCGCTTTTCCAACGGCACCTATGGTATGGCCCTGAATCTGGAAGAGAATACTGTGGCCGTTGTTTTGCTGGGCGATGACGAAGGCATCAAGGAAGGCGACACCGTGGAACGGACCGGCAAGGTCGTATCAGTTCCTGTTGGTGATGCTCTCATTGGTCGTGTCGTCAATGCGCTTGGTGCTCCCATTGATGGCAAAGGAACTATCGAAGCGACTGAAACACGTGCTATCGAGCGCAATGCGCCCGGCATCATTCAGCGTAAGAGCGTTTCTGTGCCGCTGCAAACCGGCATCAAGGCCATCGACAGTATGATTCCCATCGGACGCGGTCAGCGTGAGCTCATCATTGGTGACCGTCAGACCGGTAAAACTGCCATTGCTGTCGATACGATTATCAACCAGAAGGGCAAAAACGTTATCTGCGTCTATGTAGCCATTGGCCAAAAGTGCTCTACCGTTGCCCAACTTGTTGAAACTCTGACCACTGCGGGCGCTATGGATTATTCCATCGTTGTAAGTGCCAACGCATCGGAAACCTCCCCCCTGCAATACATTGCCCCTTATGCCGGTTGTGCTATGGCAGAGTACTTCATGGATCAGGGCAAGGACGTGTTGATTATCTACGACGATCTCAGCAAGCACGCTGTGGCTTATCGTGCCCTGTCCCTGCTGATTCGTCGTCCTCCGGGACGTGAAGCGTACCCCGGCGACGTCTTCTATCTTCACAGCCGTTTGCTGGAACGCGCTGCCCGCGTGGCACCCGAATACGGTGGTGGTTCGATCACGGCTCTGCCCATCATTGAAACGCAGGCCGGCGACGTTTCTGCCTATATCCCGACCAAC
>JAZRWA010000070.1:0-43875 GCA_045599485.1 Clostridia bacterium | reverse complement strand
GCCTGTCAGGCTGATCACCGTCACGATCAGCGATTCCCACAGCACAAGGCGGCAGATTCCGCCGTGATCCATGCCGAGAATGCTGTAGAGACCGTACTCACGGAAGCGGCGGCGGGTCAGAAAGGAATGGGTATAGAACAGAAACAACAGAGCAAACAGCGCGATGACCAGCTGGCCGAGGGAAAGAAAGGCTTCCGCGTTGCCGCCGCCATGCATTTGATGGACAGAAGGAGACGATGCCAGCGCGTGCATGATGCAGCTCATCATCACCATGCCGATGCAGCTGAGCAGATAGGGGATGTACAGCTTGCGGTTTTTCAGAATGCCCTCACACGCCAGCTTGGGGAAAAAGAAGAAGCGTTTCATTCCTTGATGCCTCCGCCCTGCAGCATGGTGAGCGTATCCGAAATCTTCTGATAAAGCTGCTCATCGGTGGAGTTGCCGCGGTATAGCTGATGGAACACCTCGCCGTCACGGATGAACAGCACGCGGGAGGCCGCAGATGCGGCTTTGACGGAATGCGTGACCATCAGGATGGTCTGCCCGGCGCGGTTGATATCGCCAAACAGGCGCAGCAGCTCATCGGAGGCACGGGAATCCAAGGCGCCTGTGGGCTCATCCGCCAGAATGATCTCGGGATTGGTGATGAGCGCGCGGGCGACAGCCGCCCGCTGCTTTTGACCGCCGGAGACCTCATACGGGAATTTTTTGATCAGGGAAGCGATGCCGAGCCGCTGCACGACAGGCGCGAGCTGCTTTTGCATTTCGGCATAGCTTTTGCCGGCCAGTACCAGCGGCAGATAGATATTATCCTCCAACGAGAAAGTGTCCAGCAGGTTGAACTCCTGAAACACATACCCCAGATGATCCCGACGGAAGGCAGCGGCTTCCGCTTCCCGAATCCGGGTAAAATCCTGCCCCTTCAGCAGCACCTTGCCGGAAGTGGGGCGGTCCAGGGCAGCCAGGATGTTCAGCAGCGTGGTCTTGCCGCTGCCGGATTCTCCCATGATGGCAACAAACTCACCCTCGTCGATGGTGAAGTTGACATTTTTCAAGGCTTCTACCTTGGCACCGCCAAAACGGGCAGCGTAGACCTTTTGCAGATGATCGACTTCCAATAGGGTCATGATCTTTTTCCTCCTGTATGTTTGATACAGGGATATGATAACAAAAGCGGGGAATGCGCCGCCATCGACAGGGCTTACATTTCCCGCATGGATTCTTACATTTTTGTAAGGATTATGGCATTGATCTTCATCATTTCATCTGGAACAGCCCGTCCTGCGTGCAGCCGACAAAAATCTTTGCAGAAGGCATGCGCGGCAGGCGCACTTCCTGACTGCCCTCGGCATAGAGACGTACCAGCATCATGCGGTCGTAGCCGACCTGGGCTATAAACGCGATGTGATGGCCTTTTTCCATGGGATGGGCAAAAGTCAAAAGCGTTTCATCTTCCACCAGAGAAACGGCCGGCTGATGTTCTGCGTCCATGGGCCGGGCTTTCATCGGCTGCAGGGGTCGGTCACAGCAGGTGACTTTGGATTGCCCTGTGCCCGTCATGATGCTGCCGCAGACAGGGCAGCGGTAAAAAGCCATGCGTTTCATGCTTCCTGTATCCTCCTGATTCATTTGAAAGCGGCCCTGCAGCAGCGTTTCCACGGCAATGTTCAAAATTTCGGCCAACGCGGGAAGGATACTTACATCCGGCAAGCCGGCGTCCCGCTCCCATTTGCTGACGGTCTTGTCGCTGATGTGCAGCTTTTCTGCCAGAGCGGCCTGCGTCATGCCGTGTTCCCTGCGCAGCGTTTTGATCAGCGTGCCGGTCGATGTTGTCGGCATCATTCATCACCTCGTACAGAGATTATGCCTTGTTTTCAGACGGATTGCAACCGACGGAGCGTAGAGTGACCTGTGTGCCCTGTCCCAACTGTGAAGTGATGTCGATGCGGATGTTCAGCCGCTCGCACACGCGCTTACACAGGTATAAGCCCAGTCCGCTGGCGCTTTTATCCATACGGCCGTTATAGCCGGTATATCCCTTGTCAAACACGCGGGGCAGGTCATCCGGAGCAATGCCGATGCCAGTATCGGTGAGGCACAGGGTGTTTTCATCGGGCATGGAGAGGGTGATGGTGCCTTCCCGCGTGTACTTGAGCGCGTTGGAGAGCAGCTGCTACAGCACAAAAGCCAGCCACTTTTCATCAGTGATCCATTGAATCTGTACAGGCTCATAACGCAGGGACAGTTTGCGGCGGATAAACTCCGGCGCGAACTTGCGTACCGAAGGACGGATGACATCATCCAGCCTGACGCGGCGGAAAACATAGTCCGTGCTGTCCGACCCAAGGCGCAAAAAGGCCAGCACCATGTCCGCGTATTGCTGTGTGCGGAACAGATCGGAACGCAGCTGACGGGAAAGCTCGGAGTCCTCATTTTGCAGCGTCAGCTTCATGGAAGCAATGGGTGTTTTGATCTGATGTGCCCACACGGTATAGTAATCCACCATGTCCTGATAATCGGCGTGGGCGGCGGCTTGGGCTTCAAGCAATTCATCCCGGATGTTTTTTACCAGCTGCGCCCAGGCCGCTTCGGTTGGCGTAGCGGCTTCAGGCAGGTCAGACAGCATCTTTGCTGAAATGTCGGACAGACGCTGAAGCTCCCGGCAGCGGATGCGGGTGCGAAGGTAATCGGCAAGCAGAAAGGCAAACCCGATCAGAAATACAAGGACAGATGGATACAACACGGCTTCCGGCGGCAGATGATACAGCATAAAGGAAGCCAGAAACAGTCCAATGGCGATGGCCATAAAGCAAAATACAAAGGCTTTGCTTTTGATATAGGCAAGAAAGAATTTCATGGTGTTACTCTACAAGGTAGCCCATGCCGAAGCGGGTGGTGATGAAGCCGTTCAGCCCGACAGCGTCCAGCTTTTTGCGCAGGCGGTTGATGTTGACGGTCAGCGTGTTTTCGTCCACAAAGGAATCCGTTTCCCACAGCCGTTCCATCAGTGTTTCGCGGCTGACGACTTTGCCTTTGTTTTCCATCAGGCATAGGAGGATACGGTATTCATTCTTGCTCAACTCCACCCGCTGATCGTTCACCGTCAGGGTGTTGTCATCGGTGTTGAGAAAGGCACCGCGGTGCATGAGCACAGGATGCGGCGCAGTGTAATCATAGCTGCGGCGAAGCATGGCCTGCAGCTTGGCAACCAGCACATTGCCGTCAAAGGGCTTGACGATAAAATCATCGGCTCCCATGTTCATGGCCATGACGATGTTCATGTTGTCGGCGGCGGAGGAGATAAAAATGATGGGCACATGCGAGGCTTTGCGGATCTCGCTGCACCAGTGATAACCGTTGGCAAAGGGCAGCATGATGTCCAGCAGCACGATGTGGGGCTGAAAAGCGGCAAATTCCTCAATGACATGACGAAAATCGCCGCACAGGTGCACGTCAAAGCCCCAGCTTTCCGCCAGCGTGCGGATCGCCGCGGCGATGCCGGTATCATCTTCCACAATAAAGAGCCTGTACATGAAGAAAGCCTCCTTTTTCTGACGGCAACATTATGAGAGTCTGACGGAAACTTGTCAAGAGAAAGAAAAAAACAGGCTGCCCCGAAAGGCAGCCTGTATGAACGGATCGGTTGATTATTCCTTGCGGCCGGTCACAGTGGCCTTGATGCGGCGGACGCCGGCGGAGGAGGATTCTTCCTTCTGGATCTTGAAGGAGCCCAGATCGCCGGTGCGGTCGGCATGGGGACCGCCGCAGATCTCAAAGGAATAGTCGCCCATCTTGTAGGTGCGGACGATCTCGCTGTACTTGCTTTCGAACACGTGCATGGCGCCCTTGGCAATGGCCTCGGGCACGGTCATTTCTTCCATGACCACGGGCACATCGGCAGCGATGGCTTCGTTGACCAGACGCTCGACTTCCTTGATCTCTTCGGGCGTCATCTTGCGGCTGAAGGCAAAGTCAAAGCGCAGGCGCTCGGCGGTGATGTTGGAGCCCTTCTGGTACACTTCGTCGCCCAGTACCTTGCGCAGGGCAGCCTGCAGCAGGTGGGTGGCGGTGTGCAGACGGCTGGTCTCGGTGGTATGGTCGGCCAGACCGCCCTTGAAGGAACCGGCGGAAGCGGTGTGGCTCAGCTCCTGATGGCTCTTGAAGCGCTCATCAAAGTCGGCCTTGTCCACGGTCAGGCCCTTTTCGGCGGCCAGTTCCATGGTCATTTCGATGGGGAAGCCGTAGGTATCGTAAAGCTTGAAGGCGCTGCGGCCATCCAGCACGTTGAGGGTAGCGGCACGGGCTTCCACAGCGGCCTTGATGGCAGCGCTGTCATTGGCCTTGGCGGCTTCGATGATGGGCATCATATCGGGAGAGGGACGCAGCTTTTTGCCGGCAGCCAGTTCGGCAGCCTTGGCGGCGCAATCCTCGGCGGAGAGGATGGACTCCAGCATCGCTTTGGTATTGACGATGTTCTGCCACAGTTTGTCGAACTCTTTTTCACCGGTCTTGAGGGTCTTGGCAAAGCGGGCTTCTTCCTGGGTCAGCTGCTCCAGTACGAAGGCACTGTTGGCGCCCAGCTCAGGATAGATGGCCTTGTACTGGTCGATGATGACCTTGGCGATCTCGGCGGTGAAGCCTTCGGCCATGCCCAGCTGCATGCCGTAGCGGACGGCACGGCGGATCAGGCGGCGAAGGATGTAGCCCTGATCGGTGTTGCTGGGGCCGATGCCGCGCTCATCACCCAGAATGAAGGTGGAGGTACGCATGTGATCGGCCACGATGCGGAAGGCGCGGGTGTTTTCATCATCGGGGGTATAGGTCTTGCCGGACAGCTCTTCGATCTTGCCGAGGATGCCCAGGAAGGCGTCAGTCTCATATACGCTCTTCTTGCCGTTCAGCACGCAGATGACGCGTTCCAGACCCATGCCGGTATCGACGTTCTTCTGGTCGAGGGGCTTGAAGGTGCCGTCCTTCTGCTTGCCGTACTGCATGAAAACGTCGTTCCAGATCTCCAGATAGGCGCCGCAATCGCAGGCGGGGGAGCAGTTCGGGCCGCAGGGAGCTTTGGCGATCACGAACATTTCGGTATCGGGACCGCAGGGACCGGTCACGCCGGCGGGGCCCCACCAGTTGTGCTTCTTGGGCAGATAGAACAGATGATCATCCTTCACGCCGCAGGAACGCCACAGACCGGCGCCTTCCTCGTCACGGGGACAGTCTTCATCGCCCTCAAAAACGGTGAAGGCAAGCTTGTCCTTGTCAAGACCCAGATAATCGGGGCTGGTCAGGAATTCCCAGCTCCAGGGGATCATTTCTTTTTTGAAATAGTCGCCCAGGCTCCAGTTGCCCAGCATTTCAAAGAAGGTCAGATGGCTGTTGTCGCCGACCTCGTCGATATCACCGGTGCGGATGCACTTCTGCACATCGGTCAGACGGGTACCCTGAGGATGCTTCTGACCCAGCAGATAGGGAACCAGCGGATGCATGCCGGCGGTGGTGAACAGCACGGTAGGATCGTTTTCGGGGATGACGGAGGCGGAGGGAATCAGCGCATGCCCTTTTTCCTGAAAGAACTTCAGGAACATGGCGCGCAGATCGTTGGAAGAAAGAGACTGCATGTCATTCACTCCTTAACAAAATAAAATCGTGCCTGTGCATTCGAAGACGAACAGACACGATTCGCGGTACCACTTCGATTGGCGATAAACGCCCACCTCAAACCCGGTAACGGCGGGGACCGATCCGTCTTACTGTTTTCGGACAGATAACTCCGCAGAGGCTTCGCCGGAAAATGCCGATCTTCCACCCTCATCGGCTCGCTGAAATACCGGGTACTTGGCTGCGTCAAAGTTGCGTATGTAATTAGAATCAGTATAGTGCCGGCAAGCGATTTTGTCAAGTACGGCGGGGCACGAAGGACAGGCGTTGCAGACGTTTTTGAAAAAAGAGGGCCATGTAAGGCCATGCGGGGTCATGGTCAAAAAACGCCTTTCCGGGTAGAATGGATCAGCGGCTCAGGGTGTTGATCTCGGCTTCGGAAACGGTGATGAGCAGCGTTTTCTGATGGGTGAAGGTGACAAAGCCGACGGGCGTGCCGGAGGGTTTTTTGATGTAGCGGCGCAGCGTGTAATCGATGGGGACGGAGATTCCCTTGCCCTTGGAATACCAGGCAGCCAGGCGGGCGGCGGTCAGCAGCGTTTCATCGGATACAGCTGCTCCCTCCGTGTGGATGATCACGTGAGAACCCGGCATGTCTTTGGCATGCAGCCAGACATCGGCGGGCTGGGCACCCATGGTCAGCCGCTCGTTCTGCATGGCGTTTTTGCCCACCGAGATCAATGTACCGTCCTGCGCCTTGAAGCGCATACAGGAGGACTGGCGGTTGTCCTTGGGGGCTTTTTTGGCGGTGGCCGACTTTTTGATAAAGCCGGCGTCCGTCAGCACGCGGCGGATATCGCTCAGGTCAAACTCGTTTTCGCTGCGGTCCAGGTCACACATCGCTTCTTCCAGAACGGTGAGGTCACGAAGCGTTTTTTCTTTCTGCTCGGCTGCCAGACGGGCGGCGGCACGTGCCTTCTGATAGCGCTTGAAATAGCGCTGGGCATTCTGAGCGGGGGTGAAGCGCACTTCAAGGGGAATCTCGATGTCCTCACCCGTGTAATAGTTGGGCAGGATCGCGGTGGCTGCGCCGCGGGGTACCAGATGTAATTGCGAGGTGAGCAGTTCGCCCATGACACGCCACTCCTCGGCATGAGAGGCACCAAGCAGCTCCTCTTCCTGTAGGGACAGCTTCTTTTCACAGCGCTCGATGTGGGTTTTGATCAGGCGGCGCAGCGATACGGAGCGCTGCAGGATGCGGTCACGGCGATCCCGTCCGGTAAAATAAACGTCAAAGGCATCGCTGAGCGACTCACAGATCTTTTGCTTGTCGGGGTCAAAGGTCAGGTACAGATGAGGGAAGACATCGGATGGCAGGCCGCTTTCATCCAGCAAAAGCCGTGGGGATGTCATTTCATCCAGACGGTGCCAGTGCTCATTCAGCTTTGCGGCCAGCGC
Source organism: Clostridia bacterium (assembly GCA_045599485.1). GTDB lineage: Bacteria > Bacillota > Clostridia > Christensenellales > Aristaeellaceae > SFMI01. The sequence continues at coordinate 36,816 of JAZRWA010000070.1, read as the reverse complement.
GGGCAGGTCCAGTTCCTGTACCAAAGCCTGCTCGAGACCGGTCATGCGGTAGGCAAGTTCGGCGGCGGCGATACCGCTCAGACCCGAAAAAATGCCGGAAAGCACCTTGCGCAGCGGCCCCTGTTCGGCCAAAAGACGGTTCAGAATGGCTTCAGGGGTGATCTCCTCGCCGCTGAGCTTATCCTGCAGCGGCGGTTCGATAAAATCCAGTCCCGGCAAGGCCTGACGCACACGGCTCATGTCATCGGTGACATGGCGGATGGCGTCGATGATACGCCCATCGCGTACCAGCGTCAGGTTGCTGTGGCGGCCCATGGCTTCAAAATACATCCGGTAGGGGTGCATTTCGCCCAGCTCATCCTGTGCCTCAAAGCCCAGCAGCAGCACGCGGTCGCCGTGCAGCTGGCGGATCTCCATCAGCCGTCCGCCGCTTAAATGCTTGCGCATCAGCATCAAAAACATCGGCGCGTCAATGGGATTGACAAACTGCTGGCTTGTCAAATGCACACGTGGAAAGCTGGGACTGGCAGAGAGGATCAGTTTATAGTTCTTGCTGTTGTTGCGCAGGGTCAGCAGGAGCATATCCTTTTCCGGCTGTGTGATCTTTTCCACACGCGCTCCGGCCAGGGCAGTGTTCAGTTCACGGGCCATGAAGCCCAGGGTCAGTCCGTCCATTGGCATATCGTCATACCTCCATCCATATCATACCATAATTCCTGCAAGGCTTCAATCGGAAGAAGGGGGATTGCCAGGCACGCTTCGCGGTGCTACAATGGTTGAAGACAGCGCTTTTGTGCGGAGGCGAAGAATAAGTGCAGATCTATGATATGAAGGTCAACCATCTGACGCGTCCTATGGGGTTTGATACGGAGCCCCTGACCTTTTCGTACAAGGTCAGGAACGCGGCAGGAAAAAGGCAGACGGAAGCACGCATCCGGGTATGGGATGAAAAGGGAACGATACTGCTGGATACGGGTTTTGACTGTGCAATCGACAGTCTTGGATTTGGCCCGCGGCTGCAGCTTCGCCCCCGACACCGTTATTGCTGGCAGGTGACCGTGCACACGGATGCCGGTGAGGAAGAAGCAAGCCCGGTCGAAACGTTTGAAACAGGCAAGCTGAACGAGACATGGGCCGGAAAATGGATCATGCCGGCAGAGGAGACCGGGGCTGCGGACGTATTGCAAAAGCAGTTTGAGGTGCCGCAGCAGGTCGTGCAGGCTCGCCTTTATATCTGTGGACTTGGGTTATATGAGGCACATCTGAATGGCTGCCGCGTGGGCGATGAGCAGATGACGCCCTGTTGCACCAATTATGACGCCTGGGTACAGTATCAGACCTACGATGTGACGGCGTTGCTGGGGGAGCACAATGTGCTGCAGGTCGAGCTGGCGGACGGCTGGTACAAGGGGCGTTTCGGTTTCAAAAGCCGTGAAAATACGTATGGTGACCGCAGGGTGCTGATTTGTGAATTGCGGTGTTCCTTGGCAGATGGCAGCGAAATGGTGATCGCCTCCGATGAAAGCTGGCAGACGCTGACTTCCAAAGTGTGTTTCTCCAATATCTATGACGGAGAAGCCCTTGATGATACACTGCCGAATACTGTAACAGGATATGCCGTTGAAGCGGCACATATGCGGTCGGTGCGCCCTGCGGAGCGGCTGAGCCCGCCTGTCCGTGTTGTGGAGCGTCTGTGTCCCGCGGCAGTGCTGACAACGCCAAAGGGCGAGACCGTGCTGGACATGGGACAGAACATGACAGGACGGCTGGCCTTCAAAAAGCCTGCCTTGGGACACAAGGTACATCTTCAGTTTGGTGAAGTGCTGCAGGAGGACTGCTTTTACCGGGACAATCTGCGCAGCGCGAAGGCGGAGTTTACTTATGTATCGGATGGCTGCGAGGGCTGGGTGAGCCCGCGCTTTACCTTCTTTGGTTTCCGCTATGTCAAGCTGGAGGGCTTCGACACTGTCCGCCCCGAGGATTTTGAAGGGGAAGTGCTGTGCAGTGAAATGAGCCGCACGGCGCAGATCAAAACGGGCAACCCTCTGGCGGATCGCTTTGCCGAGAACGTTTTCTGGGGGCAGCGCGGCAATTTTCTGGATGTGCCGACCGATTGCCCGCAGCGTGATGAGCGCATGGGCTGGACAGGCGATGCACAAGCCTTCTGCGGCACCGCCATGTATCAGACGGATTGCGCGGCCTTTTATGCCAAATTCATGCGGGATATGCTGACCGAACAGCAGAACCGTGATGGCGGCGTGCCGCATGTGGTGCCCGCGTTCCATCTGGTCTGTCAGCCGGTATGCGCCTGGTCGGATGCCGCCTGCATTATCCCCTGGACAATGTATACGTTCTATGGGGATCGGCTGCTCTTGTCGCAGCAGTATGAAAGTATGCGTCTGTGGGCAGACTGGATCTATCGCCTGGATGAAAAGACCGGCGGCAGCCGTCTGTGGCAGGCGGGGTTCCACTATGCCGACTGGTTGGCGTTGGACGCGGCACATCCTGCCTCCTGCACAGGCGGCACAGACCGCGATTTTATTGCCTCCTGCTATTATTATTACTCCACACTGCTGACCGCTAAAGCAGCGGCGGTACTGCAAAAAGAAGAGGATCGCGCGCTGTTTGCCGCGCGTGCGGAGGAGATCCGCACGGCCATCCGCAGGGAATACTATACGGCTTCCGGCAAACCTGCCATCAATACGCAGACAGCCTGTGTGCTGCTGCTGCAGCTGGGACTGGCAGACGAAAGCGAAAAGCCGCTGCTGTGCGCTCGGCTGGACCGCCTGCTCGAGGACGCCCGCGGGGAGCTGCGCACAGGCTTTGTTGGCACCATATGGCTGTGCCGGGTGTTGGCGCACGAAGGCATGGCAGGGCGCGCGGTCGATCTGTTCCTGCGCGAGGAGTATCCCGGATGGCTGTATGAGGTAAAAATGGGCGCTACCACCGTGTGGGAACGATGGAATTCCATGCTCCCGGATGGGCGTGTTTCTGATACAGGTATGAACTCATTCAACCATTACGCCTATGGCTCGGTCATGGAATGGTTCTGCCGGGATGTGGCGGGCATCGCTCCGATGGAGGCCTATCCCGGCTTCCGGCGGGCACTCATGGCGCCGCATTTTGATCCGCGGCTTTCGGGAACGAGCTTGACATTCGAATCTCCCTGCGGAGAGTATCATAGCGCATGGACCATCGATGAAAACAACACCGTGCACTGGTCTGTAACGATTCCCTTCGGCGCCGAGGCGGAGGTGCATCTGCCATCCGGTGAGCTGAGCGGCATCGAAGCACAGCAAACGGCGGATGGCTGGCAGGTGCTGCTTGCAGCGGGAAGGTATGAGATCACGCTGCACTGCGATCCTCTGCCATGGGCACCCATGGTGCTGGATGTGCCGATGGTGTCCCTGCTGAAGGATGAAAAGATCAGTCCCTTGCTGCGGGATGCCGCGCCGACATTGGAAACAGTGCTGATGGGCCATGAAACAATTACTTTGCGAAGATTGCGGGCGATGTCGCTCAGCGCTTTACCTCCGCAGGAGCTGCGGGCGGTGGAACAGGTGCTGAACGCCTGTGCCTTTGAAGGGAGTAAATGACGGATGGAACTGAAAAGAATTCCATACAAGTTGACGGTCTGCAAAGTCCGAAGCGCGCATGACATCGATCTGAACAAAGAATTTTACTTTGTCGGTAAAACGGATGAGGAGATCTCACTGGTTTGCAGGACGGAAGATACACCGTCTGAAACAGTGGAACGCAATGACGGCTGGCGAGCCTTCCGCATTCAGGGGGTGCTGGATTTTTCATTGATCGGCATCCTGTCAAAGCTGTGCGGCATTCTGGCGGATCATCAGATCGGCATTTTTGCTGTATCCACATTCAATACCGATTATGTTCTTGTCAAGGAAGAAAACTTTGAGAAGGCGATGAATGTGCTGGCGGCGGAAGGGTATACCCTTGTGTAAATGAACTTGGAGAGGACAGAAATCATGAAAAGACTGATCGTGTATTATTCTTTGTCGGGAAATACCGAAAAGGCCGTGAAGACGATTGCGGAGCAGCTGGGCTGTGAGACAATGAAGATCGAGACAAAAAAGCCGATGCCGAAAAGCTTTGCGGCGCAGATCCTGGTGGGCGGCGGTCAGGTGGCGATGGGCATCGTGCCTGCGCTGCAGCCTGTGGAAAAGAACCTCGAGCAGTATGATGAGATCATGATCGGAACGCCCATCTGGAACAGCAAGTGCGTACCGGCGATCAATGCCTTTTTGAAGGATGAAAGCATTTGCTGTAAGGTGACGGGGCTGATATTGACATCAGGCGGCGGGGGAACGGAAAAGTGCCTTGCAGCGCTTCGGGAAAAGATACCCAATCTGAAGCATACCGTCTCCCTGCTCGATCCCAAGCATGCGGATGCTGTTCAGAATGATGAAAAGATCAGTAAATTCATCGAAGAATGCCGATAAATCGTTCATTAAAAAAGACACAGCCGGAGATTTTCCGACTGTGTCTTTTGGGTGATAGACTTATACCGTGATCATATCAAAGCCCGCGGCCCGGGCCATGCGGTTCATGACCGCTAGCCCAACACCGCTTTGACTGTAGGATTCACTGTAGATGCGGGTGATGCCCTCCTCATCAGCGTAGCGCAGCGCCGCAAACAGGTTGCGGGCGGCATCTTTCGCGTCTGTTCCAAGACTGTAGCAACGGCGATCGCCATAGGCAGCAAGGTGCGCGTCGCAGGTGAGGATGAGCGGCTTTTCTTCTGCCGCAGTGGTATCGTATTCGCAGCGGATGCGCTCTTCCACGGCTTGCGCTTCTCCCTCATAGAGCGTCATGCGTGCTCGGGGAGCATAATGCTTATGTTTCATGCCGGGGGAGGGGGCGGTTTCGCCTTCCTTGAGCGGCCGCATGATGCTGTCGGCGATCTTGCAATCACCCAGCACCGCGGCGATCATTTCAGGTGTGATGCCGCCGGGACGCAGTACCACCGCCATTTCTCCGGTCAGGGAGACAACGGTGCTTTCCACGCCTACCGAGCAGGGACCGCCATCCAGAATCAGCGGCACACGGCCGTCCATATCCTCCAGCACATGCGCGGCAGTGGTGGGGCTGGGGCGTCCCGAACGATTGGCGGAGGGGGCGGCAACGGGGCAGCCGGAAAGGCTGATCAGCTGCCGAGCGATGGGATGCGAGGGCATGCGGATGGCCACGCTGTCAAGTCCGGCAGTGACCACATCGGGAATGATGTCCTTGCGAGGAAGGATCATGGTCAGGGGGCCGGGCCAAAAAGCGTCTGCCAGACGGCGTGCCATCTCATTGACATGGCACAGCGGTTCGATCTCGTCCCATTCGGCGATGTGAACAATGAGGGGATTGTCGGCAGGACGGCATTTGGCGGCAAAAATGGCATGCACGGCTTCGCTGTTCAGAGCGTCAGCGCCCAGACCATAAACCGTTTCGGTGGGAAAACCAACCACCTGCCCTGCTTTGAGCAACGATGCGCCAAGCTGCAAGCTATGCTCATCGGCTGTCAGAAATTGTGTTTGCATTTTTATGCCTTCAGCGGACGGATCAGAATGAAGGGCGTCAGCTCGTCTCCCTGACCGGACGGATTGTCAGCCATGGCGTCCTGGATCTGGTCATCCGTCAGCGGGAAGCCGTGGCAGTGACCCAGCTGATTCTGGTCAAAGTCATTGGCGTCCATGACCACGGTGGGAATGCCCGTTTCCTTCAACAGGGCGTCGCACAGCTCCACGGGGTGCTCGGGGTTGATGATGCCCATGGTATGGTATACTTCGAAAGAAGAATCGGGATAGAAGCCATCAATGCCGGCCACGCCGTGGCCGCAAATTTTGTAGAACAGGCCGCGCACGCCAAAGGGGCGGGTCACCGCGGAGACGGCGGCGGCAAACAGCACGCGAGGCAGACCGCAGATCTCAATGACCAGCTGCATTTTGTAGGGCTGATGCATGCCGATGCCTGTGGAGTTGTGCCCGGCAAAGGGTGCCAGCGTTTTGGCCCAGAAGCCGGGATGGGTATCTTCCAGCGTGCGCACATTGCCGGTGCACAGCCCCATCACCTTGGCGGTGAAGGAAAGGCAGTCTCCCTCTTGATACAGAGGCAGTACATAGCGGCGCAGCAGGTCGGCCTGGCTTTCACCGGGCTGCACAAAATGCGTCTGAATGGCGAAACGCTGATACTTTTTGCCGTCGCGGCCGTTCAGTACGCCGCGGTCAAAATATACGACGCCGTTTTCTTCGCGGCGGGTGTTTTCCTGATTGCGAGATTCACCGTGAGACATAAAATCCCTCCGAAAATGTGATAAATTGTATTGTACGCCTGTCCGGGCGGAATGTCAAATACGGTTCCAGAAGGAGGTGACGCCAAAACGCTCCGCAAGACCGAAGCCTTCGGCGACCGTGGCGGCGATATCGGCAAAGGTGCTTCTTTCACCCAGGTCGATCAGCTGCTTCATGCCCTTGTGCCAAACCAGCAGCGGCACGCGCTCACGGGTATGATCGGTGCCTTTGTAGGTGGGGTCACAGCCATGATCGGCGGTGATGATCAGCAGGTCGTCGTCCTTTAACTTCGGTAGCATCGTGCCAAGATACGTGTCAAACGCCATCAGGGCTCCGGCGTAGCCTTTCACGTCACGGCGATGACCGTAGACCGAGTCGGTATCCACCAGGTTGACAAAGCACAGGCCGGAAAAATCCTTGTTCATGTTCTCACTCAGCGTTTCCAGACAGGCGGGGTTGCCGGCGGAATGCACCGAGGCGGTGATGCCCTTCATGCAGAAGATATCTTCGATCTTGCCCACCGCCAGCGTGTCAAAGCCGGCACTGCTCAGGGCATCCAGCACCGTAGGGGCAATGGGTTCCAAAGAGAAATCGTGGCGACCGGATGTGCGGTAGAAGTCAGCGGCGCAGGTGCCGGCAAAGGGACGCGCGATCACACGGCCCACGGCATGCTTGCCGCACAGCAGGGCACGAGCCTTGCGGCAGATGTCATACAGTTCTTCCACGGGTACGATGTCCTCGTGAGCGGCGATCTGAAACACACTGTCGCCGCTGGTGTAAACGATCAGCTTGCCGGTGCGCATGTGCTCCTCGCCCAGCTCTTTGAGAATTTCGGTGCCGCTTGCGGGTTTGTTGCCCAGCACGCCGCGTCCGGTCAGTTCTTCGAAGGGGCGAATGACCTCTTCGGGAAAACCGTCGGGATACAGGGGAAAGGGAGAATCCAGCTTCAAACCGGCCATTTCCCAGTGGCCGGTGGTCGTGTCCTTGCCTTTGGAGGCTTCCTTCATGCAGCCAAAGGCACCGGCGGCGGGCATATCGGCCGGCATCATGGTGCCGGGAATGCGGGACCAGCCGATGGAGCACAGATGGGGCAGCTCCAGATGGGTGTTTTCGGCAATGTGACCAACGGTGTTGGCACCTTCATCGTCATAGGCGGCGGCGTCGGGAGCGTGACCCACACCGACAGAATCCAGTACGATCCAGAATGCTCTTTTCAGCTTCATTTCGTTTCCTTTCTGAGCTCCCGCATACGGCGCTCCAGTACATCGGGGGCGGCAACGGAGTAACCAAAGAAACCCAGCGGCTCGCCGATCGCTCCGTAAATGCCGTGACTGTAGCTGACCAGCTCGGCGTCCTCCAGATGGATGCGGCCGGTTTTGTCCGTCAGCTGCTCCTGCACGCCCATGCCCACGATTCGCCCAAGAAACATGTCATGAGAGCCAAGCTCCAGCACCTGCTCCACACGGCAGGCGAGGTACAGGGGGCATTCGGCGATGGCGGGGGCATATTTCATGCCGGAGGCCGCCATGGGCGTAAGCTGGCAGGCGGCAAACTTGTCAAAGTCACGGCCGGAGCGAACGCCGCACCAATCCAGCGGCTTAATCTGTGCCTTGCCGACCAGATTGATGACGAACTCGCCGGAATCGGCGATGATATCGTGAGAAAAGCGTTCTTTGCGGATGGAGACGGATACCATGGGCGGCTGCGAGCAGACGGTGCCTGCCCAGGCGATGGTAATGATGTTTGGACGTTTGGTTTCCGACGCGCAGGAGACCATGACGGCCGGCACGGGGGAAAGCAGCGTTCCTGGAGTCAGATCGATAAAAGCCATAATTGCTCCTTCAAAAAAGGGCGAAGCTCACGGCTTCGCCCGGATGTTTTACTGTACGCTGTGGCCGAAGTTGCTCAGCGGCCAGATCACGGTGCGGACATGACCGATGATCATGGAGCTGCTGATGGGACCCACATAACGGCTGTCGTTGGAATTGCCGCGGTTGTCGCCCATGACGAAATATTCATCCTCACCCAGGGTATAGGGCAGGAAGGAGGTGCGGCCGGGAACCATGGAATCCATCCAGGATTCGTCCTTCATTTCGCCGTTGATGTAGACAACGCCGCCACGCATTTCGATCGTATCGCCGGGAAGGGCGATCAGGCGTTTGACAAACAGCGTGCTGCCGCGGTTGGGATAATGGCAGATGATGACGTCATTGCGCTGATAGTTGCCCGACCAGTATTCGGGCTTGGTCACCAGAACGATCTCGCCGTTGAGCAGCGTGTTGCTCATGCTCTGACCATCCACGCGTACGGGCTCCAAAAAGAAAGTACGGATGACCAGTGCGATGGCCAGGGCGCATGCGAAGGTAAGGATCCAGCTCATAATTTCCTGCTTTACGGTCAGCTTGGGCTTTTTGCCATCCGGACCCTTGCGGGGCGGAATCCAGCTTTTCAGTTCTTCTTTGAAGGTCTTTTTCGCTTTGACTTCCGCCGCTTCTTCGGCGGTTTTGACCTCTTCGTTTTCCATGTTTTCCATATTTATTGCTCCTCTGCCGTGGTGATGGCGGGCGCCTCGCCCTGTGAGATCAAGCGTTTGCGGCGGCGCAGAAACTCCTGCCTGTCCAGCATGACAATGCGTCCGCAGCCGTGACAGCGGATCTTGATGTCCGCGCCGGTACGGGTCACGGTCCATTCATCATTGCCGCAGGGATGCTTTTTGCGGGTCTGTACCACATCCCCCAGACGGATCTCCTCAACCACAGGCATGCTCCTTTCTCCTTGATGTTTAATGGATCCATTATACACGATTACAGCCGCTTTTTCAATGCCTGCAGCAAAAAAGCCCGGAAGCCTCCGGGCTGAAGATCACTTTTCAAAGTCCTTATACATCATGCTGGGCTGAATGCTTTCGTTGTTGTTGTATTTATTGCTGGTATACAACTCGTATTCACCGTCGATGGTGTGATAATAGATCTGGCAAATGTCCACAAAGGGATAGATACGCACCGGCTGCACGCAGTACAGCTCCAGCGTCCAGAAGCCGTTGAAGCCCACATCGCCAAAGCCCGCCGTGATATGGATGCATACGCCGAGGCGTCCGACCGAGGAACGCCCTTCCAGCATAGGCACATAATTCATGGTGCGGGTATGCTCCACCGTGCGTCCGAGATACAGCTTGCCCGGCTGCAGCACCAGCCCTTCTTCGGGAATCTGGATGCGGTGATAGGCGTTGGGGTGCTTCATATCCAGCACGGGCTCATCATAGACCAGCAGCTCGTTGTACAGACGCAGGTTATAGCTGTTGGGGTTGACCTGAGAGAGGGAGAAGGGGGTGATTTGAAGTCCCTTGCCCTGCTGGGCGATGATCTCTTTGCCTGAAAGAATCATTTTCTGCACGACCTTTCCTGTAATGATACCAAATGATCCGTTTCGACGGTTTGTCAGTTGTTCGCTTCGCCTTCATCAAAAAGCGCTTCTTCCGTGATGGGCGTGCCGATGACCTGCACATTTTTCAGCTTACGGCTGATGGCACGGGAACGCGTAGAGGCGGATTCAATGCTGTTTGCTGCTTCCTGAAGCTTTTTTTGCGTCTTGTCCAGCAATTGACCGAAAGTGCCGAATTCGTTTTTGACGGCGCCAAGCAGCTGCCAGACCTCCGCGGAACGCTGCTCGATGGCGAGCGTACGGAAGCCAAGCTGCAGGCTGCTGAGCATGGCTGTCAATGTGGAGGGCCCCGCGATCATCACACGCTGCGACTGCTGCAGCTCCTCCATCAGGCCGCGCGTGCGGAGCGCCTCGGCATACAGCCCTTCGGTGGGCAAAAACATGATGGCAAAATCGGTGGTGTGGGGGGGAGCAATGTATTTTTTGCTGATGCGTTTGGCCTCGGTGCGCAGCACATTGGCAAGCGCCGCCGAAGCGGCTGCGGCGGCCGCACTGTCCGCGCTCTATTGCGCCTCCAGCAGTTTTTCGTAGGATTCAATGGGAAATTTGGAGTCGATGGGCAGATAAACGTGTTCACCATGGTCCCGCCCCGGCAGCACCACAGCATATTCCACCCGCTCGGCGGATTGCGGCACCACTGCCACATTTTCTTCATACTGGGAGGGCACCAGCATCTCCCCGATCAGGGAGCCCAGCTGCACCTCGCCCCAGATGCCGCGCGTTTTGACGTTGCTCATCACGCGTTTGAGATCCCCGACACTGCCGGCCAGCGCGTGCATTTCGCCCAGTCCCTTATAGACCTGCTCCAGCCGTTCGCTGACGGCAGAAAAGCTTTCGTTCAGACGCTTGTTCAGCGTGTCATTCAACTTTTCATCCACGGTCTGCCGCATCTGTTCCAGCTTTTCGGCGTTTTCACGGCGCAGGGTATCCAGACCCTGCTGCAGTGCATCCCGCATTTTATCGATGCGGCCGTCATTCTGTGCCAGCTTTTCGTCCAGCGTGCGGGAAAGGTGCCTCAGACGTCCTTCCTGTGTTTGTCCGATACCGTCCACACGGGTTCCGAGGTCATTCAGCTGCTGCGAAAGCCAGAGGCTGTTCTCCGACAGGCGTCCGGCTTCGGCCTGCTCGAATCGGTTCAGCTCCTGTTGAAAGCGGCTGAAAAGTCTTTCTTCCGCTGCACGCTGTGCTTCTTCAGCGCGTCGCACCGATTCGGCTGCTTTCTGCGCGTTTCTCTTGCAGTAAACCAAAATCACCGCCGCAAGGATCACGACGGTGACCAGTAAGACCAAAAGAGCCGGCAAAAGATAAGGGGATATGTTTTGCAGCGTTTCGCTCATGAGATTGCGCTCCGTTACAGGTCCCGACGGCCTTCCATGGCCTTGGAAAGGGTGATCTCATCGGCATATTCCAAATCGCTGCCGACGGGTACGCCGTGGGCGATGCGGCTGACTCTCAGCCCCATGGGCTTAAGCAGCTGCGCGATGTAGGCGGCGGTCGCCTCGCCCTCGATATCAGGGTTGGTAGCCAGAATGATCTCTTTTACATCCTCGCTGCTCAAACGGGCCAGCAGCTCACGGATGTGGATATCATTGGGGCCTACGCCGCTCATGGGGGAAAGCACGCCGTGCAGCACGTGATAGCGCCCACGGTAATCGCGCATGCGCTCCATGGCGGCCACATCACGGGGATCGCGCACCACACAGATCTGACCGTTCTGGCGACCCGGATCTGTGCAGATATCGCACACTTCGCTGGGGGTATAGTTGCCGCACACCTTGCAGAAGTGCAGTGCCTTGCGGCCCTGCCACAGAGCGGCGGCCAGATCATGCACTTCCTGTTCGTTCATGCCGGCAATGTGATAGGCCAGACGCATGGCGCTTTTCTGACCGATGCCGGGCAGGCGGGCGAGCTGCGCTGCCATACGGGCGATGGGTTCTACGGTGCCGCTGCTCATCAGAACATGCCGCCCATGCCGGCAGGCGCCAGCGCGGACATGGTCTTTTCACGGTTTTCCTCACCGGCACGCAGCGCCTCGTTGACGGCGGCGGTGATCATATCCTGCAGCATTTCCACATCATCGGGATCCACCGCCTCGGGCTTGATGGTCAAGGCAATGATCTCACGCTTGCCGTTGATCTTGCAGGTCACCATGCCGCCGCCGGCGGAAGCTTCGTATTCTTTGGTTTCCAGGTCAGCCTGAGCCTGCTCCATCTGCTGCTGCATCTTCTGAGCCTGACGCATAAGCTGCTGCATATTGGGGCCGCCAAAGCCGCCGAACTGATTTCTGGCCATAAGGATAAATCCTCCGTTTGCTGGTAATTTTTATAGTCCTTTTTATCATACCATAATTGCGCGTTTGTTGCAACTGCGCGGGCGTGAAAATAAAAGAAGCCGCCGAAAAATCCGGCGGCTTTTGAAGGCTTTCAACGGTTGGGCTGACGCAGCGCGGCCAGCTGGGCGATCAGCGCGGCAATCAGCATCATGGCGCAGCCAGCGATCTCCCGGAGGGTGAGCACCTCTCCCAACAGCAGGGCGCCCGCAAGTGCCGAAAAGACCGATTCCAGACACATGATCAGTGTGGCAAGGGCAGCAGGGGTGCGCTTCTGCCCCAGAATCTGCAGCGTGAAGGCAACACCGGAGGAGAACACGCCGGTATAGAGCAGCTCAAATCCCGCGCCCCGGATGCCGGCCAACGTGGGTGTTTCAAAAATGAAGGCGGCGGGGAGCATCAGCAGGCTGGCCACACCAAACTGTACCGCGCTCAGCGATACACCGTCATACCGGAAAACATAGTGGTCCACCAGCATGATCTGGAAGGAGTAGCAGCAGGCACTGGCCACCATCATGCCCTCGCCGAGGCCGATGGAAAAGCTGCCCACCGATGACATCAGGTACATGCCGAAAAAGGACAGCGCTGCGCTGAACCACACAATGGGGTGCGGCTTCTTTTTCAGTGCCAGGCTGAACAGCGGCACCAGAACGATGTACAGCGAGCTGATGAAGCCCGCCTTGCCCGCGGTGGTGTACTGCAACCCCGCCTGCTGCAGCAGCGCGCCGCCCGTATAGGCTGCACCGCACAGAAAAGCGGCTTTGACAGAAGGAAAGGCCAGTTTGGCTTTGCCGCTTTTGAAAGTATACACAACGAGCGGCAGCAACACCAGAAAACCGAGAATGCTGCGGATAGCCAGAAAGGAGATGGGGCCCAGGGAGTCAAGACCTGTACGCTGGGCAACGAACGCTGTGCCCCAGATCAGCGCCGTCAGCAGCAGCATCAGGGATCCGCTTGCTTTTTTCATACTTGCCGATTATAGCACACGCACCGACTCTGTACAATATCAGCGGAGAATTTTTGCTTCCGCAAGGGCAATGCCTCCCCCGAAAGCGGTTGCATCTAAAACGTTTTTATGATAGAATATATCAATTCACAGAAGAGGTGAACAGTTTGCTGAAGATGCACATTTATCTGGTGGGAATGGCCGGGGCCGGAAAAACGAGCCTCGGGCGCCGTCTTGCCTCCAATTTAAACCTGCCTTTCATTGATACCGATCAGCGCGTCAGCGAAATGATGGGTATGTCTGTTATCGAAATTTTTCAAAAACTGGGTGAAGGCATTTTTCGTAATGCCGAGGCAGGTGCGTTGCTGGAGCTGATCGGCCGTCCGCCGTGCATCGTTTCCACGGGCGGCGGTTTGCCCACCGTCAAAGAGAACGTGGTGCTGATGCAAAATCACGGCGTCATCATTCATATCGACCGACCGCTGGATCAGATCCTGTCTGATATTAAAATGGAACGCCGTCCCACACTGATCGGCGGCACGCATGAGGATGTGATCCAGCAGTATAATGAACGCATCGGCTATTACCGGGCCTGTGCCGATTACCGGCTGGACAATTCCCGCGGCTTTGCCATCGGCCTGCAGACGCTGACGCAGATCGTTGAAAACATCCGCTGATAGAATCATCCAATTAAAAAAGCTGTGGGGGAACGATCCTTTCACGGCTTTTTTGATCAATGAAATCCCAAACAATACTCGCATTTTGTATGTTTTTTGTGGTATAATACCGATGGATATCTTGATGTAAAGGAGAAACGAAAATGCCTTGTACGACCATTCTCGCAGGCAAAAAAGCCACCTGCGACGGTTCTACCATTATCTCCCGAAATGATGACGGCGGCTATGAGGCCAAACGTGTCATCGTGACCGAGCCCGATCAGCAGCCACGTGTTTACAAAAGCGCGATCGGGCATCTTTCGGTCGATCTGCCCGAAGAGCCCATGCGCTATACTTCTGTGCCCAATGTGAACAAAAAGAGCGGTCTGTGGCCGGCTTGCGGCATCAACGCGGCCAATGTCGCCATGACGGCGACCGAGACCATTACCTCCAATCCGCGTGTGCAGGGGGCCGATCCCCTGGTGCGTTATCAGCCCAAGGAAGGCCGGAACGGCAAAGAGGTGCCCGGCGGCATCGGCGAAGAGGATCTGGTGGTGCTGGTGCTGCCGTATATTCACAGTGCCCGTGAGGGCGTGCTGCGTCTGGGCAGCCTGCTGGAAAAGTACGGCACCTATGAGGCCAATGGCATTGCCTTCAGCGATGCGGACGAAGTGTGGTGGATGGAGACCATCGGCGGTCATCACTGGATCGCCAAGAGGGTGCCCGACGATCGCGTGGTGATCATGCCCAACCAGTTTGGCATGGATGAATTTGATTTCGCCGATGCCTGCGGTGAAAAGAAGGATCATCTGTGTTCCGCCGACCTGAAGGATTTTGTCGATCGCTATCACCTCAATCAGGGAAAGGGGGACGAGTTCAACCCGCGTCTGGCCTTTGGCTCCCACAGTGATTCCGACCATATCTACAACACACCCAGAGCATGGTACATGGGACGCTATTTCCTGCCCCGTACCTTTAACTGGGATGGCCCCGATGCTGATTTTACCCCCATCAGCGATGATATTCCCTGGTCCTTTGTGCCGGAAAAGAAGGTGGCGGTGGAAGATGTGCGGTATGTGCTCGGCTCCTATTATCAGGGCACGCCGTACAATCCCTATGACAGCGCTTCACCCGTTCACGGACGTTATCGCACCATCGGTGTGCCCAACAGCGATGTTTGCGGCATTCTGCAGATCCGCAGCGATCTGCCCGAAGCCCTCCGCGGTGTGGAATGGCTCTCGATGGGCGGCAGCGGTTTTACCGCCTGTTTCCCGGTGTATGCCAATGTGAGCAAATTCCCCGCCTATATCGGAGCCACCACCGAGACGCCCTCTACCGAGTACATGTACTGGGCCAGCCGTATGATCTCCGCCCTGACGGATACCGACTATAAGGCGGCCATCCTGCTGGATGAACGCTATGTGAACGCGGTGTGGAACAACGGCCGCCGTCTTCTCAATGAGACCGATGCACAGTATATGGCGGATGCGGAAAGCGTATCGCTTGAAAAGGCCAATGAGAAGATCACCGCCATGGTGAAAAAGGAGACCGACAAGGCAATGAACGGACTGCTCATCAACGCCAACAATCATATGAAGATCCGTTTCCATCGCGGCGATAACTGACAAATCACAAAAACAGTGATGACCGATCGGTCATCACTGTTTTTTAATGCCTTCCGCCGGCAAAAACCGGGGAAAGCGAGAGTAAATTACTTGACCTGGCTGAGGGCGTCTTCCACAGCGGCGATAACGCCCTTGGAGGTGAAGGTGGCCTGAGCCACAACGTCCACAGCGGCGCTGTTGGCATTCACGATGGCGGCGGGCAGCTCGGTCAGGGCGTTGCCGGGCATGGACTCGTTGGCGGCGATCACGGTAACATCCTTGATGACGCCGTCTTCAACGGTGACGACCACGGCGATATCGCCGTCACGGCCGGCGCCAACGCCCAGATACTGGTTTTCAGCCAGTTCGACTTCGATCACTTCTTCAACGACTTCTTCCACAACGGGAACTTCTTCGACCACGGGAGCGGCGAAGGGGGTCTCGTTCACAACGCCGTTCCAGATCTTCCAGTTGTCGGGACGGACATGGTTGGTGCCCCAGGTGTCGATGGTCTCATCGGCGGCGGGCTTACCGATCACGATGGCGGCAACCAGCACGCAGTTGCCCAGCACGGGGTATTCCTTGTTGGCGTAGCCCCAGATGCGGGTCTCGGTGCCATCCAGATAACGGGCCATGGACTTCCATTCGCCCATATCGGTCACGGCGTTTTCACCGTAGACTTCGCCGAAGTAGTGGGTGTAGTAGCCCATGGAAGCCAGAGCGACCTCCAGCAGACCGCAGGTCATGCCGGCATCGTAGAAGGCCAGATGGGTGTTGCGGTAGTAACCGCTGTACTCGGTCACGTGGCCGTCTTCGGCGGAAGCAACCTGGTCCACCAGGCACAGCACGGTGACGGTACCGTCGGTGGCTTCGGTGGAACGCTCGGCCCAGTAATCGCCCATGATGCCCTGCTGCTCGGCAGTGTCACGGATGACAACAAAGTACCAGGGGGTCCAGTGAACGGCGTTCTGCTGCTTGACAGCCATGGAGAAGGCACGGGCCAGTTCTTCGTCGGTGATCTGATCAGCGGGATCGCAGGACCAATGGCCATTGCCAACGGTCATCCAGTAATCGCTCTCATTGAACCAGTCGATCAGGTTGGATGCATCGAAGGCTTCCTCGGCGGAGGCCAGCACGGGCAGCGCGAACAGCATGGCTGCCATCAGAAGGGCAAGAATACGACGCATGGAAAAATCTCCTTTCGTTTTTGAAACCGATGGGTTTCATATCGATATGGGATGATAGCATAATCTTGGTAAAATGTCAACAAGTTTAAATAATCTGTTTATAAAACATCTTGATTGCGGATGCAATTGGCTGTATGATAAAAAGGAGGTGGCGAAATGAAGAAAATTTTTTGCTCATTCTTTGTGATCATGCTTTTGGTATCGGGCGCTATGGCGGAAAGCTGGTATACAAAATACACGGCAGACTACTTTGGAACCGAGAGCGTACTGCGCATCCGTGCGGAAAGCAGCGTATGTGAGGCGGCTTGGCGTGAGATCAAGGAGATGCTGAACGACCTGCAGCAGCGTGTGTCAGTCAGCGTGGAGGATTCGGACATTGCCCGCTTTAACACGCTGAAAAGCGGGGAAAGCGTTTTGATCTCGGATGTGACAGCGGAAATTATGCTGCTGGCCATTCAAGAATATGAGGAAACGGACGGCCTGTTCAACCCGGCAGTGTATCCCATCGTGGACTTATGGGGCTTTACCCCGCGTTTTAACAAAAGCCGGTATTTACCAACAGAACCCTATGACCGTCTGATGGATGCGGAAGGGCTTCCACTGCCTGAACCCCTTTGGATGGAAAGGCTGCTGCCGCTGGTGGATTTTTCGGGCATTGAATTGACAAAGGAACAGGAAGGCTGGCGGCTTGTCAAGCATACGCCGGATGTGGAAGCAGAGGGAAGTGTGTTCAGTGCGCGTCTGGACCTGGGCGGGCTGGTAAAGGGGTATGCCTGCGACAGAGCGAAGGAGATCCTTGAAAAATACGGTGTCACGGAAGGCTATTTTACCTGCGGCGGCAGTTCCATGTGTATTTTGAAAGGTGTCGGCGAAGAAAACACCTGGCAGCTGACCCTGCGGAAGCCGAGAAACGGCTCCAACGATACGGCGTATTACGCCACACTCAATCTGAAGGATACCGCCCTTTCCACCAGCAATGACATCTCACAGGCATGGGTGCGGGACGGGGTCGTCTGGGCGCATATCCTGGACCCGCGGACCGGTTGGCCGGTCAACTGCGGGGAGGACGGATTTCATGGCGGCATCATTTCGGTGACACTTACGTGCGAAAGTGCCGCAAGAGGCGATGCCCTGTCCACGGCACTGATGCTGATGGGGGAGGACGCGGCGGAATGGCTGCGGAATCACCCCGAGGTGGAGGCGGTGCTGGTGATCGAACAGACGGATGGAACGCTGCAGCTTTTCAGCACCGTCACAGAAGAAAAGAAAATGACATTGGCGGATGAAGCGTATCAATAAAAAAGAGGACTTCCGAAAGAATGGAAGTCCTTTTTTGCGGCTCAGCCGTTGGAATGTGTGTCCAGCCAGCGGCAAACGGTCTCAAGACCGCCCGACGGGACGCAGACAGTGCCATCCCGGTGCAGACAGGCGTTTTTGACCCAATCGATGGGAAAGAAGCGAACCTCGGAGACCTCTTCTGCCTGCAGATGCAAGGTGGAAAGATCGACCGGAAGATCGTAAACAAAGACAAAGCAGATTTCGTTGTCGCGGAAAGACTTTCCGTGAAAGACCCTTTCATACTGAATGTCGAAGGTACCAGCCGGCTGCAAATCCTCCGCAGCCGCGGTAATGCCCAGCTCTTCTTCCATTTCCCGCAGAGCGGAGGAGAGCACTTCGTCCCCGGCATGGATGTGGCCGGCAGAGGAGGTGTCCCATTGACCGGGGAAGGAATCCTTGTTGTCACTGCGCTTTTGCAGCAGCACTTCAGGGCCCTGAACGGTGTGGCGTACGACCCAGATATGGGCGGTGCGGTGGCGCAGACCTTCAGCGTGCGCAAGGGAACGGGGGGCAGTGCGTCCGGTAGGGTTGCCCAGATCATCGACGATATCAAACAGCTCTTCGCTCATAAACAGCCTCCATGCGGGATCTCTGTCATTGTATCACAAACAAAGGGAGAAATGAAGAGGGGCGGACCTGCTTTTCGGCTTCGAAAAGCGTGCCCGCCCCAACCATTTTTATTCATTTACCATCGGGTATTGACCGTCAAAGCAGGCGCGGCAGAGGCCAAGACCATCGACCATGGAGGACAGATCCTACAGCCGCATATAGCCCAGCGAGTCGGCGCCGATCCGCTGCCGGATCTCTTCCACCGAGAAACGATCGGCAATAAGCTGATGGGTATCCGCCACATCGGTGCCGTAATAGCAGGGGTACAAAAACGGCGGGGAGCTGATGCGCACATGAACGGCAACGGCTCCGGCATCCCGCAGCATGCGGATCAGATTGGTAATGGTGGTGCCGCGCACGATGGAGTCATCGATCAGCACCACACGTTTGCCGCGGACGGCGTCCTGCAGAACGCTCAATTTCATGTGGACGGCGTTTTCACGCTCGGTCTGATTGGGCTTGATGAAGGTGCGCCCGATATAGCTGTTTTTGTAAAAGGCCTGCACAAACGGGATGCCTGCCTCGGCGGCATAACCGGCGGCGGAGGTCAGGCCCGATTCGGGAACGCCGGTCACGATGTCGGCTTCCGCCGGCCAGGCCTTCGCCAGCGCGCGTCCGCCCTGAAACCGAGCGTTGTATACGCTCACCCCATCGAGTGCGGAATCCAGTCTGGCAAAATAAATGTACTCAAAAATGCAGTGCGCGGGCTGGCAGACGGCAGGCAAGAAGGTGCTTTTCAGCCCCTCTTCGCTGATGCTGAGAATCTCACCCGGACGGATGTCCTGGATAAATTCGGCACCGACAGCGGCCAGGGCGCAGCTTTCGGAAGAGAGCACATAGCCGGACGGGGTTTGACCGAGACATAATGGCTTTAAGCCGTAAGGGTCGCGGACCGCCACCAGCTTGCGGGGGCTCATGATCAGAAAAGCGTATCCGCCATGCAGCTGTTCCGCTGCCCTGGTGACCGCCTCCTCAATGGTCGCGGAGGAGGCACGCAGACGGGCGATGAGCAGGGCGGCGACCTCGGAATCCGAGGTGGCACGGAACACGCAGCCTTCTTCCGCCAGCTTTTGCCGAATGCTGCCGGCGTTGACGATGTTGCCGTTGTGTACCAGCGCCAGGGTGCCCTTCAGATAATGGAAGGTGATGGGCTGAATGTTTTCGGCACGACCGTCGCCGGTCGTGGAGTAGCGCACGTGACCGATGCCCAGATTGCCGTGAAGGGAGGACAAGGCTTTGGGGTCGAACACCTCACTGACCAGTCCGGGCCCCTTGTGCAGACACAGGTTGTCCTTTTCGCCGCGTGTATCGCAGACGGCTATGCCGGCGGCTTCCTGACCGCGGTGCTGAAGGGCGACCAGACCATAATAGATTGCAGATGCGACGTCACTGCTGTCATGGTTCCAGATGCCGAAGACGCCGCATTCCTCATGTGGATGATCGTTCCACATGGCTCAGCGACCTTCCCGCTTTGCAAGCGAAGCGGCGATGAAGCCCTTGAAAAGCGGATGCACCTTGTTGGGACGGGATTTGAATTCGGGATGATACTGAACGCCGACGTGGAAGGGGCGGTCGGTCAGTTCGACCGTCTCCACCAGCCGGCCGTCGGGAGACAGACCGGAAAGGGTCAGACCGGCGGCGGAAAGCGTATCGCGGTAATCGTTGTTGAATTCATAGCGATGGCGGTGGCGTTCACTGATACTGGTTGCGCCGTAGCAGCGCTCCATGGTGGTGCCGGGCATGATGTCACACGGGTAAGCACCCAGACGCAGCGTGCCACCCTTGTCGATCTCGTCGGATTGACCGGGCATGAAATCGATCACCTTGTGAGCGCACAGCTCATCAAACTCGCCGGAATTGGCGTCCGTCAGACCGCAGACATTGCGGGCATATTCAATGACGGCAATCTGCATGCCCAGACAGATACCAAAGTAAGGTACATGCTGTTCACGGGCGTAACGTGCGGCCAGGATCATGCCTTCAATGCCACGGCTGCCAAAGCCGCCGGGCACGATAATGCCGTCCAGATCGGAAAGCCGTTCCGCGACCGTATCGGGCGTGAGCGTTTCGGAATCGATCCAGTCAATGGTCACCTGGGCATCCTGCGCGTAAGCGGCGTGATGCAGCGCCTCCGCAACGGACAGATACGCGTCATGCAGCTGAATGTATTTGCCGACCAGACCGATGCGCACCTGACGGTGGGCGTTTTTGATCTGCTGGACCATGGCGGTCCATTCGGTCAGGTCGGGAGCAGGGGTGTTGAGCCCCAGATGACGGCAGACCACCGAGGAAAAGCCGGAGGATTCCAGCATCAGCGGGGCTTCATACAGGCAGGGCAGGGTAATGTTTTCCACAACGCAGTCGGGCGCTACATTGCAGAACATGGCGATCTTTTTGAAAATGCTGTCCTCCAGCGGTTCATCACAGCGCAGCACGATGATATCGGGATGCACGCCCATGCCCTGCAGCTCCTTGACGCTGTGCTGCGTGGGCTTCGATTTGTGCTCATCGGAGCCGCGCAGGAAGGGCACCAGGGTCACATGGATATACAGGCTGTTTTCATGACCGACCTCCAGACCGATCTGACGGACGGCCTCCAGGAAGGGCTGGGATTCGATGTCGCCGATGGTGCCGCCAATTTCGGTGATGACCACATCGGCGCCGGTACGCTTGCCCACACGGTAGACAAAATCCTTGATCTCATTGGTGATATGAGGAATGACCTGCACGGTGTTGCCAAGATATTCGCCGCGGCGCTCCTTGTTGAGCACATTCCAGTAGACCTTGCCGGTGGTCAGGTTGGAGTACTTGTTGAGATCCTCATCGATGAAGCGTTCATAGTGTCCAAGGTCCAGATCGGTTTCAGCGCCGTCCTCGGTGACATAAACCTCGCCGTGCTGGAAAGGGCTCATGGTACCGGGGTCCACATTGATGTAGGGATCCAACTTCTGCGCGGCTACTTTGAGCCCGCGCATTTTGAGCAGACGGCCCAGGGAAGCGGCGGTGATGCCCTTGCCCAGACCGGAAACCACACCGCCTGTAACGAAAATGTACTTGGTCATCGTTGTTTCACTCCTCAGCTGTACATTCGGATGATACTCTCCGCTACCTGCCTTCTGGACAGTCCCCTGTCCATGGCGGCTTTCTGGATGTAGCGGTGCGCGTCAGGTTCGGACATTTTGAGCTGCTCGACCAGCAGCCATTTGGCCCGGTTGACCAGACGGATTTCTTCCATTTTTTCTTCCATGGTGGCAGTTTTCTGCTCCATGCGGCGAAGACGTTCACGCGTGGCACACAATAGTGTCAGGGTTTGAGTGACCACCGCGGGCGAAGTAGGCTTGGACAGCACCAGTACACCCAGCGGCGTCAGCTTCATGCTCAGATCGGGATAATGCTCAGCCTTTGTCAGCAGCATGACACCGGACCCGCTGCCGGTGACGATGTCCAGCGCCAGACGGCTGCCGAACTCGTCGGGCATGGGGGTATTGATGATCACCACATCAAAGGAGGCTTCCAGCAGCATCCTTCTGGCGGAGGCAGCATCGGCTGCCTGCAGCACCGGCTCGCACCTGCAGCCGGACAGAAGGGGCAGCAGGGCATCGTTCATCTTCGGTGAAGCGGAGACCAGCAGCACACGATAGGCGTGCTCAGTCAATTCCATGGGACCCCTCCTTTCAACTGATGGTACGGCGGATTCAGTTCATCAGGGATCCGGGCAGGATGCGAGTGACAAAATCACTGGCGGCGGCGATCTGCCGGGCTTCTTCCAAAGTGGAGGGCAGACAGCGGTCAGCGGTCAGTTCCTCCGCGGGAACGGAAAACATGTTGCGGTTATCCGCAGCGGGCAGGGGCAGCGCACGCCGGATGCCGTCCAGGGCGGCGTGAATGATCATGGCATACGCCAGATAGGGATTGCACAGGGGATCGGGAGAGCGCAGCTCTGCCCGCTGATGGGAAGCTTCGGAGGCAGGCACACGAATCAGCTGCGAACGGTTTTCCCGACTCCAGCTGATATAACGCGGAGCCTTATGACTGCCGAAGCGGGCATAGGAAGCTTCAGACGTGTTGAGAAAACAGGTGATTTCACGGATGTGCTCCAGCAAACCGGCGATGATCTGCGGAAGCGGATCGCTGCCGTCACTTTTGCGGGCGGAAATGTTGATGTGCATGCCGCTGCCCGGCTGATTGGGGAAAGGCTTGGGCGAAAAATCGGCGGCAAGGCCGTTGCGGGCGGCGATGGTGCTGACCACGGTACGGAAGGTGACGGCGTTGTCGGCGGCGGTCACGGCATCGGCATAACGGAAGTCGATCTCATTCTGTCCGGGACCGGCCTCATGATGAGAGCTTTCGGGATAGATGCCCATCTGTTCCAGCGTGAGGCAGATCTCGCGGCGGACGTTTTCGCCCTTGTCATCGGGCGCGATGTCCATGTAACCCGCGTTGTCATACGGAAGAGGCGTGGGTTCGCCGTTTTCGTCCCGCTTGAGCAGGTAAAACTCCATCTCACTGCCAAAGTCAAAGAATACGCCTTCTTTTTCGGCTTCCTCCACCGCCCGAAGAAGAATGGAACGGGTATCCATTTCAAAGGGGCGGCCGTCCGGTGTGGTGATGGTGCAAAACATGCGCACCACCCTGCCATGCTCGGGACGCCAGGGCAGGAAAGACAGTGTGGCGGGATCGGGGTGCAGGATCAGGTCGGAATGAGCCTCATCGGCGAAGCCATCCACAGCAGAGCCGTCAATGGGAATGCCCCAACGGAAGGCGCGGGGCAGTTCATCGGGCATGATGGAGATATTCTTTTGTTTTCCGTTGACGTCACAGAAAGCCATGCGGATGAATTTTACATCCTCTTCGGCAACAAACTGCAGAACCTCATCCGCGGTATATTTCATGTTATACGTCCTTTCTTAATTGGCAACATACATTTGTTTGTACGGATTGGCGGTATCCGGCACGACAAGCGTGAAGGGCACGGAGAGAAGATCGGACAGATCGGCACCGAAGGCATCGCAGTACTGCTGTAAAAACGGCATGATCTGCAAAAGATCCTCTTCGGTGGCACGGGACAGCGTGACATTGCCGGGGAAGGTGATGCCGCTGACATCGCCGCGCAGGAACATTTTACCGCCGTGCATGCCCGTGCAGGGGAAATTGCCCACAATGGGTTTTCCGTCCTTGTGCAGTCCCAATACCGCAATGAGACCGCCCGCCTGATACTCGCCAAGGAAGCTGCCGGTGCGGCCGCCGATGACGATGACGGGCTTTTTATCTTTGTATTCCTTCATGTGGATACCGGCACGGTAACCGGCATTGCCCTTGACCAGAATGCAGCCGCCGCGCATGGCATAGCCGGCAGCGTCTCCGATGCTGCCGTGAACGACGATGCGGCCTTCATTCATGGTGTCGCCGACCGCATCCTGCGCATTCCCTTTGACGATCAGCTCCGCACCGGTCAGGTAAGCGCCCAGAGCGTTGCCGGGAATGCCCTCCAGCACGATGTGCTTGTCGCTCATGCCGGAGGCAATGAAGCGCTGTCCCATGCAGTCAGTCACGGTGCAGTCGGTTTCCTGACGAATTCTGTCATTCAGGGTTCGGTGATCGAGCCCCACTGCAGATATGAACGGCATATTATATCACACCTCCCAGCATCCGTACACGGTCGTTTTTCTGAAATAGTCCCAGCGAAGGCGTTATTTTCATGTTTTCCGGATCGATTTCGGTGATGTCGGTACGCGTACGGATCAGTTTGGTGTAAATGCCCGTGCCGCGCACATCGCCGATGATCTCGAAGCCAGTCAGATGGGTGCCGTCGGTGTACAGCTTTTTAACGCTGCTTCCGGTGACCTCATTGACCAGCGGTTCGCCGGGGCTGCCGGCGGTCATGATGCGGCATCCGAAGAAGCCGATGGAGTTCATGGGGAGAAGATCTGTCAGTGTTTTGCTGCCGCCCGCCATGTTGACGCCGGCGGTGAAGCCCTGCAGGACGGCGTTGGGCATCAGTGCCATGACCTTGACACGGCCATCGGAAAGGTCGGTGCTTTCGGTGCAGTCGCCCGCGGCGTAGACATCGGGCAGGGTAGTGGCAGTTTTTTCATCAATGGTGATGCCGCGGCCGACTTTGCCGCCTGCGTCGCGGACGAGAGAAACATTGGGCCGAACGCCGACCGCTGTGACCAGAATGTCAAACTCAACGGTCTTGCCACTCTTGAGCAGCGCACTGTGATCCTCAAAGCGCGCCACGGAATCACCCAGATGCAGGCAGAGGCCGGCGCTTTCCAGGGCCTTTTGCGCCACGGCGGCACCGTCAGCATCCAGAATGCTGGACAGCACCCGATCCGCCAGATCGACCACGGTGATGCTCTTGACCAGACCGTGCAGACCTTCGGCACACTTGAGACCGATCAGACCTGCGCCGATGATCAGCACGCGCTTGTCGGGGGCTGCGGCAGCCTTGAGCGCTTTTGCGTCCGCCAGCGTCAGGAAGCTGAAGTGCTCTTTCGCGGTGTCAAGCCCTTCCAGAAGCGGCACAAAGGGCGAGGAGCCTGCCGCCACACAAAGGGCGTCATAGGGAAGCGTGCTGCCGTCCTGCAGCAGTACGGTTTTGCGGACGGGATCGATCTTTTGCGCAGACGTGCCGTACAGCACGGTGCAGTTGTTTTTTTCGTAAAAGTCCTCCGGACGGTACTGCATGCGCGCTTCATCGGTGCGCCCCTCCAGGTAATAGGAGATGAGCGGGCGGCAGTAAGCGGCGCAGGGTTCCTCACTCAGCACGGTGATGCTGCCTTCGGGATCCACAGAGCGGATGCCCTCGATGCAGCTGACGGCGGCACAGCCGTTGCCCACAATCAGATAACGCTTCATGTGATCACCTCTCCTCATATACAATGGCCTTGTTGGGGCAGCCCTTGACGCAGGCGGGCGTACCGGATTGATTGCTCAGGCACAGCTCGCACTTGCTGACCGTATGGGGGCCATCCTGAACGATGGCGCCGTAAGGGCATACCAGCATGCAGGTAAGGCACCCCACACATTTGTCATGATCGATGGAGATAACCCCGTCCTCCACGTGCAGGGCACCGGAAATGCAGCTTTTGACGCACAGCGGGTCATCGCAGTGGCGGCAGGAGACCGCCCAGGTGATCTTGTCCTCGCCTTCAATGTGGATGCGGGGAAAGATTTCTTTTCCCTTCAGGGCTTTGGCCATATCGGCAATGCCGGAATTTGCCCAGGCACAGTTGTATTCGCACAGGTGGCACCCCAGGCACCACTTTTCTTCTACATATACTCTTTTCATTCGCCCGCGTGGGAGATTCCCAGAATCTCCATCTCCTTTTCCGTCAGTCCGATGCCGCGCAGCATCAGCCGGTTGCCCCTCAGGGCTTCGATGGAGTTGATGCCCATGCCGCCCATCAGTTCGGTGATCTCATGTCTCCAGGCGGTGAGCAGGTTGATCAGCCTGCGGCTGCCCAGATCGGGGTTCAGGCGTTTGACCAGCTCGGGACGCTGGGTAGCGATGCCCCAGTTGCATTTGCCGCTCTGGCAGGTGCGGCACAGGTGGCAGCCCATGGCCACACAGGCGGCAGTGGCGATGTAGCAGGCATCGGCACCGAGGGCAACGGCCTTGACCACATCGGAGGCGGAGCGGATGGAGCCGCCCACGACCAGGGAAACATTGTTGCGGATGCCTTCATCACGCAGACGCTGATCGACAGCCGCAAGGGCGAGCTCGATGGGAATACCCACGTTGTCACGGATGCGGGTGGGCGCAGCGCCCGTGCCGCCGCGGAAGCCGTCAATGGCGATGATATCGGCACCGCTGCGGGCGATGCCGCTGGCAATGGCGGCAATGTTGTGCACAGCTGCCACCTTGACGATGACAGGCTTTTTGTATTCGGTGGCTTCCTTGATGGAATAGATCAGCTGACGCAGATCCTCGATGGAATAAATATCATGATGCGGGGCGGGAGAGATGGCGTCGGACCCCTCGGGGATCATGCGGGTACGGGAAACATCACCAACCACCTTGGTTCCGGGCAGGTGACCGCCGATGCCGGGCTTGGCACCCTGACCCATTTTGATCTCGATGGCGGCACCGGCGTTGAGGTAATCCTCCTGCACGCCGAAGCGTCCGCTGGCAACCTGTACAATGGTGTTGGGGCCGTAGACGTAGAAATCTTCGTGCAGACCGCCCTCGCCGGTGTTGTAGTACACGCCCAGCTCGGTAGCGGCACGGGCCAGACTGGCATGGGCGTTGTAGCTGATGGAACCATAGCTCATGGCGGAGAACATGACGGGCAGGCTCAATTCCAGCTGGGGAGCCAGGTTGGGGATGATGCTGCCGT
This sequence comes from Clostridia bacterium, assembly GCA_045599485.1. Taxonomy (GTDB): domain Bacteria; phylum Bacillota; class Clostridia; order Christensenellales; family Aristaeellaceae; genus SFMI01. The sequence goes on along the minus strand of JAZRWA010000070.1, from coordinate 10,065 downwards.
TTTCGTCCCGCTCGATATGATCGGGCTTTTTGCCCAGCCAGACCTTTGTTTCCATGGGCTCACGCAGCGGATCGATGGGCGGGTTGGTGACCTGAGAGGCGTTGATGAGCAGCTTATCCCAATAGACAGGCAGCGGATTGGGGTTGCCCATGGAAGAAAGCAGGACGGCACCGGTATTGGCTTGTTTATAAATTTCCTGCAGTGTGTCCTGCTGCCAGTTGGCATTCTCCTTGAGCCGGTTCTCGTTTTTGGCAATCTTCAGCGCGTGGGTGGGGCACAGGCTGACACAGCGCTGGCAGTTGACGCATTTGGATTCATCCGCCAGCATCATGTTGAAGTCGCTGTCATAGCGGTGCACCTCGTTGGCGCACTGCCGTTCGCACACGCGGCAGCCGATGCAGCGGTCGCGGTTGCGAAGCACCTCGTATTCCGGGGAAATATACAGATTCATCAGTACGCACCCTCCTTGACCCGGATGATGACCGGCTCGCCGCCGGCAGGAGCCCAGATGTTTTCGGCCGCCGGCTCCATTTTGCGGATGGCGGCTTCTTCACTGGCAATATACACAATATCGTCTTTTTCACCGACCACCATGGAGCGCAGCTTCAGACGGTCATTGAGCGCCATGAGTCCGCCGTCAAAGCCCAGCACGATGGAGAAAGGACCGGTGATCAGCAGACCGGGGTAGATGGTGCGCAGGTAACGCAGTAGCCCGGCTTCCTTTTCATTCTTTTTGTCAATGGTGGACCAGAAGGGGGCGGCAATGACGGAGGCGGTCTCCTCGAACGTCAGCCCCTGACGGCGAAGCAGGTAGTCGGCAATGTAGGTGATGACCTCGGTATCCGTCTGCAGGGTACATTTGTAACCGAACATTTCAATGAAACGGCGATTGGCGTCATAGGAGGAGATTTCGCCGTTGTGGACAACGCTCCAATCCAACAGGGTGAAGGGATGCGCTCCGCCCCACCAGCCGGGGGTGTTGGTGGGATAGCGGCCGTGCGCTGTCCAGCTGTAGCCTTCGTATTCCTATAATCTGTAGAAGCGGCCGACATCCTCCGGGAAGCCAACGGCTTTGAAAGCACCCATGTTTTTGCCGGAGGAAAAAACAAAAGCGCCTTTGAGGGCGGTGTTGATGTGCATGACGGTGCGGGCCACATATTCGCGTTCATCCAGCTGCAGACGGGAAAGCACGCTGGAAAGCGGCGCGACAAAATAGCGCCAGATCAGCGGCACATCGGTGATCTGCGGAATCTTGCGGATGGGAATGATCTCGGCCATGACGATCTCAAAGCGCTCGCGGAGCAGACGCTCGCATTCTTCCTTGGCGGTGTAGTTATCATAAAACAGATGGAGCGCGTAAAAATCCTTGTATTCGGGATAGATGCCGTAGCCGGCGAAACCACCGCCCAGACCGTTGGAACGGTCGTGCATGGGCAGCATGCTTTCAATGATCTTTTCGCCTGTCATGCGGCGGCCTTCGCGGGAGATCATTGCGGAAATAGCGCAGCCGGAGGGGATGCGTACCTGACCTTCGGGCTTCATGACTTTTTCACCTTCCTCAAAAATAAAAGAAAAAGCGTCCATTCGCAGGGTACAAAAACCCAACGAATGAACGCCATTGCTCATTCCTCGAAAGTATACTGCCTTTTTATCATAATGTCAAGAGAAAAGGGGGGTACTTTGATTGTATTCCTGCAAAAACAAGCCCTTCTTTGCCTCAATGGGACAAAATATGCAGGAATGAAATTTTTTTCTGCAATTTGCCGAAAATTGGCTTGACAAAGGCGAAGGGGTGGTGTATGATACCGACCATTAAGGCAAAGGCGCCTTGATGCTTTGTTGCATCACGCCCTTGCCTTATTTGTTTTTTTGCAGGAGTTTTGAAGGAGGATTATTGACCATGAGCAGCGTACCGGTGATGTTCGGAAGCATGGTGTTTGATGACCGTGAGATGAAAGCACGGCTTTCCGCAAAGGTGTACAACTCCCTGAAGAAGACCATTGACGAGGGCGAGAGCCTGGACGGCAAGGTAGCCGATGCCGTCGCCATTGCCATGAAGGATTGGGCGCTGGAGAAAGGTGCCACCCATTTTACCCATTGGTTTCAGCCGCTGACCGGTGTGACCGCCGAAAAGCATGACAGCTTTATTTCTCCCTCTCCCGATGGCGGCGTGATCATGGAGTTTTCCGGCAAGGAACTGATCAAGGGCGAGCCGGACGCTTCTTCTTTCCCTTCGGGCGGTATCCGCGCCACCTTTGAAGCCAGAGGCTATACGGCGTGGGATCCGACCAGCTACGCTTTTATTAAGGATAAGACGCTGTGCATTCCCACCGCTTTCTGCTCCTACAGCGGCGAAGCACTGGACAAAAAGACCCCCCTGCTGCGCTCCATGGAAGCGCTGAACAAGCAGGCATTGCGTATCCTGCGCCTGTTTGGCCATGAGGAGATCAAGTATGTGCGCACCAGTGTGGGTCCCGAGCAGGAGTATTTCCTGGTGGACCGCGAGATGTACAATCAGCGTCCCGACCTGATCTTTACCGGCCGCACGCTGTTTGGCGCCAAGCCCCCCAAGGGTCAGGAACTGGACGATCATTACTTCGGCGTGATCAAGCCCCGTGTTCAGGCTTATATGAACGAGCTGAACGAAGAACTGTGGAAGCTCGGCGTTCTGGCCAAGACCGAACACAACGAAGTGGCCCCTGCGCAGCATGAGCTGGCGCCTATTTATGCCACCACCAATATTGCCACCGACCACAACCAGCTGACCATGGAGATCATGCAGAAGGTGGCGCAGAAGCATGGCCTTGTGTGCCTGCTGCATGAAAAGCCCTTTGCCGGTGTCAACGGCAGCGGCAAGCACAACAACTGGTCCATGGCGACCGATACCGGCGTGAACCTGCTGACCCCGGGCGAGACCCCGTATGAGAACGCGCAGTTCCTGCTGTTCCTGGTGGCGGTCATTCAGGCGGTGGATGAGTATCAGACGCTGCTGCGCCTCTCTGTGGCTACCGCGGGCAACGATCACCGTCTGGGCGCCAACGAGGCACCGCCTGCCATCATTTCCATGTTCCTGGGCGATGAACTGAGCGCTGTGCTGGAGGCCATTGAAAAGGATCAGCCCTATATCGGCGCCGAAAAGACCGAAATGAAGCTGGGCGTGCATGTGTTGCCCCGTTTCTTCCGCGATACGACGGACCGCAACCGCACTTCTCCCTTTGCCTTCACCGGCAACAAGTTTGAGTTCCGCTCCTTGGGCAGCAGCAACTCCATTGCCTGTGCCAACATCATGCTGAACACGGCAGTGGCCGAATCTCTGAAGCAGTACGCTGATGAACTGGAGAAGGCGGATGACTTCGAGGCTGCTGTACACGCGCTGGTACGCCGTGTGCTGCTGGACCACAACCGCGTCATTTTCAATGGCAACGGCTATGATGACAGCTGGGTCGTTGAAGCGGAAAAGAGGGGTCTGGCGAACCTCAAGACCACGCCTGACGCCATGCCCGAGCTGCTCAGCGACAAAAACAAGACGCTGCTGATGGGTCACGGCGTCATGAGCGAGAGCGAGATCAATTCCCGCTACGAGATCATGCTGGAAAACTACTGCAAGACGGTCAACATTGAAGCGATGACCATGGTCGATATGGCGCGCAAGCTGATCCTGCCTGCGGTGGAAAGCTACACTGCCGAACTTTCCCAGGCACTGCAGACAAAGAAGACTGCCGTACCTGAAGCCGGCTGCGGCTATGAAAAGAAGAAGATCGTCAAGCTCTCCGGTCTGATGGACGCCATTGACGGCGCTGTCGATGCCCTGGAAGCCGAAGTACTCAAGCTGAAGGATACGGCGGACATCACCGAAGCGGCTTGCCTGATCCGTGACGCGGTGCTGCCGAAGATGGCTGCCCTGCGCCTGCCCTGCGATGAGGCGGAGACGATGACGTCGAAGAAAGCCTGGCCTTATCCCGTGTACAGCGATCTGCTGTTTGGCGTAAAGTAATCAATCAAAACAACAAAAGAAAAGCACAACGGCGTGCGGAACGGAACCCCGCACGCCGGGTTCCGTTTCGCGCCACCTGTGTAATAAAGGAGGCTGCAACAAATGGAACTGACCATGGAAAGTATTCTGGAATCGGTCAACGGTAACCTGTTCAGCGTATGGTTTCTGATCGGCGCGGCGCTGGTATTCTGGATGCAGGCGGGCTTCGCCATGTGCGAGACCGGCTTCACCCGTGCCAAGAACGCCGGCAACATTCTGATGAAGAACCTGATGGATTTCTGCATCGGTACGGTGGTTTTTATTCTATTGGGCTTCGGCCTGCTGCTGGGCGAAGACCTGATCGGCATCATCGGCAAACCCGGTCTGGATATCTTTACAAGCTATGCGACCTTTGACTGGAGCAATTTTGTATTCAACCTGGTGTTCTGCGCGACGACCGCGACCATTGTCTCCGGCGCCATGGCAGAACGCACCCGTTTCCTGAGCTATTGCGTGTATTCGGCTGTTATCTCCGCTGTGATCTATCCCATTGAGGCTCATTGGACCTGGGGCGGCGGCTGGCTGGCGCAGATGGGCTTCCACGATTTTGCCGGCAGCACCTGCATTCACATGGTCGGCGGTATCTGCGCGCTGATCGGCGCCTGGATGCTGGGACCGCGCATTGGAAAGTTTACCCGTGATGCCAAGGGCAAGATCGTCAAGGTCAACGCTTTCCCGGGCCACAATCTTCCCATCGCCTGTCTGGGTGTGTTCATTCTCTGGCTGGGTTGGTACGGCTTCAACGGTGCTGCCTGTGTCACTGTGGATGAAATGGCTTCCGTGTTTGTGACGACCACCATCGCCCCCAGCATTGCCACCGTGGTCTGCATGGTGTTTACCTGGGTCAAATACGGCAAACCCGATGTTTCGATGTGCCTGAACGCTTCTCTGGCCGGTCTTGTCGCCATCACCGCTCCCTGCGATGTGTGTGACGCCGCCGGCGCTATCGCGATCGGCGCTGTTTCCGGTCTGCTGGTGTGCTTTGGCGTATGGCTGCTGGATAACAAGCTGCACATCGACGATCCCGTCGGCGCTGTGGCGGTGCACTTCATGAACGGCGTATGGGGCACGCTGGCTGTGGGCCTGTTTGCCACGGACACTGCTCCCGGCTTTGCCCGAGGCATCGGCGACGGCATCAACTTTGGTGCCAACCAGATCGCCGGCAAGGGTCTGTTCTATGGCGGCGGCTTCGATCAGCTGGGCCTGCAGATCGTGGGTGTTCTGGGCACCGCAGCCTGGACGGCTGTGACCATCACGGTGACCTTCCTGATTATCAAGGCTATCTTCGGTCTGCGTGTGACCGAGGAAGAAGAGATTACCGGTCTGGACGCGACCGAGCACGGCCTGCCCTCCGCCTATTCCGGCTTCTCCATCATGGATGCTTCCGGCATGGAGATGAGCGTGAACGAAAACACCAGCCTGGGTGTGGAGGATATCAGCAAGGCCAGCCCCGTCATGGTGAACGCCGCGGTGCCTGTGATGAAGGCGCCGGAGATCAACACCGGCATTCACAAGGTGGTCATTATTGCCAAGCTGAGCCGCTATGACAAGCTGCGCAATGCGATGAATGAGCTGGGCGTGACCGGCATGACCGTGACCCAGGTGATGGGCTGCGGTGTGCAGAAGGGTGCCGGCGAGCGCTACCGCGGCGTTGAAATGGATGTGACGCTGCTGCCCAAGGTCAAGGTGGAAGTAGTTGTCAGCTCCATTCCCGTGGATCAGGTGATCGAGACTGCCAAGAAAGCGCTGTATACCGGTCACATCGGCGATGGTAAGATCTTTGTGTACGGCGTAGAACGTGTTGTCAAGGTCCGCACGGGCGAAGAAAACTTTGCCGCCCTGCAGGACGTGGAATAATCGAGAGCAGAGGATTTTCTCCTCTGCCGACAAAACAGATCGCGGCCCCGGACTTGTTTCAAGCCGGGGCCCGGTCCAATATCTGGGGAGGAAATCGTTATGTGTTCAATTGCCGGCTATTGTGGATTGTACCGGGATGAGTTTTTGAAGGGATTTGCCGAGACCGTGTCCCGCGGCCCGGATGACAGCCGCGTGGTGGATACCGGCAGGGGACTGATCGCCTTCCATCGTCTGGCCATCATGGGCCTGACACCCGAGGGCATGCAGCCGTTTGAAATGGACGGCTCCTATGTGGTATGCAACGGCGAGCTGTACGGCTTTGAAAAGGACAAGGAAGCGCTGCTTGCGAAGGGGTATAGCTTCAAAAGCGGCAGCGACTGCGAGATCCTGCTGCCTTTGTGGAAAGAATACGGCACGGAAATGTTCGGCCGCCTCGATGCCGAGTTTGCCCTGATCATTTTTGATGGAAAAAGCGGCGAGGTGATCGCTGCGCGCGACCCCATCGGCATCCGTCCGCTGTATTACGGCTTTGACAAGGATGGCGCGATCTGCTTTGCCAGTGAGCCCAAGAACCTGACGGCGCTGTGTGAGCATATCATGCCCTTCCCGCCCGGACATTACTGGAAAAACGGCACATTTACCGCTTACAGCACCATCTGGCACGCCGATAGTGTGTGCGATGATGGATTGGAAGACATTTTCAAAAACATTCATGACAAGCTGACCGCGGGCATTGAAAAGCGTCTGGTGGCCGATGCCAAGGTGGGCTTCCTGCTCTCCGGCGGTCTGGATTCCTCTCTGGTTTGCGCCGTTGCTGCCAGACACAGCGGTAAGCCCATCCGAACCTTTGCCATCGGCATGGAAAAGGATGCCATCGATCTGAAATATGCCAAGCAGGTGGCCGATTACATCGGCAGCGAGCACACCGAGGTGTATATGACCAAGGAGCAGGTGCTTTCTTCTCTGGAAGAGGTCATCCGCATGCTGGGCACCTATGATATCACCACTATCCGTGCCAGCATGGGCATGTATCTGCTTTGCAAATGGATCCATGAGAACACCGATATCCGTGTATTGCTGACGGGCGAGATCTCCGATGAGCTGTTTGGCTATAAATCCACTGCTTTTGCGCCGGATGCCGCCGCCTTCCAGCAGGAAGCCGAAAAACGCATCCGGGAACTGCACATGTACGATGTGCTGCGCGCGGATCGCTGCATCTCGGTCAACTCTCTTGAAGCGCGTGTGCCTTTCGGTGATCTGGACTTTGTCAAGTATGTCATGGCGCTGAACCCCGAAAAGAAAATGAACGTTTATGGTAAGGGCAAATACCTGCTGCGCAAAGCCTTTGAGGCGGATGAGTGCCTGCCGTATGACATCCTCTTCCGTGAAAAGGCTGCCTTCTCGGACGCGGTCGGACACAGCATGGTAGATGACCTGAAAGAATACGCTGAAGGCTGCTACACCGATGCGGAATTTGAGGAGAAGCGGATGAAGTATGCCTGGGCACAGCCCTTCACGAAGGAATCCCTTCTGTACCGGGAGATCTTTGAAAAGTATTATCCCGGACAGGCGGAAATGGTGGTGGACTTCTGGATGCCCAACAAGAGCTGGGAGGGCTGCAACGTCAACGATCCTTCCGCCCGTGTGCTGGCCAATTACGGTGCTAGCGGCAAGTAAAACAGCAATCAAAAAGACCGCGGAGGAAAGGTCTCCGCGGTCTTTTGCTGTTTAATCCAGTCCCAAAAAACTTCGGGCGTTTTTGTAATAGATCTGTTCTTTTTCAGCCTCGGTCAGAGGCAATGCTTCGACACGGCTGATTTCGATGTCGGGGTACCACATGGGATAATCGACGCCGAACAATACACGGTCCATGCCGTAATGACGCATGACACGGACAGCGTCTTCCGGAGCCATGGCGTACAGGCTGGAGGAGCAGTCGACCCATACCTGCTCGCGACCGGCAAGAATCTTCCAGGCGTCATTCCAGCGGGACCAGCCGCCCATGTGGGCGCAGATGACACGCAGGGAAGGTACGGCGTCCAACACGCGGGCCATACGCTCCGGCTCACTGTAGGGATAGCGCGTATCGCCGGTGTGGATGATGGCGGGCAGATCGCGCTCTGCCATCATGGCAAACAGGCGGACGGCGGCGGGGTCATCCAGATGGAAATACTGAAAGTCGGGGTGAAGCTTGATGCCCTTGAGACCGATGGACACCATGCGGTCCATTTCCTTTTCCGCTTCGGGATGATCGGGATGGGCGGTGCCATAGCCGATGAGACGGCCGGGGTGAGCCTCAACACAGGAGACGATAAAGTCATTGATGGCAGCGACCCTTTCCCACGTGACAGCAGCGGAATGCACAACGGACAGGGAGATGCCGGCTTTGTCGGACGCGGAAAGATACGTACTCAGCGTGCCGTCCAGCGCCATATCGATCTCATAAAAACGGCCGATGGACTGCGCGGCTTTGAGGGCGATTTTATCGGGATAAACGTGAGCGTGAATATCGATGATCTGTTTCATAAAGCCTCTTTCTGCCATAGGCGGATGGAACGAAAATCCCGTTTATTGTAGCACTATGATTGTTCTTTTGCAATGTTAGGGCTGTTTTCTTCTTGTTTTCAATCAAAAACGGAGCCAAGGAGACGGCTCCGTTTTGTCCTTCAGAGAGACTGCTTTTTGATGCGGCGCCAGCGGATGACCAGCAGCAGGGTGGCGGCGGAGCGCATCGCGAATTCGATGATCATGAACAGGTGCAGCGCTCTGCGATCGCCGCCCAGCGCTAGATAGAGGCGTACGCCGACCCACGGTGTGATGCTGTTGCTCAGGGTAATGAGCAGCGTATACAGGTTGGCGATGAGGGCACGGTTGCGGCGGGGAGAGAGCCTTAGCAGGATCTGCACGGCGGACATGGGTACTGCGCACTCGGCGGCGTTGAAAACGCTCAGGGCGAAGGTAAAGAACCAGAAGGCGATGCCGCTGGGCAGATGCAATGCGATCAGCATCGAAATCGGACAGGTCACCAGACCGATGGCACCGATGAGGACGGCAAAGTCCGGTGTTTTACGGCGGCATATGCCGGCCAGAATGCCGACTGCCACCAGCTGACCGACATTGTAGAAGGCACTGTAAATGGACAGCTGCGATTCATTCAGGTACAGGTAATTGACCTGCGCCAGATACCACATGCTCCAGTCGATCTGCCAGGAGATGTAAAACAGCAGGAAAGGAATGAGAAACCAAAGGAATTCTTTTTCGGTGACGGTTTTGAGCACTGCGGGGAGGACCTGACGCAGCGGCTACGGTTTGCTGTCGATCTCCCGCGGACAGGCAGGCATGCGCAGCAGCACGAACACCTGCAGCCAGGCGGCGGCAGCCGCGGTCAGATAAAAGATGCGGAGAACGCTCAGCTTGCCGGCTGCATCCGGCTGAAGGTTCATCAGTGTGCCGCAAAGAAGGGGCGTGACGATGGACAGAGCATACATGGCCTGATTGCGCCGTCCATACGCGGTACTTCGGTTTTCAATCGGGATGACATCCCCGAAAAAGGTTTGCCACTGCCCGCCGTAGAGGGCGATGACACCGACCGTCAGCGCCAGCGTGATATACATCAGCGGAATGCCGGAGGCACCGGTCGTCGACACGGCCGCGTGCCCCATGTATCCCATGCCGAGCAGCGACAGCAGGATGATCAGCATGGTGCGGGAGGAACGCATCCTTTCGGACAGACGGCCGAGAGGCAGCAGAAGCAGGCAAGCCGCCAGATTGGGCACCAGCTGGATCAGACCGATCTGGCTGTCGGTAGCACCCATATTGGTGGCGTACAGGTTGTTGCTGAAGCTGTTGAGTGAGGTCTGATATTGCAGCAGAACGCCTTCCAGCGCAAACAGCGCCATGACATGCGGCAGGGCTGCGTTTGTTGTTTTCTTCATCCAAAGACCTTTTCAATTCTGGTCGGTTGGTGATTATTTGCTGTAGAGGATCAGAGCAATGAATTCCACAGGTTCTTCGGTGTTGTTCTGGATGCAGTGGGTCTCGCCGTCATAACAGACGGTGAAATCACCGGGCTCCAGAGTGCACCAGGTGCCGTTGTCATTGTAGGTGGGATGCCCCTTGAGGATGTAGAACAGCTCGCCGTCGCCTTCATGGGCGTGCTCGCCGATGGAATCGCC
>JAZRWA010000069.1:0-24437 GCA_045599485.1 Clostridia bacterium | reverse complement strand
ATAAATAAGAAAGGCGAACCGCTTATGAAAACAGTGACCGCCGTCACCCTGAACCCCTGCACCGACCGCACGCTGCAGATTCCGCAGCTCATTCCCGGGGAGCACCATGTGGTGCAGTCCATCATTGAAAACGCCGCCGGCAAGGGCATTGACGTCAACGCCGTGCTGGCGCACATCGGTGTGCCGACGCTGGCCATCGGCTTTGAATTTTCCCGCGGGGGCGAGGGCATCCGCCGTTTTCTGGAGGAGGAGGGCATTCCCTTCCGCTTCCATGCCATTGAGGGCGAACAGCGCGTCAACACCAAGGTGTTTGACCTGGCCGCCCGTCAGATGACGGAGATCAACTGCAAGGGGCCCAAGCTGGACCCTGCCGAGGGCGACGCCTTTTTGAAGCTGCTGGAGGAAGTGCTGCCCGAGACCGCTGTGCTGGTGGTGTGCGGCAGCGTGCCGCCCGGGCTTTCCCCCGACCTGTACCGCCGAGCCATTGAGCTGGCGCACGCGCAGGGCATTCCCTGTGTGCTGGACGCCACCGGTCCGCTGCTGGTGGAAGGACTCAAGGCCAACCCCGATGTGATCAAGCCCAACATCGGCGAACTGGAGCTGCTGCTGGGTAAAAAGCTGAACGGCACCGCCGAGTGCGTGGCCGCCTGCCGCGAACTGACCGCGCAGGGAGTGGGCACCGTGTGCCTGACACTGGGCAAGGACGGCGCCATCATGGTCAGCAATGACGAGGTATGGTTCAGCGAAGGGCTGGACATTGCCGTCCGTGGCGCGCAGGGCGCGGGAGACTCGGTGGTGGCGGGCATCTGCGCCGCCATGCTGAAGACGCAGGACCGCGGCGAATGGCTGCGCTCCGGCGTGGCCGCCGCCCATGGCTCCCTCATCCGTGAGGGCACGCTGCTGTGCGAAAAGGCCGCCTATGACGATTTCCTGTCCCGCATGCCCGTGTCCCGTCTTTCCATCTGAAAAAACAGGAGGATGCCATCATGAGCCTCATCACCATCAAAAATGACCGCATGACCGTGGTCATTTCCACCAAAGGCGCCGAAATGCAGTCCATCCGGGACGCGAACGGCATCGAACGCCTGTGGCAGGGCGACCCGGCCTTCTGGGCAGGGCGTGCGCCCATCCTTTTCCCCGTCGCCGGCGGCATGAAGGATGACGGCTACACGCTGGACGGCGTGGCCTACACCATGCCCAAGCACGGACTGGTGCGCAAGGAAGAGTGGCAGTTGGAAAGCGCCGCCGAGGACACCGCCACCTTTGCCATCTCGCTGTCCAAGGAGGGCTCCTTCCCCTTCCGCTATACGCTGCGCGCCACCTATACGCTGGCGGGCGACAGCATCAAGATCACAAACACCGTCACCAACGAGGATGAGCGGGAGCTGGTCTATTCCATCGGTTCGCACGAGGCGTATGCCACGCCCGAGGGCATTGAAAGCTACTATGTGCAATCCGACACCGAGGAATGCTGGAAGAGCCATACGCTGATCGGCAACCTCATCACGCACGAGACCGAGACGATCTGCGAAAACACCAGGGATTTTGCCCTGAAATATGAGTATTTTGCGGTGGACGCGCTGGTGTTTACCGACCTCAAGACCCGCGCGCTGACGCTCAGAACGCCCCTGCATGACCGCGCCATCCGCGTGGAGTATCCCGACTGCGATGTGCTGATGCTGTGGACCAAGCCCGGCGCCGGCTACATCTGCATTGAGCCGTGGCGCAACGGCCCTGACTATGTGGACGCCCCCGCCGACATCCGCAAAAAGCCCGGCTTTGTCGCCGTGCCCGCGGGAGAGACCTCGGTGACCACGCACACCCTCACGCTGCTGTAACACAATCGGCAGCATCCGCCCCTGTGCCGCTTTCTGTTTCGGCACAGGGTTTTTTTCTTAAAAAATGCCGATTTTACGGATGTTTTTGCGTTACGGCATTGACACGGCTTCCGCCATCGCATAGAATAAACACAGATCCATCAAACACACTGTGCATACCCGACCGACCCTTCATGAAAGGAGCCTCACGATGAAACGCATGCTTTCCGTCCTGCTGGCGGTGCTGCTGCTTTTCAGCGCACTTCCCGTCCATGCCGCCGTGCCCGGCATCAGCGGCAGTTCTTCCACCAAGACCACTTCCTCCGCCGCCGCGGGCTTTACCATCAAGCCCATCGACTGGGATACCGCCATCATGGGTCAGTACGTGCTGCCCAACGGCTATACCGGCACCCGCATCATCAACAACTGTGATGAAAACAGCACGCTGGGGCATCCCATCCGCGTGTCGGTCATTGTCAGCAGCAAGCAGGACGATGCCAAGATGATGTACTATTACGGCGAGGATTATCTGGACCGCGTCTATTCCTCCCATTCGCTGCTGCAGCACAAGGAAGGCGAGCTGGACGTACAGACCATGAGCTTCATGCGCCGCTATGTCAACGCGGACGGTTACTGCGACGCGCTGGCGAAGCAGTGGCAGCCGAACGCCGTTTATTACAAGAGCGAGGACATTTCCGCCATCCGTCCCCGCATGGACGCCGCCTATGCGATGATCAATAACGAAGTGGCCCCCGGTCTGACGAAGTACGGCATCTATGTGGACTGGATCGAAACGACCGCCGCGGAGCGCGTGTACACCTATGAGCAGGACGGCAAGACCTACTGCATCTGCATCATGGCGGAGGACTATGCGTATCAGTACTCCTCCAATTCCTACGGCGCGAAGCTGACCAACATCGTATGGCAGATCCCCAACTATTACATCCTGTGGTGTCCGCTGGAAAGCTATGAGCGCATCCACGACGGCGCGTTTGCCGCCTTTGTGGAAAACACCTCCGTCAACGATGAAATGATGGCGCTCAATGACCGCCTGACCGAGGATATTGCCGCTGATGTCATCCAGAAGATCAACATGATGTGCGCCGCAAGCTCCGCCTACATGGCTTCGATGACAGCGCTCACCTTCTCCATGGTGGAAAGCAGCATGTCCTACAGCTATACGGGCAGCTACTCCTCCGACCGCTTCTCCGATTACATGTTTGACCAGAACGACTACACCCTGTCCGACGGCAGCAGCGTGAAGGTGCCGACCTCCTACAGTTATGTATGGGAAGGCAGCGGCGGCACGGTGTATTACGGCAACAGCCTGTCCGACGCCCCCGGCGGCGCCACGCAGCTGTACGCCAACCGCTGATAAGGCGATATCCGCGGGCAAGCTTCGGCTTGCCCGTTTTTTTACAGATCTTGTTGACATGTCAACATGTATGTGCTACACTGGCAAATGTTGAGTTGTCAACATTTTGCTGCAAAGGAGGGGCTTGGGCATGACCGAAAGGTTTGAACGGTTTCTGATGAGCATATCGGAAATTGAATACAGCTGGCACAAGATTGCGACCGATGAACTGGCGCTGTATGATCTGAAGGGCAGCTATGCCGCCTACCTGACCACGCTGCGGCGCTATCCCGAGGGCATTTCCTCCGCCAGGCTGGGCGAATTGTGCCGCCGGGACAAATCCGATGTTTCCCGCGCCGTATCTGACCTGGAAAAGAAAGGCTTTGTGCGGCGCGAAGGCGGTTCCACGGGGATGTACCGGGCCCGGCTGATACTGACAGAAGCGGGACTTAAGCTGAGCGATACCGTATGCCGCAAGGCAAGCCTGGCCGTTGAACTGGCCGGCAGCGGGCTGACCGATGCGCAGCGCGCTGATTTTCAGAAGGCGCTAGACCTGATCGCCGAAAATTTGATCGAAATGAGTAAAAAAGGCTTGCCGGAGGGCTGATCTGTCCCCACGGCAGCCACAGGAGGAACCATGGCCATTCGCTTTATCATTGACTCCGCTGCGGACATTTTTCCCGCGGAGGCAGCGCAGCTGGGGTTGATCCATGTACCGCAGACCGTCCGCTTTGAGGACGGCTCCGAATACCGCGACAGTGTGGACCTGACCGCCGAGGAATTTTATCAAAAGCTGGCGATGTGCAAAGCGCTGCCCGTCACCAGTCAGGTATCGCCCACGGCGTTTGAAAACGCGCTCCGCGAGCCGATCACAAACGGCGATACCGTGATCATGATCACCATGAGCGCGGCGCTTTCCGGCACCTACCAGAGCGCGTGCATTGCCGCCGAAAACGCAGGCGGCGAGGTGTATGTGATCGACAGCGAGAACGTGAGCCTGGGCGAGCGCATCATCATTCAGCGTGCCCTGCAGCTGCGGGATGAAGGCATGGACGCCGCGTCCATCGTCCGGACGATCGAAGCCGAAAAGAAAAAGGTGCGCGTCATCGCGGCGCTGGACACGCTGGAAAACCTCAAAAAGGGCGGGCGCATCTCCTCCGCCGTGGCGCTGGCCGGCACGCTGCTGGGCATCAAGCCCGTTATCGGCATTGTGGACGGCAAGGTGGAGATGCTCGGCAAGGCCCGCGGCCCCAAAAACATCAACAACCTGCTGCGGCAGCTGACGCTGGAGAGCGGCATCGATTTTGACCGTCCCTTCTGCCTGGCCTACAGCGGCAACGATGACACGCTGCTGCAGCGCTACATGGCTGACAGCAAGGATCTGTATGAGGGCAAGGCCGACCATCTGCCCATTGCCAAGGTGGGCAGCGTCATCGGCACACACGCCGCCGCCGGCGCGGTCGCGTTGACCTTTTTTGCCCTGAACGGCTGAGCACCCTTTTGTTGACGGGGACTTTCCCGCGCGATATAATACAGTCGATCCATCATGGAGGGATACTGATATGAAATACGCCGCGAACGAAGTGACCGGCATCTGCGGTCTGTTTTGCGAGACCTGCCCCACCTTTGCAAACGGTGAGTGCAATGGCTGCCTGTCCGATCATGTGGCGGAGCGGTGCCTTGTCTGCAAGCACGGTTTCCGCACCTGCGCCCGGGAGCACGGCATCACCCGCTGCAGCGAATGCAAGGATTTTCCCTGTGAACGGCTGGAAAGTTTCAAGGACTGCCATGTGGTGAATGGCATCAGCCACCATGAGCACATCATGGATTACGTTCGCGAGCAGCGGGAAATGGGCGTGGAAGCCTGGGTGGAGGAGCAGGAAAAGCAGCACCGCTGCCCTGAATGCGGCACGATGCTCATCTGGTGCGAGGATGCCTGCCGCGGATGCGGAAGGGAGATCGTGCGATAAGCGCTAAAATATGCAAAAACCGTTCCACTTGTTGCCGTGGGACGGTTTTTACTTATTCAAGGCGTCTATGTATCCTCCGCCGCATCCGCGCAGGATGATTCCGGAAGCGATGTACCTTTGGTGACGATCAATACCTGTTTTTCCGTGTCGACTCGCTTCTGCAATTCAATGGGATCGCCATTTTCATCGATCAGCCCGGCTTCTCTTGCTTCCTTGCTGCCAATGATCAGGTAATAACTTGTGACGTGTCCATCTTTTCTCTTTCTCGGATGAAGTTTCATAAATATCCCCCATGTTGACTATTTTGTTCAAAGGTGATATACTATCTTTGTCGCCAGCCGAGGGTGGCAAGTACCCCTCGGCGACATCTGAACCTGTTGCCGCAGGTTCTTTTTTATTACTTCTTCATGTTCCGAATTGCTTCGGCAACCTTGGCTATTTCTTCCACACTCTTGACATTCTCAACCATCTTGGCGATCAGTTCAAGCACCGTGTCAAATTCATGATCCGTCATCACTTCGCTCATTTGTTTCTCCTTTCCGGCTCGTTTCCGTTTGGTACTCCTTGCCATCCAATATTGCTTCCATTCAAGCAGTATTTCCATATTCTGATAATAACACAATCAAAGACCCAATTCAATCATTTTCCATATTTAAAACATGCTCGTGAATGATATGCATCTCCCTATCCCTTTTCAAAAAGCTGTGCAGGGTGTATAATGACCTTCAATCAACTGCCACCGGAGCGATCCTGAAATGTACTGCACCGTTTTTGACACAAACAGCCTCAAAAACTACAAATATGTGGTGATTTTGTCCGAATTTGAGGGCAAGATCCTTTTGAGCCGCCACAAAAGCCGCCTTACGTGGGAAACGCAGGGCGGGCACATTGAGCCGGGCGAAACGCCGCTTGAGGCTGCAAAAAGAGAGTTGTATGAGGAATCGGGCGCCGTGGATTTTGACCTCTCTCCCCTGTGCGATTACCGCGCTGGGCATGAAGGCACCGATGATTTTGCCAACGGCATGGTCTTTGCGGCGCACATTCGTGCCCTTTCCCCGCTGCCCGAGAGCGAAATGGCGGAAGTGAAGACCTTTTACCGCCTTCCCGACAGCCTGACCTATCCCGATATCACGCCGGTGCTTTTTTCCCGCCTGAACAAAACGCGCCAAGGAGAACCACGATGAAGATCCAGATCTTGGGCTACAGCGGCGCGGGCAAATCGACCCTGTGCCGAAAAATGGCCGAAAAACACCATATTCCCGCCCTGCACCTCGATTCTGTGCAGTTTTTGCCGGGCTGGGGCGTTCGCCCCGGGGACGAAAAAAAGCAGATCGTGCAAACATTTTTGGATACCCACCCCGACGGCTGGGTCATCGACGGCAACTACAGCAAGCTGAGCTTTGAGCAGCGCAGCGAAGAAGCCGATATGATCATCCAGCTGCTGTTCAACCGCTTCAGCTGCCTGTTCCGCTGCGCCCGCCGCTACCGCACCTACCGGGGCAAGACCCGCCCCGACATGGCCGAAGGCTGCAACGAAAAAATGGACGGCGAGTTTGTGCAGTGGATCCTGTGGAAGGGGCGAACCCGTTCCACCCGCGAGATGTTCAAACGCGTCCGCACGCAGTATGCGGGCAAGACCGTCGTCCTCCGCACGCAGCGTCAGCTGGATGCGTTCATGAAGCGGCAGGGGCTGTAAAACGCATCCAAATTGCGTCAAAAATCATCCATTTCGGGCCGGGGAACTCCCCCGAAACGGCCCGGGGAGCAGCCCAAAAACAGGAGGAAAAAACGCATGAACAGACCTGTCACCACGCTTTTCATGCTCATGTCCGCCGACGGCAAGATCAGCACGGGCCGCACGGACGACCTGGACTTCGATCGGGACCTGCCGCACATCGACGGCGTGAAGGAGGGGCTGCCGCAGTACTACGACATCGAGCAGACCACCGACTTGTGGTCCTTCAACACGGGAAGGGTGCAGCAAAAGATGGGCGTCAACACGCTGCCCCTGCCGCAAAAGACCCCGGTCTCCTTTGTGCTGCTTGACAACCACCACCTGACGGAGCACGGCATCCGATATTTCTGCGCCCGCTCGCAGCGGTTTGTGCTCATCACCGCAAACCCAAACCACCCCGCCTTTCACGTCAAAGAGGATAACCTGCACATCCTGCAGGAGGATGCCCTTCCCAACGCCCTTCGCCGCCTCAAAACGGAGTTTGGCTGCGAACGCCTCACCATTCAATCGGGCGGCACGGTCAACGGCCTGTTTCTCCGGCAAAAGCTCATCGATTATGTCGATCTCGTCGTCGCCCCCTTGCTTGTCGGCGGCAGGGACACCCCCACCCTCATCGACGGCGATGCGCTGACAAGTCCCTCCGACCTGTCCGCCCTCGGCGTGCTCAAGCTCATCGACTGCACCGTGCTCAAAAATTCCTATATTCGCCTGCGGTATCAGGTCATTTCTTAAATAACACTTCAATATATTAACATTCAAATAATAAGTAAAATAGCTGGATTTCTCCAGCTATTTTTCAAACAACGATATCAAGAGTGTAATTGTTCGACAATTCACTATGACATAATCTGTTACTTGCCCAATTTTGCTTGAACACTCTGGAACGATGTAATCAGACTATCGATTTCGCTAATATCATAGAACTTCGTCGCTTTTGAATTGACTTTAACAAACAACTTATTATTGGTTGAAGAATGATACGCACCAATCTACATGCCACTACTCGCTGTATAGACGACTTCTGAATAATCTTTCAGATTTGTAATGTTCTTTTTAATATACTGAAGTGTTTTGATAGCTCCATCTATTTCATCTGCATCCATGACACCTACAGCCTCACCATAATCACTTTTGCTTAAAATATAACCAGTCCTGATTCTTAATGCATACACTTTTTTCCCTGTCTCCACGTCCAAGAGGCACGCGGTTTGAAAAGCAAGTGTATTAGTAAAACCAAACAAAGCCTCAGTGGGACCATAGTCAAAGTCCTTATCCTTCATAAAGTATCCGCAATCAATGAATTCCTTTACAATGAGACTTCCCTTTTTGAGAAGAACCTGCTCAAATTTGCTACCACTTACATCATCAGCCGTTCCTGCTGCAAATACCGGAATTGCAGAGAGAATAATCATAAGAGCCATTAGCAACGCAACACATTTTTTCATGGACTATACCTCCTTATTATTTGTTTTATAATCGTTTGAGTCTTTCTTCTTCATCATGTTTTCCTATACACAGATTCACCGCAATCTTTTACTTCCAATTTCTGTCAGCCATTTTCCTCCTTTGCATTTCATTACGGTTTATCTTTCAGTATTAAAAGCTGCCGCTCACCTTCTTCCAGTTCTTTCCTTCTTGGCAAGATTATAATATAACCATTGGTTGTTGTCAATAAGTCTCATTGGGATTTTTACAATATTCCTTCCGGTTGTTATGATGGCAGCGAAACGGAGGGATTATTCATGTTGCCAAACATCAAAAAGTTACGGCAGGAAAAGGGCATAAGTCAGCAAAAATTGGCCGATGCGATTCAAGTCAGCCAGCCCTCTATCAACAAATATGAAAACCATGACATTGAGCCCGATATTGAAATTCTTTGGCGAATGGCTGATTTTTTTGATACATCGATCGACTATATCGTCGGACGGCAATCAGACAGGCATGATGTCTCTACTGCCTATTCCAATCAAGAAACAGAGCTTCTTCGCAGTTTCTACAGATTATCAGCTGAAAAACAGGCAGCTGTCATGAATATGATTCATCTTATGGAAAAATAACCAACAGTTATAATTGTGAACGGTAGACAGGATACAATGCATATTGTCTTCTCCTACCTCCGCCTCAAGTATCAGGTCATGGCCTGAACAGCAAAAGAACCGGGAAAAATGTCTTTCCCGGCTCTTTTTTGTTATTTCAGCGTGATTCTGTGCCGATCTGTCTCCTGCAGCGCCTCCAGCGGCACCACCACCGGCAGACCCGAAGCCGGTCTCGTCTCGCCGGGTTCCCGCTCCGCATCATCCCAATACGTACCGTTGCTGAACACCGCAAATCCGCCCTTTGGCAGCGGCATCACGCCAAACTCCGTATCCCGATGATAGTTGAACGTGCCTACCTGCAGTGCGCTCTCCCGCATCGCTTCATCCAGCGTCATCACAAAGGCGGTGTATGCCTCTCTGGAGCGGGCCACGCCGCGGCCATACAGCTGCAGGCTGCCGCTCTGCGGGTCTGTGCGAAGGGCGCAGGACAGCACCAGCCTGTCCGCCGAAAGCGTCCTGCCCAGCAGCACCCTTCCGCTTTCATCCAGTCGGTCAAAGTGCACAGAGCTGTAATTCTTATCATATTGGCTGACGTACAGATACCCGTCCCCCGGCACATGCGCATACGTCATGGCGCGATAGTCCTTTTGCCAAAGGATCATTCCATCCCGAACGGCATATACCCGGCTGGTCACATTGGAGCCCTGATAGCGTGAGGTACGGAATACCGCCAGCTGTACGCCGTCCAGTTCCCCGGCAAAGCCCACAAAATTACCGTCTTCATAGGTGTCCAAAGGGTATTCCGCCATCATCGTGCCATCGCAGGCACATACCGTCATCCGTCCGCTTTCGCGGTCCCACAGGGCAAAACCGCCCTGAATGACGCGGATGTCCGCATATCCCCACAGACCGGGGAGGACAGCTGTCCGCTCCAGCCCCTTCTCCGTCCAGTGATACACCTCCGCCCCCTGCACATAGTCGGGGTCGAGGGCTTTTGCACGATTCACATCTTCCACCGCAGGCAGAATGACATAGCATTCATTGTCCCGGCTGACCGCAAATCTGCAAATGTTCCACGGATACCGCGCGTTATTCAGATAGGCCACATCCCGATAGACCTTTCCGTCCCGCATCCAGGTCAGATGCCACGGGTGTGCCTCATCCACCGTGCCCTCACGGTCCGCCCATGCCCGAAAGAGCATGTCGCCGTTTTCCATGATCACATCAGGGGCCTGCACAGCAAACGCCTCGCCCAGCTGCAGCTCATACGCGGCATAATCATTTTCAGCGCACGCAATGCTGATTAACAGGCAAATCAGCACCGCCAGACATACGATCATTGCTCGTTTCATTCGTTCTTACTCCCATTCCAGGCAGGCTTCCAGCGCGCCCACCCTGACATCGCTCCGCCGCACATAACCATAGGTGCCGTCCACATCCATCAGCCAGCCGATGTCCCCGCGGGGCACCACCACATACAGCCAATCACCTTCCTCCAGGATGACGTGCAGCTTTGTCCCCGCCGGCAGCTCCGCCACGGTTTTATTAAACAGTCCGGTGTTCTTTTTCAGCTGCACGGATCGAAGGCACACCGCCACCGGCATGGGGTATTCCCGCGCCACGCAAAGGCTGTCGCTGCCCGCGCTGGTATAGTTGATGGCCACATAGCCGTCCAGTCCGCCAAGGCTCGTCTTCACCCAGTCATACGGATCGCCCTTGACCCTGTCCAGCACACGGATCACGGTGGCGTTTTTCAGCATGCCAAGGTCTTTGGAACGGCTCGAATGGTCCTTGCGCAGATGCACCCCCGCCGCCAGCACGCACCCCTCGGGCAGCACCTCCGGCAGGCTCTGCGCCCTCTCGATCGTATCGGGAAAATCCGCCCAATCGCACGCGCCCAGCCAGCGGGAATAGTTCACCCGCAGGGATGCCGTGCGCACGCCGTCCTTATTTCTCTCCGTGTAGTGCCAAAGCCCCTAGCTCCAGTCCACCGCCAGGCGCACCTTTTCCTCCCTGTCGGGGGAAACAAACTCATACCCTTCGATCGAGCACAGGGCGGAGTGTCCGCGCAGATCCTCTCCCGGCGTGCTCAAAAACACGCTCAGCATCACGCGCAGTACGCGCACGCCCTCTGCGCTGTCAGAGCGCAGCAGAAAATGCGCCCCATAGGCGTTGTCCGCCAGCAGCGATAGCTCCGTTTCCGCGTTCTGCTCCACCGCGCCCGGGCCCAGCGTCCAAAGGTTCCACGCCCCCTTCAGGCAGTCCATCGCCACCAGGATCCGTGTTCCGTCCTTTTCAAACACCGCCAGACCCGTCGCTCCGATGTCGTTTCGCTCTGTTCCCCGCTTCATCGCCCCGCACAGGCACGTCCAGCCCGCCAGATTCGATTCCGCCGCAAACACCGCGGCCAGCTCTTCCGGCACTTCTCCCTTGAACTCCGTCACTTCCGCCGCGGGCAGGTACTGCCCATGCTCCTCGGTGTAGCGTCGAATGCCCGCCTCGGGGGCTTTTTCCACGGTGTCCGCCTCAAACCGGTACTCCGCCTGCACCGTGCTGCACCATTCGGTCAGCGCCGCCGGCCAGCCGTTTTCCGTTCCGTAACAGTTCACAAAAAAGGCCTTCACCATGTCCGCCGCGTCCGCCCTGTCATCTGCCAGCACCGTTTCAAAGGCACTGCCGATCCAGATGCCGTTCACCTCGCTCATGCAGTTTCGCAGCGCCGCCCGGTTCTTTTCCGTTCCGCTTTCAAACCAGCGGTTCTCTTTGGCCTGCCGCAGCACCTCCCGCACCGCGTTTTCGCCGGGATAGGCTTCGTATTGCGTTTTGAACGGCGATGTCATCGTTTTCCACGTCGTCCCGTCATGGGTCAGCGTATAGACCCATGATGGGTGCTCCGCGTCATAAAACAGCAGCGTTCCCGCGCCGTCCTCCCGCATCACAAACCGCCCGGCCTCCCGTTCGGTATAACCGTATATCTCGGTCAATGCCATCCGCGCAAATGCGGCCGGGTCAAATGTCTCTGCCTTCGCCGCCGTCATCAGCAGCACGCAAAGCAGCAGCATGCATAATCGTTTCATGTCAAGCCTCCGTTTTTTCCTTCAGTATCCTCACAGCCGCGTTCAGTCGTCTGGACACGGTCGAGCCGGATACGCCCAGCACCCGGGCTGCTTCCGCCGTGGTCATGCCGTGATAATAATAGAGCAGCACCGCCTCTTTGCAGGGCGCGGGCAGCGCGGTCACCTCCAGCAGCAGCTCGCGTCCGCCGTCCGATACACCGCTTTGGGCACACATCTCTTCCATTTCCGATAGCGCGATCTCCTGCCGCCGCCGCGCAGTACGAAGCAGATCGCGGCAGGTGTTCAGGGCAATGCGCATCAGCCACGCCTTTGCATAGCCTCCTTCGCGGGTGCAAAAGCGTTCCATGTGCCGCCACGCCTTCAGCATCGTTTCCTGCAGGGCGTCCTCCGCGTCTGCCCGGCTGCCCAGATACAGGCAGCACGTGCGCAGGATCATCGTGCCGTACTCATCATACCAGCAGCACAGCATCGCCGTTTTTTCCTCTGCCGACAGCGTTCGCGCCGCGGCAAAGCCAGCCGTCAGTTCCATATACGCCTCCGCGTTCAGCCATTGCCCTGCGCCACAAAAAACACAAGCTCCATCGCCCCGTCGGGCATTTGGCGCACCGTCGCGTTCACGGCATCGCAGGCCGCCTCCGCCGGCATCAGGACAAAGTGAAAATAGCATCCGTTTCCGCTCTTCGTAATGCCTGTCAGCGCTGTGCCCTCCGTCACCTTGTCCATGCCGGGGGTCAGCACATCCGCCTTCTGCCGCAAAAACGCCGCGGCATCCTCCGCCGCTTTCCGGTAGCGGTCGTATTCCTCCGCCGGCACCTCGCTGATTTCCTCATCATGGGTTGGGGCGCCGTAATCCACCACAAGGCCGTTGTCCTTCAGCTTCATGTACCATGAGCGGCCGGTCTCGTTTTCTTGTCCTTCCACAAACCAGTCGCCCTCAAACAGACGGGTACTGACCGTCGAGGCGCCGCCGCCCAGCACATCCCGCCAAAGATGGATGGCATAGTCTTCCGCTTCGTCCCTGCGCAGCAGCGCCATGCCGCCCTCCAGTCCGTCCGTCACATGACGCGCCGGGGCCTCCGTGTCGATGGTTTCCCGCGTCGTACCGGGCACCTCCGAGGTGGCAAAGGCGCCCACCAGGCACATCGAAGCCAGCACGGCAAACAGCACGCTCAGCCATCGAAGCGGCTGTTTCCCCTTCAGCACGGTCAGCACACGGTTTTTGAGCTTTCTGCCCGTCATGGTCATGCCGGTCGCCAGCACCGCCACACCGGGGGCGTTTCGGCGCGCCGCGGCCAGCACCAGCACGTTGGCATAAGCCGTCTTCTGTTCCATGTTCATGGGGCGCACCACGCGGTCATCACACCGCAGCTCCGTATCCGTACGGCTCATGTTCGCCGCGATCCACACCAGCGGATTGAACCAGTGCACCACACAGCAGGCCAGACGAAGCAGGCTCCACACATGATCGCCGTTTTTCAGATGGCACACCTCATGCGTCAGCACATGGATGACGTCCGCCGGACTTGCCGTCAGCGGCAGCGCGATATAGGGACGAAACACGCCCACAAGGCACGCGCTGGGCAGCGGATCGGTAAAAATGACGGGCACGGGCTTCACGCCGCGCTCCCGGCACAGGGCCTCATACTGCTTTTTCATCTCGCCGCTGATGGGTTCGATCTGCCCCGCCCGCAGCTTCAGCCGAAAGCGCACATTGCCGATCACAAATCCCAACAGCACCAGCGCCGCGCCGGTGAGATAGATCTGCATCAGCCGTGTGCCTGCCGTACCGTAATCCATGCTGCTGATCAGCCGTTCGGTCACCTGACTGCCCAGTCGGTTGCCCGACTGCCACAGCAGCCAGTTCGCCTCGTCGATCGCGTCCCGCGTGCGCACCAGCACCTGCCCCGCGATGGGACGGATGGCCGTGTCCACCACAAAGGGGGAGCGGATGGTGCCGATCAGCGGGTTGCCGATGCTGATGGGCAGCAGCAGCCGAGCCGCCACCAGCAGCCAGCCAAAGCACAGGGCGCTGTTGCCCAGCGGCCTGCGCAGCGTTTTGCGCAGGATCATCATCAATATAATGGCAATGCTCGCCATGATCGTCGCTTCGATCAAAAAATTATGCAATACAGCGGTACGCATTTTGTTTGCCTCCTGTCGCTGTTCTTGTTATTTTCCGGCCTTCCGCATGGCGTTCACGATCTGCTGCAGATCATCCGCCGTGATGCGGTCGGAATCCACCAGATGGTTGATGAGCAGGGACACATCTCCCTTGAACACATGGGAAAGGAATTTGCCCGTCTCCTCGGTGTTGGCCTCATCCTGGCTGACCTTGGGGGTATACCGCTTGGCCGCGCCGCTTTCATCCACCGTCACGGTGCCCTTTTCCTCCATACGCTTGAGCAGCGTGATGACCACATGACGGCTCCACCCGGTGGTGGGCTCCAGTGCTTTGGTGATCTCCGCAATGGTGCGGGGCGCGCGGTCCCACAGCACCTCCATGATCTTCCATTCAGCTTCGGTACATTGAATCGGCATAATATCGTCCTCCTTTTCGGATAGTAAACAGCTGTCTACGTTCATGTAGTATACACGCGTCTACTACGCCTGTCAACCTTTCTGCTCATTTGTTTACAATTCGCCTCTTTTCCCCCGACAGCAAAAAACTCCCCCGAAGTTTCCTTCGGGGGAGCGCTTTATGATTTCGTTTTTCAGAAGCGGATCAGCTTCACGCCGTCCTCGGTGCGCAGCAGACCAAAGCTGCTGATGGTCTCCGCGCCGTCACGGACGACCTTCAGTTCCACCACGATCACTTCCACTTCTTCACCGTCCACCACGATCACGCGGGTCGCAAACACCTCGGCAATGCTCTGCCAGAAGGCTTTCTGCTCCTCCTCGTTCATGGCGGCGATACGGCTCAGCACCGCTTCCTTGAGGGCGGTTGCTTTTTCAGAGAGCACGATGCCGCTCTCCGCCATTTCCTCGTTCATCGCATCATCGATGCCCAGCACAGCCAGCACCGTCAGCACCTGTTCGGTCGCGGACAGTTCGGACAGGGCCTGCATCTCCTCGGCATCCAGCACCGCAGCGATGTTCACGATCTCCACCGTCACATCGGCGGCTTCCGTTTCTTCTTCGGTGATGCCGATCAGCTCCTCCACGCTTTCCGTTTCGGTGTCGATGACCTCATATACCTCTTCCGCCGCAGCAGGCTCTGCCGTAGGCGTCGCAGTGGGCGTTTCGGGCTTAGGAGTCGGCTTGGGTGTAGGCTTGGGCGTAGGCTTGGGAGTGGGCGTTTCAGTGACCTCTTCATGCGTTTCGGACACATAGCCGCACAGCGTGCACACGCCGTCTTCGCTTAAGATATGCGGCGCAGTGCCAAGCCATCCGTCGCATTCGGCACAGTACTCATCATGCACTTCCGGATCACCATTGTTAACATATTTGAGTTCACCTTCATGGGTGCACTCTTCCTCTTCCTCGCCGCTCCAGCCGCACAGCGTGCAAACCCCATTTTCGTCAAACACATGGTATACACCGCCGCGGATGAACGCGCCGCACACCGCACAGTAGACCACATGGGTCTCTTCGTTGCCGTTGTTCCGCGCTTCTTCTACGTGCTCATGTTCTCCCGTCCAGCCGCACGGGCAAACGCCGTCTTCACCCGGCATATGCTCTTCCGCGTCGTTCAGCAGCGCACCGCACTTGGCGCAGCTCACATAATGCGTTCCGTCCTCACCGGCGTTCCAATAGGTCCGCTCGCCGTCATGAGCGCACTCCGTCCAGCCGCACAGCGTGCACATGCCGTCGTCGCCCAGCAAATGATCTTCATAGGCAAGCGTCTCGTTACAGATAGCGCACCGCACGCGATGACACAGTTCGTCATCTGGCTTGTATACCAGCTCGCCGTCATGGAGGCACTCTTCCTCTTCCTCGCCGGCCCAGCCGCACTCCGTACACACACCATCTTCGTCAAACACATGGTATTCACCGCCGTACAGGAACGCGCCGCACACCGCGCAGTAGACCACATGAGTCTCTTCATTGCCGTTGTTCCGCGCTTCTTCTACGTGCTCATGTTCTCCCGTCCAGCCGCACGGGCAAACGCCGTCTTCACCCGGCATATGCTCTTCCGCGTCGTTCAGCAACTTGCCGCACTTGGCGCAGCTCACATAATGCGTTCCGTCATCACCGGCGTTCCAATAGGTCCGCCCGCCGTCATGAGCGCACTCCGTCCAGCCGCACAGCGTGCAGGCGCCGTCTTCGCCCATCTGATGATCGTCATAAGAAAGCGTGCTATTGCAAATGGCGCATCTCACACGATGAGAAAGCTCGTCATCCTGCTGGTATACCACACCGCCGTCATGGGGACACTCTTCTTCCGCCAATACCACACAGCTCAACACCATGCACAGGCACATCAGCCACGCGGCAAACCGCTTCAGGTTCCTGATCATTTTGCTTTTTCCTTCCTGATTTATTGAATTAGTAAACTTTAATAGTATACCCCCCCCCGAAATTGTCAATACACATTTACCTTTTCTGTCCAAAAAATACCGCTTTTATACAATCAAATCCCCCAAACCCTTCATTGTTCTGCAGCAATGCTCTTTTTTCTTTGCCTGCAACAAACCGCCCCGCCGCGGCGTTATATCATTGTAAATCCTGATTGCAAAGGAGAGATCCCTGCCCATGCATTCTCGTGTTCTTGCCGTCCTGCTGCTGACGGCTATGCTGCTGTTTTTCATCCCCTCCGCCCTCGCCAACAGCTGGGGGCTGACCGGACCGCTTTACACCGCCGTCTCCTCCGATCACGCCTGGACGGATTACACCACCCTGTTTCCGCAGCAGGGTGACCTGGCCCTGCTCGGCTCACGCGATCACAATGCCCTCTTTTATATCGACCCCGCCGGGCAGCTGCAGGTCTGTCACACCGCCGTATGGCAGCCGCAGGATCACATACAGCAGTCCCTGCAGCGCATCGAAAACGGCTTTGTCCTCACCGCCGGCGAGGAAGCCTTCACCTTCCGTCTGACGGACGGTCACTATTGCCTGACCGAAGCCCGCCTGAGGGGCGTCACCGTTTCCCCCGCGTTTGACGATGCCGCCCCCGGCAGCATCCTCGGCTATTGGTATAACGACGGGCTCCGCTGTGCAAGCTTCCTTTCCGCGCCGTTATCGCTTGCGGATTTTAACCTGCGCCTCTTTCCCCGCACCATCGATGAGGTGCTGTCCGTTGATCTGCTTTCCGCCGCTCTCAAGAGCGGTGCTCACTGTCTTTCCTTCCGGGAAGACTGGTAGACTGTCCACGGCGTGGGTTCGTCCGCCGTCCCTGTGTACAGCGCACCCTTCGGCGCCTCTGCCGTACGCGCCGCGAAGGGCAAAGCCTCCGTCAGCCTCCGGGATTCCCTGACGCTCCTTCGCGGCTATACCGCCGCCGATGGCAGCGGCTGGACCTGCGTTCTGTATGCCGTCAGCGACCGTACCCACCGCATCGGCTGGGTACAAAGCAGCCTGCTGGGTTCCTCCGCGCTCTCCGATCCCCCGGATGAGATCGCCGCCCGACTGCTCCATGTCCCCGTGCACGCCGCACGCCCCACCTTCCTGACCGATGATCCTCTCGTCTCCCAGTACGCGCAGTTCTCCGTGCCCGCGGACACCCCTTTCATCTGCATGGGGCTTTTCGGCAGCGACTGGGCCTATGTCGCCGCCCGCGTCAGCGGCAGCGGTGCCTTCACAAAAGAGGGTGCCATCGTCTGGGGCTTTGTCCCCCTGCGCGACCTCGCTCTTTCGTTGGACGAAAGCGCCTTCCGCACCGATGTCATGCAGCAGCTGGACGGTACCTGGGGCTATGCCGCCGGCGGTTCCTTGGCTCCCGATATCCTCCTTCTCCGCGCCGATGGCACCTACGAAAGCGCCGCTTGCCGCTATGACAGCAGCGGCACCCTCCTCGGCACGCACCCCGCCGCCTCCGGCACCTGGTATGTCACCGCTTACAACACCAACGAAAACAAATACACCGCCCCCGCCGAATACGAGATCACCTTCATCACAGAATCCGGTACCGCCAACGTCAAAGCCCTCCGCCTTCACGAAAACGGCTTCAGCCTCCTCAGTGCCGAGGGCAGCAGCGGTTATGTCCCGCTTTCCGATATCGCCCTCCCCAACGCCGTTCACTGACCTTCTCCGTCTGTCCATCGAAAAAGGCTCCGTGTCTCAACCGACACGGAGCCTTTCCGTTCTTTCAGCAGGGCCTTCCTCCCTTTTGCAGACCGCAGATCATCAGTCAGAGGCTTTGAAGTTATAGATGGGCTTCAATACCTCTATCACATCAACAGATTCCTCGATCACATCCATGATATCCGCCAAAGATTTATACGCCATGGGGGCTTCATCAATCGTGTGTTCATTGATGGAGGTCGAATAGATCCCCTCCATGCTTTGGCGGTACTCCTCCAGGTTCAGCGTGTCCCTTGCTTTGGTGCGGGACATCAATCTGCCCGCGCCATGCGGAGCCGAGTAGTTCCATTCGGGGTTGCCTTTGCCCACAGCCAGCACGCTGCCATCCCTCATATTGATGGGGATCAGCACCTTTTCGCCCTTGTGTGCCGCTATCGCACCCTTGCGCAGGATCATCTCTTCTGTGTCGATATAGTTATGGATGGTGTGGAAAGCCTCATAACCATTCATGCCGGTACGTTCAAGCAGCACCTCCGCCATTTTCTCGCGGCTGCGTCTTGCAAAACGCTGGCAGATTTCCACATCATGAAGATAATCCTCAAAATAGCTGCCGTACAGATAGCACAAATCAGCAGGCAAGGTAGGCTCTTTTGCTTCCCAGTCCTTCGCCATCTGCTTGATCGTCTTTTGGATCTCGCTGCGCCGACCCTGCTCCTTGTACGTACGGATGATCTCCGCCCGCTGACGAAAATAGTCCTCTTTGCCCATGTTCAGATCGACCGCCAGCTGCTGATAGATCTCCGCCACCTGTTTGCCCAGACTCCGGCTGCCGGAATGGATCACAAGGTACTTGGTTCCGTCAGAAGCTGCATCGATCTCGATAAAATGATTACCGCCGCCCAGGGTACCAAGGCTTCTTTCCAGGCGTTTTGTGTCCTTCAGGCTTCTGAAGCACCGCAGCTTTGTCATGTCAAAGCGCTCCTGTCGGCCTTCCCACACATTCCTGCCGCTCGGGATAAAATGGGCGGCCTCATCGACTTTTTCAAAATCGATCTCGATCTTTCCCAAACAGACCGTATACATCCCGCAGCCGATGTCCACCCCGACGGTGTTCGGCACCGCCTTGTCGATGATCGTCATGGTCGTACCGATGGTGCACCCCTTGCCCGAATGCACATCCGGCATGATCCTCACCTTCGAACCGGCGGTCAGTTCATAGTCGCACAGACAGCGGATCTGCTCGATCGCTTCTGCCTCCACCACCTTCGCGTAGCAGATGGCAGTGTTCACTTTTCCGACGATTTCAAACATTCTTTTCTCTCCTTTCGGCAGTTGATCACAAGGCATCATCGGGAGGGCTTGCGCCCCCATAGGGGTCATCGATACGCTTGCCGATCGTTGCTGTGGATGCCTTTCCAAGATGCATGCTGCAAGTACGGGTACAAGCCGTATCAATTCATTTGCATTCAATCATTGCTGTGTGCATCTTCCGCAGGGCTTTTTCCCGTCCTGCACGTGTATTCTATGCCCTTTCATCGTCAAAAACACGGAAAAAAACCTGCGAACTCATCTGAGCTCACAGGTTTTCTGCCGCACCAGCCGGTCTTTGATCAGGTCAACAAAGGATTCCGGTTCCATTACCTTTACCAACGGACCAAATCCCAACACCCGGATAACCATTTCGGTCTCGTCCGCAGCATAATATCGGATCCACACGGTATGCGTACCGTCCTGCATCCTTTCGGCCTTTTTTTCAAAATGTGCAAAATGCATCATGACGCGCTCCAGCGCATTGCGTTCGTTGCGGATCGACAACGCCACTTCGCACAGTCTGTCCTGCTGCGTCCTGCGTTCCCACTGTGCTTCCCCCGTGTAGTAATCACAGCTGATGATCCGCCCGACATTGAAATGCTCATACTTGCAGCCGTCTGCGATCACACGGAATTTGTCATCCTTTTCCGAGTACTCCAGCCGCTTCGGATAGCAACGGATCTTGATACGGTTCCCACGTTTGCTTTCCATCAGCACCTTGATAGGCCGATCGTTTTTGATCGCGTTCAGAATCAGGCGAAAATGCCGGATGTAATCCGGATCATCATACGGGTCGCCGTCCGCAAAGCGGTCATACACGCAATAATCCTCACGGGTAAACAGCGGCACCGTGTCCTGCAGGCCGTCCACGGAAAGATCAAAAAGCCGCACACGCGGATCATCCAAAATGGCCTTCAGCCATTGCTTCTGCAGCGCCGTCAATGGCATGGTCGGCACATGGCGGATCGCCGTTGTCAGGTCCGGTCGGATGATCTGCCATTCACCCCTCTCCATGGCGGGCAGAATGGCCATCGCGCTTTCCCCAAAGGCGTTATCGGCAATGATCTGCTGTATCTGCTTTTTATCCGCCTTTGTTTCCACCACAGCAGCAAGGATCTTTGCCACCGTATTGTAGTAGACGGAATACAATTCACTGAAGATCACTGTTCGTCACCTCCGTCGAGCCCATACATGCGATACATTTCCGCCAGATCCTCACGCAGCCTGTTTTCCACCGTCCGGTTGGAAAAATCCATCTGTGTGATGCGGCAGATGAATGTCCTGATCCATGGGGGCATCTCCTGTGAATCAAACACATCCGCGCTGAACCGATAATGGTGATCGTCGATCTTCTCGACGCGGCCGCAGCGTTTTTCGCGTTCCAGCCTGTCCACTATATACCGTTCGTCATCGCCGACATACACAACAAACTCAACATGTTCTGTCCGTTTCGGATTCCAGCGGCAGTTGACGCCCCACATGTGCGCGCTCTGTCTGTTCAGGGCCTGCCGAAGAAGATCGAAATGCTCACATTTCTCCGCTTCCATGACATTGACCAGATAGTCAAGCCGGTAGGAGTTCAGCCGATGTGCGCTTTCCAGATACGCCAGCAGATACTGACGCCCGCTCTGCACACTGATGTAGATCTTGAGCGGAACCAGATGAAGCGTTTTCGCCGTGGAGCTCCGACGGCTGATATTGTCCACATCCACATAGCACTTGTGTTGCATGGCCGTGAACAGCTGCGCAACAATGTCGGCATCCATCGTCTGCGTAATGTAATGGTGCTTAAAGGCGAATGGGCTTTGGCTCGCTCCTTTATCGAGGATATAAGAGCCGACCACCCCACAGGGGGCCGCTTCGCTGAAGAATGAAATGGCATCCTCTGCGCCATTCAGATCGATGGCATCGGTTCTACTGTACAAAACCTGACGTCCGACCTTTTCGGCACGGATCAACCCTTCCCCGATGTATTCTTTCAGCTTCTTTCGTACGGTTGATTCATCAAAGCACATCGGCTCATCAAAACCGTTCAGATACTCCGTATCGATCTGATGAAGGATCTCCTGCAGCGTCCTTCTGACCTCCGGATCATACAGGATATCAAACAGGATGAAATGCAGCGTGATATCCCCGTCCGTAAAACTCTTTGACTTCCAGGCTTTGTAGAAGGGATTATGTTCTGTCACACGGTTATCCACCGACAGAAACACTCTCTTTCCGTCCGCGTTCTGCGTAAAGCGCATGTAGCTGCCCAGCCAGCTTTCGATGCGCCGTTTTTCATCATCGTAGGACCGGGCGCTTCGCCCATCGTACTCCACACGCGCCTTAAAACCATAAACATAAAAATCCCGCATATATGAACGGACTTTCTCGAAGTTCTTGATCAGTTCACTGAAAGCCATGGTGCACCCCCTTACCACGATATGTCCATTTCATTATAACAAACTTTCGCTTCCCGTTCACGGAAAAAAACTTGCGAACATATGAGAAGACTCGCAAAGGTGATGTATTCCCTGTTCCGGAGGCTATGGCAGCAACAGAATGTTATTGCTCCAGACAGTCCATGCAAAAACCACCGGATTGCTCCGGTGGCTGTTTTTATGAGAGTGACCGTCATTCTCCCGGGACTGCGTCATATTCCTTCGGGAACAGATGGTCAGCGCAGCACCTCGGTTGCAAAACCGTACTGCTGCGCGAATTCCATCGCAAATGTGCCCTCTTTGCAGCAGATCACAGGAGAACCCGGGCGGGCGGCGGGATCACCGAAGGCGGATTCGATAATTTCCTCGGGATCGCCGAGGAGGGTGATCTTTTCCAGCGAGGAGCATTCCATAAAAGCAGCTTCCCAGATGGAGCGGACGGACGCGGGAATGACGATCTCCTTCAGCTCCGTGCAGCCACGGAAGGCTTCGGCGGGCAGCAGGACCAGATCATCCGGCAGCTCTACGTGTTCCAGCTTGCTTCCGTTGAAGGCGCCGCCGGCTACATAGCATACCTCGGCGGGGAGAACGTATTCTCTTCCCGCACGCGCTGCAGGATACGCCAGGATCTGCAAAGCGCCCTCATAGGGAATGTTATAAAGAACGCCTTCCCGGGTGAAGTAACTTGCATTTCCGACAGGCATATCGACGCTTTCCAATTGGCTGCAGCCGGCAAAAACAGCGCCCCCGATTTCGGTCACTGAGGACGGGATCGTGATATGACGAAGGGAAGTGTACTGAAAAGCCTGTATGCCGATCGCCGTGCAGCCTTCGGGAAGATTGATCTCCTCCAGCTGTGTACCGTTGAAGGCAAAGCTGTCGATCACACGAATCGAATCCGGCAGCGTGACCTTGCGTACGGCGGTGTTGCCTCGGAACGCGCTGGGACCAATGCGCTTCACTCCTTCCGGAACGATCAGTTCCTGCTCCGCGTAAAGGAAGCAATGGTATCCACGGAATAGCCGCTTCCGGGAAGGGCAAGGATAAAATCGGGATCGCGTGCCACAAGACGGGCACGAATGACGGCAACGGCTTCATTTTCATGATCGACTTTGAAAACTTCAGTGCTCTCCGCAAACGAAGCGGATGCGATCAGCAGCAGGATAGCCATCAGCAGCAGAAAGATTTTTCGCATGTAGGCTAAGAGGTTGCAAAAAGAGCATCGACAGCATATCTTGTAGTCGCGACACCAACAAGAAGGAAAGTTGACAGATGCTCCGAGAAGAGAATATCGCAATCAAGCTATCTCCTTCCAAATATTTTTATAAACCGGTAGCTGCCGCTTTTACCATCTCTGCGTATTCACGCTTGAGCAAAATGTCGGATCTCAACGAAGAATTGGCTTTAGTGTTAGGGAAAATGAGCTTTGAAGATGAGGAAGAGAACGAGGAACTGAAAGAATACGCCGAATCCTCGGATGCCTGGTTCCGCGGTGTGATGAGGGCAATCCGAATCATTAATAAGCTCGCGAACGACAAGACTGTTATGAATAATGCGATCGAGGAAATTATCGAGGCAACCGGTCATGTTGGACATGTTCGCAGCATGCTTAAGGCCGTGCAGATCATTCATGAACATGCTGCCGATGCAGCGGAATTTGAGGAACATATGGCCCAAATCACCGGTGAAGAATAAGCCTTATTCATTGATGACCAAGTATACAACAAAAAAAAGAAAGGATACCCGGCGCGACTACCACATGACAAGCATGCTGGTTAAGAAACCCTCGCGTGATCCGGCGTCATCCTATCCACCGATATTATATACGATTTCAGACAAAAAATCTATATATTGAACGATTCCTAAGTTTTTAGCGGCCCGTAGAGAATGCGAGCCGCTTTCAGATTGCACATTGTGAATGTCGAGGCTGTCTGTCACCAAGCCAGTCATTCCGATGTCAACTTCCCGTCAACTTAAATGCCTATTGTTACTACCTATGCGTCTGAGAAATTTTAGAATTACACACACGAAATCTGTAGATAATTCCCGAAATAGCGCTGTTTAGCACCTGATACAAACATTAAAAACGGATTTTACGTTTTTAATATTATCGCCGCTGATTGCACTCGCTTTAAGCGTCAACTTGCCGTCAACTTAAAAATGTTGTTTTGTCATGGCTCATCGATATCCAGGAGCAAGCAAAGTTCTATGGATATTGTCATGATGAGGCGCAGGTTCTCGCACTCCAGATGTTTGTCAACCTGATTATACAGTTACTCATGCGAATTCATGGTACATGTCTGCAATGTTATTACCGAAAAAAGTCATTGCTTCCCGAGCCCTCGCAGATAATCCTCCACATTGATGTATTCAATTTCACAGACCATAGTAGCGGGACCGCGATAGATGACACCTTTGCGCTTGATCTCACCAAAGCGGAATGCTGTATCGTCGCATTTCTTCTGGTCCAACAAATGCCTTGTCTGTTGCGGAACGATTTCGGTACTGTGCTTAATTTCATAGATTTCGCAGGA